>CABVRR010000012.1:14622-43890 GCA_902500705.1 uncultured Nitrospira sp.
TTCGTGACGACGATCCCACTCAAGAATTCGGCAACCATGGCGTCATGAGGGCGACGAGGAATACCCGCACACTCAAAAAGCGGGGGAATCTCAGACGCCCAGTAAAAGCTGGTCCCCAATCGGCAGTAATAGAATGGTTTCAGGCCAAGAATATCACGCGCGCAGAAGAGCTGACGGCGTTGTCCGTCCCAAACGACCAATGCAAAGTCTCCGACAAGATGTTCGAGGCACTGTTCGCCCCATTGCTGATAGGCACGCAGCACCAACTCGGCATCAGTCTCGTTCCGAAGCGGCACGTCGGACGTAGCGAAATGCTGGATCAGGTCTCCCCGATTATCTATTCGTCCATCCAGTGCCAAGCAAAGAGTTGCGGACTCATCCAACCAAGGTTGGCGCTCCAATACTGATTCCGGTGTTGTCTGGAGCAGAGCGTGACCGATCCCTACGGGACCGTTCACCCAGCATCTCAAGGCGTCCGGCCCACGGTGGGCGACTCGGTGGCTCATACGAGCCACAAGGGCAGCATCAACGGGATCTCCATTGAGGTTGTACATTCCGGCGAGGCCGCTCATGCAGGAAGCCGATGGACCAGTGTGTAATGATCGGTAAAAGAGCGTGTATCACCCACCACGACTCCATCTTGTTCGACCCATGCATGTCCCTGGAGAGAGCCCCTGTTTTTGCTGATGCCAAGGCAGAGGGTAATGGAAGAATGATGTCGACTGAGTAACCAGATGGTAAGGAGCGAACGCGGAAGACAGCGACCGCTTCCGTGGCTCACTGTCGTTGCGAGGTCGATGAGATGCAGCAGACGATGAGTTTCGCACCGAAGATGGAAGACCGGAATCCAGTCGAGGAGAAAATGACCGCGCATGGATGAGAGGAGCGACATGAATCGAGGAAGAGAGAGTGACGAGAGTGCGATGCGTAAGCCGTACGATAGAGCGATGAACTGAATGAAGAGAATGTGCTCGGTCAGTGAAAGGTCAGTGAGCCGACGGAGTTTCCGCAGCATCGGTTTTCAATAACCCTTTTGCGACAAGCTGCGTGATCAAGGCGTGGACGTCTTGTTGGAGTCGTGGTTCGTCCACGTCGTATTCGGCGAGAAGGCGTGTGATGGCCGATGCGGTGGAGCCATGTTCGGCGACAAGGTGCCAGAGGCGAGTGCCGACAGCATCAAGTCCGAAATACGTTCCGGTGTCGAGATTCAATAGCACGGATTCGTCTGCCAAATTACGAAAGACGACATTATCTGCAATGCGGAGGTTCACGGTGCCTCTCTTCCCGATCTCAAGAGCGTACGGTTTCACACGATAGTCGTCGGTGGAGAGCCTGTCAAGATCCGGGCAGGAGCGTCACACGTTATAAGAGAAAAGTTCCAGATAAGATGGTGATGACAGGCGAAAAATTCTACAGCATCTTTGCGATGGCTGTCGCTGCGTCATTGGCTCCTGTCGGGACCGGAGGTGCGATGGGTGGTGGGAGATCAAAGACTCGTTCGAGTGTTGCCAGCCACCGGCCTTGCACGAAATCGTCTATTGAGAGTTCTACGCCGCTTCCATAAGAATGGAGATAGTCGACGAGGGACCGTTCGTCGGCAAAATTGTACCGACGGACATACACCATGGGGGTTCGTAACGCGACTGCTTCGACCACGGTTCCGTAGCCCGGTTTCGTCATGATGGCATCGACCGACGCCATCAGTGTCTTGAATGGAAACGGGAGAGATGCAGTGGAGGCGAATCGTCGGCTTCCTGGTGGAACCGTGCCGTCGAAGAGGAATCGGTATCCGGTGAGCGACTCCAGGCGCTCGAACGGGAGCGAATCCAGAGGAATTCCGCCGAACCCGACAAGCACAGTTCGTTCACCCGGGGCCAACTCTAGGTAGTCGGTCAATTGTTCACGAGCGGAAGGTGCAGGTTCGGCGATCGGCCCGATATTGATGGCGCGGGGAAAGCTCTCTATCTCCGGAGCTGGAGTGATTCGTAGGGCGAGATCAGTGTGGGCATACGCTTGTCGAATCAACCGGAGGATTGCCGGGCCGTCGATCGTTGAGGGTGCGACATACTGGGACAGCACAAGGTCCCAGGTAAAACTGGCGAGTGCCACGGTAGGAATCGCCGCCGCGTGTCCCGCTGCTAAGGCCAGGTATGGCGTGTCGGCCAGGACGATCGTCGGGGCGGCGGCCCGCATCGCGTTGATCTCGGTCTGAAGCCGTTCCTCCCAGGAACTATGAAATCGGTGGTGCTCGCGCCACGTACCTTCTACATCGATCTTCAGTGGGCCCTGTTGAATGCATCCGACATCTTGCTGAACGGGACTCATTTCCCACGGAGGAGTGAGGCGGCCGTTGAAGAAGGAGGGCGGGACGGTCGTGCGCAGGAGGATGCGTAGGTCGGGAACCAGGCAGCCGAGTGCATTGAGCACCGGCACGACTTGCGCGGCATGACCAAATCCATGTCCTGAGATGGCGGCCCAGATCAGCGGCATAGGTAGGAGAAGGTAAACGTCATGCGCGCATGAGAGAGGGAGCAGACGATGCTCAACTGCTGGAGTGGTCCGACTCCATCGGAGGAATGTTGTACGTCAACTCTAGATCAAACTCGTCAACCAATTCATTGAAGGCGCCGGCACCTAAATCCGAGCGGACTTCCGCCATGACGAGGTCAATGGCGGGGGCGGCGTGTTGGCCATATTGCGTGACGGCTGATTCAATTCGTTTTCTGGCATCATCGAGGTTCACGGAGAGACTCCTTTATGTATGGAAGAGCACATTCATGAAAGCGAGTGTAGCAACGCCTGCATCTCGGGTACCAGGTCCTTGCCGCCGTTGGATTGTCCAGAAAGCACCGCTTCGATACCAGCAGTCAGAACGGGTTTCGCATCTGTGAGTCTTCCCAGGCTGACCAATGCGCGTCCCAGCGCCAGATGCGAGGCCGCATGCGTCGGGTCCAACTGTGTGGCGACGGTCAGATGTTCAACGGCTTCTTCGGTACTGCCCTGTTCCTGAAGAATCTTATTGCCGAGTCCATAGCGGCCGAGGAATCCCTTGGGATTCTTGGCGACCATCTGACGAAACGCATCAATGTCCATCGATCATGGTTCCAGTGCCTGAGCGGTACTATACCACTGGGACGATAGGATCGGCCAGATGGGAACGATGGTCGGATCGGCGACCTGGACGGCTATGGTGTCGTGGCTGGAACGAGCGTCCGAGTGTGGTGTGTCGTTGCGGGGCGTTTGGCCTTCACCGTCACCGTGCGAATCCCGGTATCGAGGAGCGGGGCGCTGCTGGCCATATAGAGCGTGGTATCACGCACCAGTTGTCCTACCAAGTTGGTGAGACAGGCGTCCGTCACATGTCCTTTGAGCTCATCAATCATGACCGGCGTGGCACCGAACAACTTGTAATGCACGGCGCCGGACGAACGACCTTCGTAGCGCGCGACGTGACCGTCCCAACGCTCCAGCTCAAGGGCGACCGTCGCGGTGTACCCATATTCCAGGTCGATGAACGGGGAGAGGAGAAACATGGATCCTCCGATGACGATACCTTTGAATGCCGAGAGCCAGGAATGCGGTTCGATAGTTTCGTCGACGGTGATGCGCGCGGAGACAACCTTGTCTCCGAGCGAGTCGGACTTCTCTCCGAGCGGCGATAAGGTCGAAAACAGATTCGTCTCTTGGACGCTGCTCAAGATCCGTCGCTCGAGATCGACAGAGGGATATTGCGACGACCCGTTTCGTGTGAGGTGAAATGCGTTGGTCACGAACGGGACCCGTTCATCAGCGGGGAGCGAGTGTGTCATGGTTTCGTTGGGATCAGCTAAGGGTGGTTTGACATCGATCCACCTGGTGCATCCCGTGATGCCACACAGGACGAATCCCACGACACTCAGTACCGACCAACGGAGCATGTTCGTCGTCATGATCGCCGCCTCCTCAGAAAAAGAATGAAAATCCTGCGAAGGGCAGACTGGCATTCAGTCCGAGATTGGGGAATGCCGTGCCGGCATTGGAAATATGATGAAAGCGATACCCGGCGTTGAATGCGAGTTGTGGGGTGATGAACCACGACGCACCCACGCCACCGGACAAGATAAAGTTGAACTCGTTTGCTTGTTCCCGAACGCGACCTCCAAGATCAGTCCAGAAGGGTCCACCGGTAAATTCCAGGTATGGGCGGAACCGATCCAGCGCAACAAAGGTGTACTTGATCCTTGGCGTGAATCCGATGCCATGGGTCACAATCGGCTCTCGGAATTCTAGGTAGACCATCTCCGCGCCAAGGGAGATCTGCCCACGATACCAGCTGTCGCCGATGGGGTCGGTGATCGTGATCATCCACGACGGCATCAGCGCCGGTCCATGTTGTTTGGTTTTGTGTAGTTCGGTGAGTCGGTGCGAGAACATATAGCCGGCGGTGAGCCCGACTTCCTGCGTACCGACCGTGATAGAGGGAGAGACCTCTCCAGCTTGAGCGAATGACGCCGTCAGTATCATTCCGAATGCCAGAGCTGCGAACCGTTGAGCGAACAAAGCCATATTGTCACTGTCTCCACGTCAGTATCCTGTCGGCTTGTGTGCGGTAAAACTTGATCAACAGGCATCCAGGTGTGTTGCTCCAAAGGTAGCAGAGGATTGCATTCTGTCCAGAAGTGCACGCGGTGTGGGTTGAGGCGAAACTGAAGATGGTTGGACGAAGGTTCAAAAGGATGAGTGCAGATGGAGTTATGCCGGAGAGGCTTATTAGGATGAACTGAGATTGGCGAGGTGGGCGGAATCGGCTTGCAGCTCCGGTAACGCATAGCGTTGGTCAAGGGCCACCACACGCGTGAGGCACCGGAGCGCCGAAACCGAATCTTGGCGGGTCTCGTATAGGGTTGTGAGAAGACGGAGCACCGCCGCCTCAGCCGGTTCGTTCCCGAGTTTAATGTAGTGTTCCGAGGCGTTGTTCAAACAGCGTTCGGCTCTGATGAGGTCGCCCTGATCGAGATAGCATTTACCGAGTTGACTATAGGTGACGGCGAGCCCCTCTTCATTGCCGACCGTTCGATGGTGATCGAGTGCTTGTTGAAATGACGCCACGGCCTGATCCCACTGTCCGTCACGGGCTTCTTGCAGTGCGAGGTTGTTGTAGAGAATGCCGAGTCCGCGGTCGTCTTGTAACTGGCGGAGGAGATCCAAGGCCTCAAGGTAATAGGGACGGGCTTTCTCCGGATGGTCGGATGCGATATGCAGGTTGCCGAGGTTGACCAAGGTGTGAGCGACGGCGGTGAGGTTGCGCTCGGTCCGCTGGATCTGGAGAACTTCTCGGTAGCATTGTTCTGCGCGTGGAAAATCGCTCATGAGGGCACAGGTGTTGCCCAGGTTTCCAAGAGAATCCGACAGTGCTTGTGGACTACCTGCCGTTCGGTCCTCGGCGACCGCTGCCTCCCAAGCCGCGCGAGCTTGAAGCAGGTCCCCGCGATGGAGAAAAATTCTCGCACGATGTGTATGGTCGTCACCCATCAATTGCGTCGTTGTTCGGATCTCATCCGGCGAGGAGTGCTTCACGTGTGCGCGATATAGCTTTCTAGTCCCCGCCTTTCGGCGTGTCGCGTCTATATTCAACCTGTAGTTCGTCCTCTTCCTCCAGTCCCAGCCCAGCTCTGAACGAACCGTACAGCTCTTCGATCTGTTCAACATCTCGCTCTGCTCGCGATTCACGAGAGGCAAGATACGCTTCACAGAGTGTTATGCCTGTTTCAAAGTGACGCGCAATCGTCTCCTCTGTCGCCTGTTGCCAGGTGATATAGATACAAAAGGCATGGAACGAATGGGCGTTGGAGTACTGTTGGGCAAGCGCCAGCAAGCCCTCATAAGCCTCTCGCGCTGTCGCACCGGCATTGGAAGAAAAAGTCTCCTCTAGCTCAACGGCGGTATCCCAGTCCGAGCCAAGTTCGTCTTTGGCTTGGTAAAAAGCTTCTTGCGCGGCGAGGGCAGAATCAAATTGCATCGTTACTTCCAAGGCTTCAACTTCATAATAAGAAGAAAGCCGTTCATTTAGTGGATGACGGCACGTACATAGGCGGTAGTTGTTGATCGTATATCTGAGAAATCATGGACGAAGCATATCTGGCTATCTAAGCCAATACAACCGGGTATGGTCGGGACAGATTTACTTTCACTTCTTGGGCTCGTTAGACTATGAGTCACTCTCACGATGAATACTGATCCATCTTCTCACGCAGTGTCTGCTGATTCCATTCCCAATGATTCTGTGGGGCGAGTTATCCACTATCACATCCAGACCAAGCACCAGTTCAATCGTTATGCGCGCTCTGCCGGGTTTCTTGATTGGACGAATCAGCCGGATCCTTTTCGGCGGTTCGAGGGGGCTCCGCTGATCTCGCTTCCCTTGCTCAAGTCGGATGAAGAGCCGCGGTCGCCCGCCTATGATGCGATTTACGGACAAGAGGTCGTTCCCAGCCAGCCTGTGAATGTGCGGACCATTTCTCGATTCTTCGAGTACGCATTAGCCTTGTCGGCTTGGAAGAAGGCGGGTGAGTCGGTGTGGCCGCTGCGAAGCAATCCGTCGTCCGGCAATTTGCATCCGACGGAAGGCTATGTGGTCTTGCCTCAGATTGATGGGCTCGACCTGAGGCCGGGGCTCTATCACTATGCACCGAGAGAGCATGGGGTGGAATTGCGGGCAGCGTTCCCAATTGAACTCATGACGCGCCTGCTGGCGCCGTTTCCGCCAGGTGCGTTCTTGTTCGGCTTGACCTCGGTGCATTGGCGCGAAGCCTGGAAATACGGCGAACGAGCGTTTCGCTACTGCAATCATGATGTCGGCCATGCGATCGGGTCCGCGCGGATTGCCGCGGCAACGCTGGGTTGGAAGATGGTGCTGCTGGATAGTGTGGATCAAGACACCGTGGCGATGCTACTCGGGACAGATCGCAAGGAAGATTTTGGAGAAGCCGAACCGGAACATCCTGATTGTCTGGCGATGGTTTGGCCTGACGATGTCAAACGACCGAAAGAGCAGTCATTCCCATTGTTTCTTGACGCGGTGGCCGTACAAGAATTGGCAGGCGGAACTTGGCATGGGACGGCGAATCGGTTGAGCGGCGAGCATGGCGCTCATTGGGGCCTCATCGACGAGGCCGCCGAGGCCTCGTGGAAAAGACAGGCGGATAGGCCGGTCATCGACTGTCACATACAACAGTTCTCTTCATCTGATACGTGTCATGTTTCGCGAAGTACGAGCGGTGGCGGTGATGGTCCCACCGCAGGCCACATCATTCATCAGCGTCGCAGCGCCGTTGCGTTTGACGGAACCACATCGATTTCCGCGGCGACGTTTTTTCACATGATGCAACGGGTCATGCCGGAGGCGGAGCGTCCGCAGTTGGAACGGCCGATGCCGTGGGATGTCTGGCCCTATGATCCGGCTATTCATCTGTTGATCTTTATTCATCGCGTGGATGGGCTCCCACCGGGGTTGTATTGTCTTGTGCGGGATGTCAGAAAGTTGTCTTTTGTTCAGCAGGTCATGAATTCTGAATTGATCTGGACGGTCGCGCCGGGCTGTCCCGATGGTCTACCTCTGTATCGGTTGCTGGAAGGTGATGCCAAAAAACTCGCAGCCCAGGTGAGTTGTCATCAGGACATTGCCGGCGACAGCGCGTTCTCGTTCGGCATGTTGGCGGAGTTCGAGGGAACGTTGCGAGAGCGTGGCGCCTGGTGGTATCCACGCATGTTTTGGGAAGCGGGCCTGCTTGGACAGGTCTTGTATCTAGAGGCGGAAGCGGCAGGAGTGCGGGCGACGGGCATCGGTTGCTTCTTCGATGATCCGGTCCACGAGATCGTCGGCATTCAGAGTCTAGCCATTCAATCGCTCTATCACTTTACGATCGGTGGGCCGGTGGAGGATCGGCGGTTGCAGACCTTGCCGCCGTACGACCATCTGCAGCCTCGTCCATCACGCTGATGGTTGGAAGGTAGCGTATGTTCAAGATTAAGAAGAAGGCCGACAAGCCGAAGCGGACGGTGCTCTATAACATCGTGGAAGACTATTCGGAGTTCGATGCTCCTGGAAATGTCACCGTGTGCGCGATGACGGAGCCGGAGGAACTCTCAGCCCATGCCAAGGTTCTGTCTGAAAGCTACGACGTTCCGCTTGAGACGATGACGACCTTGTTGACGACCGGGGGAACGTACGTTTATCCACAAGTCGGTGGCATTCTCACGCGTGGATTGTTTGCGTGTTGGGTTGATTCAGCCGGACCGTCCCCGAAACAGACATGGACATTAGACCTGATGCAGTTTGCCGAGGCTGAGCAGATGGCTCGATCCCGAGCGCTTCCGTTGATCGAGGCGGCGTGGGAGGTTTTTCTGAGGACCCTGCCGGGCGAGTTGCAAACCAAACTACGACAGAAGAATTTGGGCTTGGATTATCGGACGATCGATCGTGCCATCGCGAAGGGCGGCGACATCAAGTATGTCGATTTCCGCAAGGACTGGTCACCGCATTTCAAGCGGCTCTGCATCATGCCGGATGGTCGGCTGATCGAGACCGGAGGGCTACAAGCATTCGCCGAACTTCACGGGATCACCGTAAGGCAGGCCCAAACGCTCATCGAACATGGCGGCACACTTGAGGTGAACGGCGAGGTGTTGGCCTGTCAGATCATAAACGGACAGCCGGCTGTAGCGCGGTTCAGCGCAAAAAATTATGCTAAAGCGCAGGACTTGGTCGCAGTGAAGGGGATGCACTTGATGGATGCCCTCAGCGAGGTGGGATACGCCGATCCGGCGATGATGCGCGGTCTTGCGCGGAAAACGCTGAGCATGGGACCGTGAGGGGAACGGCTATGCTAGGAAAGCGCTTTCGGGCTCTCACCTTTGAATATTCTCTCATACGTGAGCCCCGTGGCAGCGGCGGCACGTTGCTTTTCAGCAAGGTATCCGCCGATACCGGCACCAATCCCGTTGCAGATCACGTCCGTCATCGAGGGGGTGCGGTTGTGGCAAAAGACTTGGAACAATTCGATTGACAGCGAGATGCCGACCGCAACGACGGTGATTGTTGCAATGCTTCGGCGTGGGGGTGAACCGTTCTGCAGCTGGTAGTGCAACAGGTATCCGAGCATCATGAACCAAAGGACATTTCCGCCAATGTCTTTCAGCGTGTCCCTGGAAAGGGAGAAGTCTTGAAAGGGAATCCAGCGAATGAGATCCCAGTGCGAATGTCCCACATAATTGCTCAATGGGAACAGGGGTGCGAGAGACAGCACGATCAGCAAGAGCCAGAGAACTCTGCTCGTTACCGTCAACCCTCTAAGCTTTTGACGTATCGTGACGCCCATCTGCTGCGGTTATCTAAACGCCTGCATGGTTCCTTCACCATATCCTAATCCGTAGGCGTCATGCTAGACGCTAGGGCGCTGTGCTGTACTGAGCGCGCATGCGAAGATGCGCAAGGGTTGATGGGTGACTCGTCTATGCTGCTTGAAACAATCAGACTCTTGTCTAGATGGGGTGGAGGCGAGAAGGATGGGACTTGTTTTGAATTAAGCCGCGAGTTCTTCTTTGACCGCGTCCAGGAGCGTGTTGAGGTCAAAGGGCTTTTCAAAGGCCCGACAGGCACCGAAGAGTTTGGCGACGTCCAGGAAATTGTGGTCGCCTTGCGCTCCCGTGATGGCGATCACTTTGGCGTTCATGTATTCACGCGTGAGCTGAAGCGTAGCCTCAAGGCCGTCCGTTTCCGGCATCAGCAAGTCCATGATCACAAGGTCTACCGGTTCCTTCTGATAGAGCATGAGTCCTTTGCGTCCGTCCTCTGCTTCCAGCACACGATGTCCCGCCTTCACGAGGACTTCTTTCAGAAGCCCTCGGATCGATGGTTCGTCGTCAATGACTAAAATGGTGGCCATACGCATGCTTCCGATTTTTTCTGATCTTACCCGGTGTCCGTGATTCAGTCTAGAAAGAAAACGATTTCTGAAACAGGTGCAAGAGGTGAAATCATAGAGGGGCTGATTGGCCTCACTGGTGTGCGACAATTGCTTTGCCCCTCGATCTGATCGATACACTATTCTAAAAATAGAATGAAAATGCCTACATCACTTAATGTTTAAGTGAATGCATTGCCATACAGTTATGGCTAATAAAACGACAATTGAGCAACGCTTTAGCGTCGCCTGGATAAATAGTTTGACCAGATTTTTGATTTTTGCTACAAGGCCGAGAGCGTTGTGTGCGCGATGATTAACCATTCTTCGTCATGAGGAGCTGTTTCAGTGAGCACTACAGATCAGTCCGAATGGACCTGGACCAGGCGAGCGGTTCTTCAGGTGTCTCTGATGGGAACACTGTTATTGAGCGGTCGTGTGGTCAGTCCACAGCCGGTGCAGGCTCGCGAGCTTCCTGAGGGCAGGTTGACGCTGGTGAATGTGTGGACCAACGAGCGGTTGGACGTTGCCTACCGTGACGAAGCCGGGAACTATGATCTCACGGCGCTTGATGATGTGAATTATCTCTTACGCTGTCACTACACGGGTGAAGTCGGGGCTATTGATGTGCGTGTGCTGGAGCACGTGAACTTGGTGCAGAAAAAACTCGGTACGCAGCAAGAGATTCATGTGATTTCCGGCTTTCGCTCTCCCGAGTATAATGCCATGTTGGTTCGGACGGACCGACGTGTCGCCAAGAATAGCTTGCACATGCAGGGGCAAGCGATCGATCTTCTCATTCCTGGTATTTCCACCACGAAGCTTCGTCAAGCTGCGCTCGACCTGCGGTATGGCGGGATTGGTTTCTATAAGCGTTCGAGCTACGTGCACCTGGACTCCGGCCCCTTCCGGCATTGGTAGAACTTTTCCCCAACATCTGGGCGAGCCGTTTCTTTCGCCGATACATCCCTTCTTGACGGGGATTGAGAGCTCCGTTCACGGGATGTCGAGCGCTGTCCGTTCGTCGGCAGCTCATCACTATCAACGAGACTGAATGGGTGGATGGAGGGGCAGGAGACGCCGTCCTAACGGCTGTCGGTAGTTGAGGTTTGGCAGGAGTGCTCGGTTGCTAGGTGATACAGATTCACGTATTAGAAAGGCAACTCTGTTTGCATTGTGAGCGGCAGCTCGTAATAATGCGATGAATTTTGTCACCTTTCAACTTCGGCAGCGAGGAATTGCATGTCGGCTCTCTCTCTAGCGCTCATTATTTTCGGCGTGTGTTATCTGTTCATCGTGACCGAACGAGTGCATAAGACGATCGCGGCCATGTTCGGCGCGGCGCTGATGATCAGTCTCGGTGTGGTTTCGCAGGAAGAGGCGTTCTATTCCCATGAGTTCGGGGTGGATCACAACGTTGTCTTTCTCTTGATCGGCATGATGGTCATTGTCAATATCGTGCGGGAAACCGGACTGTTTGAAGTGATGGCGATTTGGGCGGCGCAACGAGCTGATGCCAAACCGTTCCGCCTGTTGATGCTGTTGGCCATCCTGACGGCCGTGTTGTCGGCTATGCTCGACAACGTCACGACGGTATTGCTCATGGCGCCGGTGACGCTGGCGATCACCAAGCGATTAGAGCTGAATCCGGTCACGTTTTTGGTGACGGAAGCCATGGCTTCCAATATCGGCGGGGCCGCAACGCTTGTCGGGGATCCGCCGAATATCATGATCGCCAGCAAGGCGGAGCTCAGTTATCTCGACTTTTTGGTGGTCATGGGGCCGATCGTCGTCGCAATTATGGTGGTGTTTTTAACGGCCCTGTGGTTGATCTTAGGTCGAACGATGACGGTGGCGCCGCATCTGCGGCAGGCTGTGCTTGCGTTGAATTCCCGAGAAGCGGTTCCGGATGAGGCCTTCTTGCGCCGCTGTCTGGTTTTGCTGGCGGTCGTCAATGTGGGTTTCTGCCTCCATTCACTTGTCCATTTAGAACCGGCCACGATCGCGCTTCTCGGCGCGAGCTTGTTCATGCTGATCGGGCATGCGCGACTCAAGCCTGAAGATGCCGAAGACTTGACCTATCTCGCTGAGGTGGAATGGAAGACCATCTTTTTTTTCGTCGGCTTGTTTATCCTGGTGGGTGGGTTGGTCAAAGTCGGCGTGATCCGGTATTTGGCCGATCAACTGGTCGCGGTCACGAGCGGAAATCTGACAGGATCCACCATGGCGGTGTTATGGGGATCGGCCATGCTCTCTGCCGCAGTGGATAACATTCCGTATGTGGCGGCGATGAACCCCTTGATCGTGGATCTTGCGCGATCGCTGCATCCGGAGATTACCGACTATACGACGCTTGTACATCAACCGGACATCATCCCGCTCTGGTGGGCATTGGCCTTGGGGGCTTGTCTTGGCGGGAACGGCACGATCATCGGCGCCAGTGCCAATGTCGTGATCGTCGACATCGCGAGAAAATCAGGATATCGAATCTCTTTTTGGCAGTTTTTTAAGTACGGGTTCCCGGTGATGGTCGGATCGGTGGCGCTCAGCACCATCTATCTCTGGCTGACATTTCTGCGATAGGGGGCTGCCGCCGATGTTGGAGCAGCCCTGGAGACTCCCCGCAGCTCTATTGGTTCGTCGGAACGTGACCTTATGGTTTACTCGTCATGGTCACTCCAAGCGTTCCATCACTCATTGCGCGGACATGCAGCGCTTTCGCATCGGCAAATACTCCAATGCCGCGAACAGATTCCACAGTCCCCTTGAGTGAAACAGTCGGACTGACAGCTCGATTCAGTGCCTTCGCAAGTCGGTCTCTCACGCGGTCCGTAGCCGGTGCCACACCGAGCACGGCTTCGCTGGCAACCAGCTCCCGCAATGATGTACGGAGGAGCCATGTGGCCGTTGTCTGAAGGAGTTGTTCGGTCGCGCGATCGTACTGGAGATGGCTGATATAGACGGTTTGTGTAAGCGCGTTGATCTCAGGTTTTCCGACCAAATACAGATGGCCTTTGACATCCCCGTCGAGATCGATTCGTAAGATGACTTGGTTGCCGCCGTTGCCATAAATCCAGGCATTCACGATCACGATAATTTTCCCGTCTTGTTGAAGACGGCGTCCTTTGAGGCGATTCGTCAGTACCTTGGAGAGTTCGGCATAGTCCAGTTGAGTATCGGTCACGACGTGAAAGCCGGCGGGCGTCAGTTCGGTGTCGAGTGGGGGAAGTCCTGCGGAGGACGAAGATGGTTCAGGGCCAAAGACCATCACCGGCTTTGCGATGATTTGAATCGTACCGTCGGCATTGCGTCCAATCCCTGAAAAGCCCGTATGCTGTACGCGATCAACATTGAGCAGGAGCCAGACATTCGGCTCAACCGGTATCGGGTTGCGCAGGGTGTTCCACACCTCTTCCAACTGCGGTTTGACGGTCAGCGTGTTGATTCTTGCAACCGTGTTGGTGAGTCCACCATGGACACTCTCCGCCAGCTTATTTTTAACCTCCTGGACCACTTCGAGATCGATGTTGCGGGAGGTGCAGGCATCAACGGTGGATATCGTCACGCCGTTGACCGATGCTGAGACGCCGTAGCTTGGTGTCAGCCCCATGGCGATGTTTCCTTGCACGGCACCCTGTTTGGGCCACTCATTGCCCTCGCCGCAGAGACTGTGTGGAGGGGCCCCAATCTTGTAACGAAGCGCGGAGCTGATGGAAATGTGAGAGCCTGCTGGCTCGATGCCTTTCCACCAGTCGCGGAGAGTCGTGCCCTGAACTGAGCTGATCGATGCGTTCGAGCCTGAAGGCATCATCGAAAAATCATCCCGCTCTGCGTAGTATTTGTAGTCGACCCCTTTGGGATTCTTGATGTAGCTCCCCCAATGATCGAATTTCTTCGGGATGACGTTTCCGTCGTTGACCTGATTGAGAAAGGACGACAGGTCTATTGTAATGGGCATTGTGATCGTCGAATCTGTCGCGGGAATCAGTGGGTTCTGGACCGGAGGACGTTCTTCCGGTGTTGGTGGGCGCACGACATGCTCGCGAGCAAAACACCCCGCGATCGACAGCAATAAGGAAAAGACGAGAAGCGTGTTGCCTATTGGTTTGGGAAACATCCGACTTCCCCCTTTTTGATAATTTCTGAGAGTGAGATGTGTCGTTGCAAGAAGCCTTACATCAGTGAAACGCGTGTCTATGTTGTGAAAAACGAGGCTAGAATATCAGAAACATAGAACCATTTGTCAGGCCAAAGTTGGCCGTGAGACGGCCTGACTTTTATGGCCGGCCTGCCAGAGCGCGGTCTCCGTCGCCCCCAATCTTGGGCATTTCTCGGAAGCGGTGGGAGCTATCGCGACTATTCCCTCATCAACAATAGGCTGCACAGATATGAGCGAATTGTTTGGCGAGTCAGTATTGGTCAGTGATGATGGGCGAAGGTGTGGGTTTCATGGTGCTGCTCAGCCAGCTTCCGGAGGTCGCAATGGATGTCGTCCGGATCGCAGCACTCAGTTTCCAATTGAATGGTCATGTGTTTGATCCCGAAGTCTGCCGTGATCCGATTCTGGATCGATTGGAGCAACTCATGCGAGGTGTGATGGCGGTCGATCATGACGTGGCTGGTCAGCATGATCAAGCGTGGCTCGACTGCCCAGATGTGGAGATCGTGCACGTTCTTGACGCCAGGAATCGCTTCCATCGTGGCCGCAACCTGGGATGCCTGAATGCCAGGCGGTGTCGATTCTAAGAGCACCTCCATCGACTCCTTAAAGATCGGCCAGGCTCCTCGGAGGATCACGCCGACGACCAGCAGACTAATGAGCGGGTCCAGAACCGTCCAGCCGGTCAGTAGAATGGCGCCACCGCTCACCACGACGCCGAGCGAGACCCAGGCGTCTCCCAACATATGCCAGAACGCGCCTCGAATATTCAGGTCGTCTTTCGCGCCCTGTTGGAGCAAGAACGCGATGCCGAGATTCGCTCCAAAACTGACGGCGGCAATGGCCATCACCCATCCTCCATCGATGGAAACCGGCTCCAGAAGACGCTTCATGGCGACGAGCGCGATACCAATCGCGGTAAGCAGCAGCACGAAGCTGTTCAAAAATGCCGCGAGAATGCCGGCCCGATGGTACCCGAAGGTTCGGCTTTCAGAGGCGGGCCGTGCGGTCAGGAGATGGGCATACAGGGCCAGGAACAATGCCCCTTGATCGACGAGGTTGTGCCCCGCGTCACTCATGAGCCCGATGCTGTTCAGGAGCCAGCCGCCGATGAACTCCGCCGCAATGATCACGGCATTGATGGCTAGGGCCAGGCGGAGTCGAGACCGAAGATGTGAGTGTGAGATGAGGTCCGTCATATCAACAGTCTCGCACGGTGATCAATTCACAGCAAGCGTTGAAAGGATGTTTTTAATCCCCTTGACTATGCTGGGCTACTTGCCAGACTACGGTCAGGACTTGTGATGAAGTCCGGTAAGACTTCTCGGTAACCACGCACGTCGTGTCAGCTCCTCGCAACGCGTCTGTCGTCGATACAGACGAGAAGTAAAATCTCCTTCTTCTGTGCTCCTACTCTTAGTTGGTTTGTCACGAGCGTGTCTTCTCAGAACCGTTCCTGCTTTCAAAACAGCACATGCCACTATGGAGACGTTTCTCAGTGGCCGTTCCTGTGCAGCAGCGCATTCAAATTCATCCACTATCGTAACTATTGAGAAGCAATAAAGAAAAGGTTTAATCAGCGCAGCGATGGGGTACCGATAGCTCTAATCACTATGAATGCCATCGAATACCATTAAAAAATCTCTTTTTGCATGTGTTGATTCTGAAGGGTTTTTCTTTTGAAGGTTCTCACTCTGTAGCGGCACGTACCTTGCTTTTGTTCATCCAGTGAGCAAGTGAATAGTTTTAGGCTTCCGCTACTTCATGGCCAGTCGAGTTTCTTAAGCGCAATTTCAGTAGGGGCGCGTGATACCGACAACATTCGTTTGTCTGAGAAAGGTGCGTTCTGCCGTGGTGAAAATACTTACTAATAAAGTGATTCATATGGCATGGATAAGAATGATTAGTGCGACTCTTATGTGCGTGTTGTGGTCGACTGCTGCGATGGCAGCCACATTGACGTGGAATGCCAGTAGTGGCTCTAATCTAGGGGGCTACCGTGTCTACGAATGTAGTCAAACCCCCTGCGAGAAATCATCCGGGACGGCGACAGTGCTCGCGACGCTGGGAACGGTCACCAGTTTCAACATCGGCACACCCACCGACATTCGGTACTATATGGTCACGGCATACGACCTTGTAAACAATGAATCGGGCCCAAGCAATGTTGCGACCTATATTCCTGCAGGGACTCCGCCGCCTCAGACCGCAACCGTGAGTCTGGCCGTTCTCGGGTTGCCGGACAACGGTGAGCCGTGGGCCGTGCAGGCGACGACAGACGCGTCGGGTTCCGTATTGGTGGAGTTCTGGGTCAATGGCGCCCTCGAAGGCACAGAATATAACGGTCCCTATTGCTCGTTCGGCGACAGTGGCACAGCTTGCACCAGGGTTCTGAAGCCCTTCGGAAGCTACACGGTGGAGGCGCGCGTCTTGAGCAATGGGGTCGAAGTGGCGCGCCAGTCCATCAGGCTCACTGCCGCTGGTGCAGCAGTGAGCCTGAACGTTCTCGGGTCGCCGGATAAGGGTGAGCCGTGGGCCGTGCAGGTGGTGACGAACGCATCGGGCGCTGTATCCGTGGAGTTCTGGGTCAATGGCAGTCTTGCGTTCATGGACAGTTCCAACCCCTATTGCTCGTTCGGCGACAGTGGCACATCTTGCACCAGGGTTATCTATCCCTTTGGAAATTACACGGTGGAGGCGCGCGTCCTGAGTAATGGGGTTGAAGTGGTTCGTCAGGCCATCACGGTCACGGCTGCCTCAAACAGCACTCTACCTCCTGTAACAGCCAGCTTGACCGTTCTTGGATCTCCGGAGAGGGGTGAGCCGTGGGCCGTGCAGGCGACGACAAACGCGTCGGGTGCCGTGTTGGTGGAGTTCTGGGTCAATGGCGCCCTCGAACGCACGGAATCTCATAGCCCCTATTGTGCGTTCAACGATAACGACTCAACGTGCACCAGAGTCTTAAAGCCCTACGGATTCTACACCGTGGAGGCGCGCATACTGAGTAATGGGGTTGAAGTGGCTCGCCGGGCTATTGCTGTCACCGCATCCTCACGCATCAACATAATTGCCGCAACATTGAGCCTGGCCGTTCTTGGATCTCCGGAGAGGGGTGAGCCGTGGGCCGTGCAGGCGACGACAAACGCGTCGGGTGCCGTGTTGGTGGAGTTCTGGGTCAATGGCGCCCTCGAACGCACGGAATATGTCAGGCCCTATTGCTTGTTCGGCGATGACAGCTCAACGTGCACCAGAGGCCTCAAGCCCTACGGATTCTACACTGTAGAGGCACGCGTGTTCCGCAAGGGGATCGAAGTAGCGCGGCAGGTCATCGTCATTAAAGCGGCGACATAGGGAGTCTCACAGCATCACGTCGGTGAAAAAGAGATGTTCTGCATGATAGGCGACCGTTTTTCAGTTTCACGCCAAGCATGTTCATCACGTCAGTTCGTTTCTGATAACGATCCCGCTCGTACCTAATTTGAAACATTCCAGTTAGTACGTGAGGCTGCCCAGGCGCTGCTGCTGGGCAGGTCTTTCGTGGCCGGAGCCCGGCAAGGAGATTCTCTGAAGAATATCCGACCCCGTGTGTCTCGAAGCCGGATGTCAGGGAGTCCTCATCGTAGCTATTGTGTCGATTTTGGGAGCAGCCGCTCGCTCAATATTGGATAATCGACTTGGTCCATTCCCGCATTGCCGGTCGACAAATCCGTTGCGATCACGCGCAAGGTGATTCCGTCGGGAGTCTTTTCTGACGGTGGCACGAAGAACGGCGCTTCGAAGGTCCGGCTCCCTTCGTCGTAAAACATCTGCAGCCGCTCGATGACTCGGTCTCGGATCAAGACCTCTCCATAAATGCGAATTTTCCGTGAGTCCCAGTCTCCATGAGGACGAACCAACGAGCCGGAGAGTGTTCGGACTGAGGCGCGGAGTGTTACATCGGCTTTCGCAATCAAGGCTTCACGTAGCCTGGGTTTTTCGATCTGCACGAGGTATCCATACAGGTGCAGCACAATGCCGTCTTGGGTGAGGTCCTGGCCTGGAATTAGCAAGATCGTCTTTTTAGTCCTCTGTAACGCCGTGGGATAGGCGAGTGGTCCTTCCGCTGCAATTTCCACCAAGGTCGGTTTTTGCAACTCCAACGTCGTGGTGAAGGCGGCAGCAGGACGAGCGCTATAAATCGGTTCGTCCATCATATGTGGTGTGCGCATGATTTGATTTTGATCACCGGCCTCACCTTGCTGCAGGCCGGTTGCCAAGATCCGACCGGTCGCCACATCGGTGATGGTCACTCGGGCGCCACCGACTTCTCGACCCAACACCATCGCACCCTGCGCAACAACACGGACGAGCACCAGGGTTGGGGGCAGTCCGTTGAGGGGAAGCTCAGGAAGTGTCTGGCCTCTGGCCGGAGGTGCTACGCAGAGGAGCAGGATGAGAGCAAGGAGTAATCCGAGTGGAGGAAAGACAATCCGAGTCATTTCACTTTGGTGCCGGGATCAACTTCTTCTAAAACAGTAAGCAGCCCTCGTACATCAGCGTCACCTGCCGCGAGCACCATCCCCTGCGATTCAATGCCCATGAGCTTGGCCGGCTTGAGGTTGGCCACAATCACGATGGTTTTTCCTACAAGCGAATCCGGTTCGTATTTCTTGCCGATCCCGGCCACGATCTGACGTTGTTCGGTGCCGAGAGAAACCTGAAGCTTGATCAGTTTTTCCGACTTCGGTACGCGCTCAGCAGAAAGAACCTTCGCCGTCTTGAGCTGGATTTTCATGAAGTCGTCGATGGTGATTTGCGGCGGAGCCGGAGGTGTCGGTGGAGCTGTCAGCGTCGGTGTGACAGCGGTTGGCTGCGAAGGGACAGGTGATTCGGTCACGGGTTTGGCTCCTGGGTTGGATTCGATGCGTGGGAAAAGCGATGATCCTTTATGGATCATGATGCCGGGTTTGAGGCCTCCCCATTCGATCTTGTTTTTTAGCAGAGGGTTTATGAATTGTTCTGGAATACCAAGCTGAAGGCAGATCGACTGCGCACTCTTTGGAATCACCGGGTATATCGTCAGACTGAGGCAGCGGAGCGTCTCGGCCATGGTATAGAGCACTGTTTTGAGCTGGTCTGCCGCGGTTTCTTTTTTTGCCAGCGACCAAGGTGCCGTCTTATCGACATATTGATTGGCAAGTTGAACGACGTGCCAAACGGCTTCAAGGGCTCGGTTAAACTCCAATTGTTCAAGATGGCGCGGCAGCGTCTCGTTCAAGAGCTGCAGGGTCGTTTGCTGCAGTTCTTGCTCCGCCGGCCCACTGGTCCCAGGAGTCGGTATCGCCCCTCCTTGCGTCCGTTCGATGAGGGTCAGTGTACGACTCAAAAGATTGCCGAGTCCATTGGCCAGGTCGCTGTTGACACGTGTCACCATGGCGGATTGAGAAAAATCCCCATCCTGTCCGAACGGCACCTCGCGCAGTAAAAAATAGCGAAAAGCATCTGTGCCGAATTTTTCGATCATCTCGTTGGGATCGACGACGTTGCCTCGGCTCTTCGACATCTTCTCGCCATCCACGGTCCACCACCCGTGGGCGAAGATGGTTTCTGGTAAGGGCAGGTTCAGCGCCATCAGCATCGTCGACCAGTACACCGCATGGGTGGTCAGGATGTCCTTACCGACGAGATGGATCGTCGCAGGCCAGAATCGATTGCCGACCGGCTTCTCGCGGGGCAAATACTCTAACGCGGACATGTAATTGACGAGCGCGTCGAACCAGACGTAGGTCACATACTCGTGATCAAATGGCAGTTCGATGCCCCAAGAAAGCCGCGACTTCGGTCTTGAGATCGAGAGGTCGCCGAGTGTCTGTGTTTGAAGAAATCCCAAGACTTCATTGCGGCGCGATTCCGGTCTGATGAAAGAGGGGGATTGTTTGATGTGGTCGAGCAACTGGTTCTGGTATTGCCCCATCTTGAAGAAATAGTTGTGTTCGCTGAGCTGTTCGACGGGGCGTTTACAGTCCGGACAGAGCCCGGCTTCCACGTCTTTCTCGGTCCAGAACCGTTCATCGAACGTACAATACCATCCGGTATAGGAATCCTTGTAGATCAGCTTCTCGTCGTAGAGTCGTTGTAGATAACGTTGGACGACGGATTTGTGCTCGGGGTCCGTCGTCCTGATAAACGCATCGTTCGAGATGTTGAGCCGCTGCCACAGGGTTTGAAACTGCGGTGCCAGTCTGTCGCAATGGACTTGCGGGTCGATTCCGGCCTTGGCGGAGGCTTGCTGCACTTTCTGGCCATGCTCGTCGAGGCCGGTGAGAAAAAAGACTTCGCGCCCACGCAGCCGCCAGTAGCGCGCCAGGACGTCGGCGGCAATGGTGGTGTAGGCATGGCCGATATGCGGGACGTCGTTGACGTAGTAAATCGGTGTGGTGATGTAAAAGGGAGCCGTGTTCGTCATGGCGAACGCAAGATACCAGGTTGATGGCGTGCTTGGCTAGGTTACGGCTCCGGCTGGAATCAGCCCAAGCGCTTCACGCAAGCGGAGGAACGTCGTCTCCAGCGCCATCTGCACGTTCAAGTGCCGCGTGGCTTGTTGTTGGGTTCGTTCGATGTCGGTCAAGAGGGTCAGGAGGGCATCGGTGTCCGCCCGCTGAGCATATCGTCGCAGGTCTGGGAGTTGGTCGAGGTGAAGGATCTGATCGTGATCTC
This sequence comes from uncultured Nitrospira sp., assembly GCA_902500705.1. Taxonomy (GTDB): domain Bacteria; phylum Nitrospirota; class Nitrospiria; order Nitrospirales; family Nitrospiraceae; genus Nitrospira_D. The sequence continues at coordinate 35,419 of CABVRR010000012.1, forward strand.
CCTCTACGAGGATGATGACCAAATCTCGGATCCATCGCGCAAGCCACGCGAGCGTTTCTTCTCCACGGTCCGTCTTGGCCAGGCTTTCCGCCGTCGAGAGGATGGTTGCGCTCGACATCAAGCTTTCCGGCTTGACCAACGCCAGGCATTCCTGTTGTCGCGTTCGAACGTCCGCCACCGTCATCGTGAGCGCAGCTCCGATTCGACCGTCGGCGAAGACCGCCAGAAACCGGGCATCGGCAGGAGGAAGCTCCCGCTTCAGGATTAACGCCGCCTCAACCTGCGTGCGAGCGGGTGTCGTGAAACGGAGCGCTTGGCAGCGTGATCGAATCGTGATTGGTAGCGCATGCAACCGGCTGGTGACGAGGATAAAGAGACTATCGCCAGGAGGCTCTTCCAATGTCTTGAGCAGTGCGTTGGCTGCACCGATCGTCAATCGATCTGCATCATCGATCAGGCAAATCTTTCGTTCCCCGAGGAGTGGCCGATAGACGAAGTGTTGTTCGATCTCCCGTACCTGTTCGATTTTAATTTGTGGCGTGGCGGCTTCCCGATCAGGCTCAATCACGAAGTAATCCGGGTGTGTCCTGGCGGCGATTTGCAAGCAAGATCGACAACGTCCGCAGCTGTCCTGAGCGTCTGTCTGCACGGGCTGCTCGCAGTTGAGGGCCTGAGCGAGTTTCACAGCCGTCATCAGCTTTCCGATACTGGTCTCACCGTAGAACAAATACGCATGTGCCAGCCGTCCATGGCGCCATGCGGCTTGAAGGAGGGCGATGGACTGCTCGTGACCTGTGATCTCGGCGAACGGCATGAGCTATCGGCGTCTCGACTTTCCTACTCGAGAGGTCTTGAGCCAGTTTATGACCAGTTCCTCTAGAGCATGCGAAACGGATTCCAAAGGTCCTGTTGAATCAAGCACTCTGATGCGCCGTGGCTCCCGTCGTGCCAATGACTGAAACCCGGAACGGACTTTTTCGTGGAACCGTGTGGCTTCTCGATCGAGTCGGTTTTGAGTCGCAGCGTGACCACGCCGTCGACTGAGCCCGACGGCGACCGGGACATCGAACAGCACAGTGAGCTGAGGAGCAAGCTTTCCGGTCGCCCAGTCGTTCATCTTGCGCAGTGTTCGTAGATCCAATCCTCGTCCATATCCCTGATAGGCCATCGTCGAGTCTGAGAACCGATCACAGACGACCATCGCCCCGCGTGCGAGCGCGGGCTTGATGACGTGATCCACATGCTGGCGTCTTGCCGCAAAGATAAGGTACGCCTCTGTTTCAGGGGCGATTGTTTCCACGGAATGGTCGAGCAAGAGACTCCGCAGGCGTTCGGCGAGAAGCGTTCCTCCCGGTTCTCTGGTATGCAGTACGTCCAGGCCCCGCGCGGTCAGCCGTTCACACAGCGCTCGAGCTTGTGTCGTTTTCCCGCTTCCTTCACCGCCTTCCAGCGTGATAAAGGCACCCGTCGATTTTCTTACCGTTCGACCCATGGCGAGTTTCATTTCAGCCGTCAATCGGGACGCGATCCTATGTCAGGCCATTGCGAATAGCAAGACCGGTACCTTTCTGAAATTTCGTCAATCCGTCCCCCATAACTCATTGAAATTTACAATAAAACGCTTGCGGGGTTCGTCCGTATCTTTGTAAGATGAACCACTGAGTACTCTCTCTGTGGGTGGGAGTTGATGATTCATGCTCAAAACCGCGCTCCGGCGATATTTTCTGACAGGACTCCTGCTCGTGACCCCTATTTGGGGGACCATTCTCGTCCTGAAAACCCTCTTTGTTGCGGTCGACGGCATCTTGGGCGACGCCGTCGCAGAATTGGTACCGGATCATTATATCCCTGGTCTGGGCATCGTTACACTGGTTCTGCTTATCTTCTTGGTCGGGTTGTTTGCGGCAAACTTCATCGGGCGTCAGATTGTAGGGCATTGGGAAGATTGGCTCAATCGACTGCCTATTGTCCGGGGGATTTATTCCACCTTGAAATCCATGATGGATATTCTGTCCTTTTCGGAGCGAGGGTCGTATCGCCGTGTGGTGTTGATCCAATTCCCGAAGAACGGCCATTATTGTTTTGCGTTCGTCACCGGCATGACGAAAGGCGAGACCACGGCATTGGACCAGGAAGCGCTGATTCATGTCTATGTGCCGACCTCGCCCAATCCGACATCGGGGTATTTTCTTCTCGTGCCGGAACGAGAAGTGACATCCGTTGACATCAGTATTGAAGAGGCGATGAAATTGATCGTCTCCGGTGGACTCTATACGCCGTCCGCCGCCATGGCGTCGGCGCTGAAGGCAGACACAAAGTGGGGCCAGGTCAAACAACCGGATGCCGGTGTCCCGATCGGATAACCGCGTTGTCTGAGGCAGGATTGCGATTCTCTCATTTCCGGAGTGCTCGATGAAACAATCAGGAGATCAACACGCGACGATCGCCGCTCTTCCCGGTTTAGGTGTGATTGTGATGGCGGCCGGGCTTGGGAAGCGAATGAAGTCCAATCAGGTAAAAGTCCTGCATCAGGTTGCGGGGCAGCCGATGGTGCTCTACGCGGTCGATGTCGCGCTTCGCCTCGCGGGTCATGGTATTGCCGTCGTGGTCGGACATCAATCCAGCAGCGTTCGGCACGTGATTGAATCAGGCATCGCGGGCAGGCCAGGGGCCCCGTCGGTGCGTATCGTCGAGCAAGCTGAGCAACTCGGAACCGGTCATGCCGTGATGCAAAGCCGTCCCGTGTTTCATCATGAGGCCGACGCGCGTCCGACGAACTATCTGATCTTGAACGGTGATACTCCATTGCTGAGGGAAGAAACGGCGCGTGAACTGTTGCAAGCCCATCAGTCCCAGGGCGCGACGGTGACGTTATTGACGGCGACGCTTGCTGATCCTAGCGGCTATGGCCGCGTCATCCGCCGGCAGCGTGAGGAAGAGCATCAGGAGCAACGTACGTCGTCCGACGTGCTGAAGATCGTCGAGGATCGCGATGCCACTCCAGCAGAACGGGCTACGACGGAAATCAATGTGGGCACGTATGTCGTGTCGGGAGAGTTTCTGTTTGACGCCCTTGTGAAGCTGGAGCCGCGCAATGCTCAGAATGAGTACTACTTGACGGATATTGTCGGGATGGCGGTAGACCAGGGGCGGCGGGTTGCGGCGGTGACGCTTCAAGACCCCGAAGAGGGACTGGGAGTCAATACCAGACGACAGTTGGCGGCTGCAGAGCAGGTCGTTCGCCAGCAGATCCGCGAGCGCTGGCTCGATGCCGGTGTCACCATGCGGGATCCAGACTCTGTGTGGATTGATGCCGGCGTGACGATCGGGAAAGACACAGTGCTCTATCCGGGCGTGAGCCTTGAGGGCAACACAACGATTGGGGAAGGGACGACGATTCGGTCCGGCGTCCGTATTTCAGATTGTCGAATCGGAGACAACGTAGAGATCCTGGAATATTGCGTGCTACGCGAATCGCACGTCGAAGACGAGGCTCATCTCGGTCCATTTGCGCACCTGAGACCAGGAGCAATCATGCGGCGCAATGCGAAAGTCGGGAATTTTGTCGAGATGAAGAAAGCCGAACTTGGTGAAGGGTCAAAAGCGAATCACCTTACCTATCTCGGTGACGCACGAATCGGAAAAGGCGTTAATGTGGGAGCCGGAACCATCACGGTGAATTATGACGGTGTGAAAAAACATCAGACGGTGATTGAGGATTATGCGTCTATAGGGAGCGATACTCAGATCATTGCGCCGATAACCATCGGAGAAGGAGCGATCGTTGCGGCCGGAACAACGATCACGCAAAATGTGCCGGCTGATTCATTGGCCATCGCCCGTGTCTTACAGGTGAATCGAGTCGGTTGGGTGGCCAAGCGTCGGATGTTGCTGAGCGCTGGTACGCCGAGTGAAGACTCAGCAAAGACCGCCAGCAGGCTCAGTAAACAGAAGACTCAAACGAAATCGAGCAGCATCAAGCGAGGGCGAGCGAAGTCATCGAAGCGCTGATCGCGGCAGAAGCATCGTCGACCGATCGGCCTAACTGGACCTGGAGTAACCGTCATGTGTGGAATCATTGGGTATGTCGGTGATCAAGAAGCGGTTCCGATCCTGATCGGGGGATTGGCGAAGTTGGAGTACCGTGGATATGACTCCTCGGGGGTCGCCATCATGCAAGGCGAAAAGATTGCCGTTAGACGGAGCGTGGGGAAGCTCGTTAATCTTCAACAATCCCTCAAAGCCAATGAACTCAAGGGAACGGTCGGCATCGGCCATACTCGGTGGGCGACTCATGGGAAGCCCTCGGAACAGAATGCCCACCCACATCGATCAAAAGGGTGCGTGTTGGTCCACAACGGGATTATCGAAAACTATCAAGCGCTGAAGCAGCAATTGCAACATGACGGCTACAAATTCCAATCGGAAACCGATACGGAGGTGGTCGCACATTTGATCGATAAGTACCTCCAGAAAGGAAGCCTGTTGGCGGATGCCGTGCGGTTGGCGACGAAGGACGTGCGGGGCAGTTATGCGCTGGCAGTCATCTCGGAACGAGAACCCGGAACGTTGATCGCTGCCCGATCGGGCTGCCCGCTCGTCGTCGGTCGAACGAAACACGCTTCTTACGTCGCCTCCGATGTGATGGCGATGCTTGCACATACGAGAGAAGTGACCTATCTCGAAGAAGGCGATGTGGCGGTGGTCACGCAAGACCGAGTGGAGCTGACCAACGCCGACGGCCAGGTTCTTTCGCGTAAGTCGTCCACGATCACGTGGGATGCCTCGGCGGCTGAGAAAAGCGGCTATCCGCATTTTATGCTGAAAGAAATTCACGAACAGCCGCAGACCATTCTCGATACCATGCGCGGACGGTATTCCTATGAAACCGGCGAAGCGGATCTGCCCGATATCGGTCTGACGCCGAAGGAATTCGCTGCGATTGAACGGATCTGGATCGTCGCCTGCGGCACGTCCTGGCATGCAGGGCAAGTCGGGAAATACCTATTTGAAGAGATGGTTCGCACCCCGGTTCAGGTGGATATCGGCAGCGAGTTTCGGTATCGCGATCCGCTTGTCGGAAAAAAAGACTTGTTCATCACGATTTCTCAATCCGGTGAGACGGCCGATACGTTGGCGGCTGCGCGAGAGGCGAAGCAAAAGGGTGCGCGTGTCGTCTCGATCGTCAATGTCGTCGGCAGTACCCTGGCGCGTGAGTCGGATGGGGTGCTGTACACCCATTGTGGACCGGAGATCGGTGTGGCCTCCACAAAAGCGTTTACGGCGCAATTGGCCGCGCTCTATCTCCTGGCCTTGCATTTTGCGCGCGTGCGTAATGTGATGAAGGTGGCGGACGGGAAGGCCTGGCTCGATCGGTTGGTGAAGTTACCGGTGCTGGTCGAGCGTGTGCTGCAGCGAGAGGCCGAAATCGTCGCGATCGCCAAGCGGTATTACAAGAAACGGAATTTTTTATTTTTAGGGCGCGGTATCAATTATCCGATCGCGCTGGAGGGTTCGCTGAAGCTCAAAGAAATTTCCTATATCCATGCCGAAGGCTATGCGGCGGGCGAGATGAAACATGGTCCGATCGCGTTGATCGACAAGGATATGCCGGTCGTGGTCCTGGCGCCTCGGGACCGGCTGTACGATAAAACGGTTAGCAATCTCATGGAAGTGAAAGCGCGGCATGCACCGGTGATTGCGTTCGTGGCGGAAGGTGAACGGGAACTCGGCAAGATTGCGGATGCGGTGTTTACCATCCCTGACACCCACGCGCTGATCTCGCCGATTTTATTTACCATTCCGCTGCAGCTCCTGGCGTATCATATTGCCGTTTTGCGGGGAGCGGATGTGGACCAACCGAGGAATTTGGCGAAAAGCGTCACAGTTGAATAGCAGACACCTGAGTGGGACAATAGACGATGGCGATTACGCAACAGGATGTGGAAAAAGTGGCGCGGTTGGCGAGATTGACCGTGACGGCGGTGGAACAAGAGACGTTTGCCAAGCAGTTGACGCAGATCCTCGCGCATGTCGAGACGTTGGAGCGATACGACACGACGGGAATCGAACCGACGGCGACCGTCATGGGGCAAACGAATGTGTTTCGGGATGATTGTGTCCGTCCGTCGCTCTCATCGGAGCAGGCGTTAGCGAACGCGCCGGAGCAGGAAGCGGACGGGTTTGTGGTGCCTAAAATTTTAGAGGAGCGTTGATCGTCAGACAGCCGATTCGTAGGGTGACGACGGATGATGAACGGCGATTGACGAAGAACGGGAAGATAGATGTTTCGACAAATGCTGCGTTCGAAAATTCACCGTGCCACCGTGACGGGTGCCCATCTTGAGTATGAAGGCAGTCTCACTATTGATCAAGATTTGCTGGAGGCGGCCGGGATCCTCCCGTATGAGGCGATCGTCTGCTCGAATCTGAATAACGGCGAGCGCTTCATGACCTATGCGATCAACGGTGCGCGAGGGAAAGGGGAGATCATTTTAAATGGGCCCACCGCGCGAAAAGCAGCGGTGGGAGACCAGATCATCATCTTTTGTTATGAGTATTACGGCGAAGAAGAGATCAAGAAGCACGCGCCAAAGATTGTTCGAGTCAATGAGAAAAATCGAATCGTCACGATGAGCTGACAGGCTACGGACAGGCCGACGGATGAGGCCTCGTATCGATCCGCGATTCATCACCCCAACGCAGTAGCGAGACATTCATGTCCCTTCATAAACTGACCCTCGTCGAGCTGCAAAAGCAATTCAAGGCAGGGGAGGTCACAGCAACGGAGATTGTGCGCGCCTACTTCTTGCGGATCAGTCACGTCGAATCGAAGGTGAAAGCCTTGGTGACTCACGCGAAAGAATCGGCATTCCTCCAGGCGGAAACGTTGGATCAGAAGCTCAAGGAGTGGAGAAAGACCAAGCCGCTCACCGGAATGCCGCTGGCCGTCAAAGATAATATCTGTACGAATGGTGTGCGCACGACCTGTAGCTCTCGCATGTTGCAGGACTTCATTCCGCCGTACGATGCGACGGTCGTCGCCAAGCTGCGTGCGCAAGAGTACATTTTGTTGGGCAAGACGAATTTAGACGAATTCGCGATGGGGTCATCAACGGAAAATTCTGCCTTCGGTCCCAGCCGAAATCCTTGGGACCTGCACCGTGTGCCGGGAGGATCAAGCGGAGGATCTGCCGCAGCGGTGGCGGCGGAGGAATGTGTGGCAGCGCTGGGGTCGGATACCGGCGGGTCCATCAGGCAGCCGGCCGCCTTCTGCGGGGTCGTCGGGTTGAAACCGACCTATGGACGGGTCTCGCGGTATGGGTTGGTCGCGTTTGCCTCTTCGCTGGATCAAATCGGACCGATTACGAAAGACGTGTCTGACGCGGCGTTTCTCCTGCAAGCCATTGCGGGTCATGATCCGATGGATTCCACGTCGGTCGATCGTTCCGTGCCGGATTACATGAAAGCGCTGCAGAAGCGGGATCTTAAATCTCTGAAGGTCGGCGTGCCAGTTGAGTTTTTTGCCGAAGGACTTGATCCGGATGTCGAGCGGGCAGTCAGAGCCGCCATTGAAGAGTTGAAGAGTCTTGGAGCCGAGATCAGGGAAATCCGTCTGCCACGGACCGATGCAGCCGTGGCTGTGTACTATGTGATCGCGACAGCGGAAGCCAGCTCGAATCTTGCCCGTTTCGACGGGGTCAAGTTCGGTTTTCGTGCGAAGGAAACCAAGGATCTTCTCGATCTCTACATGAACACGCGACAGGAGGGCTTCGGGCCTGAAGTGAAGCGTCGGATTATGTTGGGTACGTATGTACTCAGCGCCGGGTATTATGATGCATACTACGGGAAAGCCCAAGCAGTGCGAACGTTGGTCTGCCAGGATTTCGACGAAGCGTTTCAAGAGGTTGATCTCATCGTGACTCCGGCGACGCCGACTCCGGCGTTTAAGCTTGGTGAAAAGAGCGAAGATCCGTTGCAGATGTACCTCTCCGATATTTTTACGATCTCGGTGAATCTGGCCGGATTGCCGGCGATTGCCTTGCCTTGTGGTGTCAGCAGGGAAGGACTTCCGATCGGACTGCAACTGATCGGGCGAGCGTTCGAAGAAGAGACCCTGCTGCGAGCCGCGCATGCGTATGAGCAAGCAACGCCATGGCATCTTAAACGGCCGACGATCCGGTAGAACCAGGAAGCCGTAGTGGTGAAGACGGGGGGATGATCAACGGTATGAGAGCGCAGGAGGAGTGCTCACTATGACTATCGTCGAAATGGCCGCTCTTCTTATCGCCGTGGCGTTTGCCGTGTTGGTCGGATGTCTCGTGCCGGTCTTAATGCAAATTCGAAAAACCGTGGCCGAGTCCGAACAGCTCCTCTCCAAGATGAATATCGAGGTGCCGGCGCTTGTGGCGGAACTTCGAGCCATGAGCCAGAATTTGAATGATGTGACGAATCAAGTGCGTGAGAGCACGG
>CABVRR010000012.1:43990-49607 GCA_902500705.1 uncultured Nitrospira sp.
CGAGCCATGAGCCAGAATTTGAATGATGTGACGAATCAAGTGCGTGAGAGCACGGAGCATGCAGCCGTGTTGCTTCACGCCGTGGGAGAAGTCGGCGAGTCTGTGCAGCACGTTCATAATATTGTGCGTGGATCGGGCGGGACGCTCTTGAACAATGTGGCCAGCATGGTTGCGGGCTTCAAGGCGGTCACCCAGGTGGTGCGACAACGCATGAAGCATGAAGGAGGGACACACAATGGCGGATGAACGAGGAACATCGGCGGCGGTCTTACTGGCTTTTATGGGTGGTGCAGCGATGGGAGCCGTCGCGGCGCTGTTGTTGGCGCCTCAGTCAGGGAGCGAATCGCGCGACCAGCTCCGGGGCTATGCCCGTCGGGCGGAACACGATTTTCGAGATCTTGCCGGGCGGGCCGGTGAGGTGTTCGACGAAGCCGTCGATCAAGGCAAAGAGTTTGTCGACACGAAGCGGTCGGTTCTGCGAGAGGCCTTCGATGCCGGACGAGAGGCCATGAAGCGCGAGCGCGGTCGCGCCCAGGACGAGGGGTCTGAGCGAGGATGATCTTCGAAACGGTCATCGGAGTGGAGGTGCACGCGCAACTGCGGACCGCCTCTAAGATGTTCTGCGGATGTGGCACGACATTCGGTTTGTCGGCCAACAGCCGGACGTGCCCGGTCTGTCTCGGCCTGCCGGGCAGCTTGCCTGTCATTAATCGAACCGCGGTCGAAATGGCGGTTCGTGCGGGGCTGGCGCTGAACTGTACGATTACGGCGAGCAATCAATTCGCGAGAAAGAACTATTTCTATCCGGATCTACCCAAAGGGTACCAGATTTCCCAATATGAATCGCCGATTTGCCAAGATGGGTGGATCGAAATTCGCGATGGGAATGAGGCTAAGCGAATCAGCATCCGTCGTGCGCATTTGGAAGAAGATGCAGGCAAGAGCATCCACGAGACCGGCACCAACGGGAGCCGGGTGGATCTGAATCGCGCCGGGACGCCGCTGCTGGAGATCGTGACGGAACCGGATATGCGGTCGGCCGACGAGGTCGTAGCCTACCTCAAAGGGTTGCGGGACATTCTGATGTACTTGAACGTCTGCGACGGCAACATGGAGGAGGGGAGCTTTCGGTGTGAGCCGAATTTATCGCTGCGTCCGTCCGGACAGAAGGAGTTTGGGACGAAAGTCGAGCTGAAGAACATCAACTCTTTCAAGTATGTGAAGGATGCGATCGAGTACGAGATCAAGCGGCAGACCAAGGTCTTGACCGAGGGGGGGCGGATTCGTCAGGAAACGAGGCTCTGGAACATTGATCGCGGTGAAACGGCGATCATGCGTTCCAAAGAAGAAGCGCATGACTACCGCTACTTTCCAGATCCGGATCTGGTCCCGTTGAAATTGGAGAAAGAGTGGGTCGATGGATTTCGCAACGGTCTGCCCGAGTTGCCGACCGTGCGGACGAAGCGATTTGTGTCGGACTATGAATTGCCCGAATATGATGCCGCTATCCTGACGGCTTCGAAAGCCATGGCGGACTATTTTGAAGCGTGCGTGACGCAGTTCAGTCAACCCAAGACCGTGAGTAATTGGGTGATGGGGGAGTTGACAAGAGAGCTGAACAACTCCAGGACGGATTTTTCAGCATCGCCGGTCACGCCTGAACGACTGGTACGCCTGTTGCGGCTGGTTGATACAGGGGCCATCAGCTTGAAAGTCGCTCGTGAGATCTTTCCGGAGCTCTACAGCAGCGGGAAGACACCCGAACAGATTGTGCAGGAAAAAGGGCTGACGCAGGTCTCTGACGAAGGCACGCTGGTGCGAATCATCGAAGAGGTTTTGAGTACAAACCCGGTCCAGGTCGCTCAGTTTAAGGAAGGGAAACAGCAGGTATTGGGTTTCCTTGTCGGGCAGGTGATGAAGGCGAGCGGGGGGAAAGCGAATCCGGGAAAGGTGAATGAGTTGTTGAGGAAAAGAGTGGAATGAACCAGAGTCTGTCATTGCCGAGCCTGTTCGTCCTCGCGTCATCCATCGCCGGCTGTCGCCATCCGTGCTGAACGGGCTGTCCAGAAAAGAATGATAGGTCGGATAATAAGCTAATTGGGAGCGGAGTCATTATGAGCGCGATTCGAGACATCAAGGGCAGGCAGATTATCGATTCACGTGGCAATCCGACGATCGAGGCAGAGGTGACGCTTGAAAGCGGGGCGACGGGGCGGGCGGCGGTACCGTCCGGTGCGTCGACGGGGGAGAAGGAAGCGATCGAGCTCCGCGACGGCGACAAGAAACGCTGGATGGGAAAGGGCGTTTCGAAAGCAGTGGCCAATATCAGTAAGGCCATTGCGCCTGCTCTGCTGGGGAAGGAAGCCTTCGATCAGGCCGGTATCGATCGAGCCATGATTGCATTGGATGGAACGAAGACCAAAAGTAAGCTAGGAGCTAACGCAATTTTGGGCGTCTCGTTAGCGGTGGCGAAGGCGGCAGCAAATGAAACGGGGCAGCCGCTCTATCGATACCTGGGAGGGACCAATGCCCGCGTGCTTCCTGTGCCGCTGATGAACATCATCAACGGTGGGGCTCATGCCGATAATCGGCTGGACCTCCAAGAGTTCATGATTATGCCGGTGGGTGCCGGCCGGTTCAGCGACGCGCTTCGAATGGCCACCGAGGTGTTTCATTCGCTGAAGGCTCTCTTGAAGAAGAAAGGTCTGAACACGGCGGTGGGAGATGAAGGTGGGTTTGCCCCGGATCTGCAATCGAACGAAGAAGCACTGGGTCTGATTGCACAATCGATCGAAGACGCCGGTTATAAGGTTGGACGTGATATCGCCCTGGCGTTGGATTGCGCGGCGAGTGAGTTTTACGACAAGGGGCGGTATGTGCTCGAAGCAGAAAAGAATCCGGAACGTTCGTCGGATGAGATGATCAGTTACTACGGCAAGCTTCTGGATCGGTATCCGATCCTCTCGATCGAGGATGGATTGAGTGAATTGGATTGGAAAGGGTGGAAAGTCCTCACGGAAAAGTTGGGCAAAAGGGTACAGCTCGTCGGGGACGACATTTTCGTGACCAACGTCGAGATCTTTTCGAAAGGGATCAAGGAAGGAATCGGGAATTCAATTCTGATCAAGCTGAATCAGATCGGGACGCTGACGGAAACCTTGGATGCGATCGAATTGGCGAAGCGGTCAGGGTATACGGCGATCATTTCACACCGGTCCGGTGAGACGGAAGATACCACGATTGCGGACGTGGCCGTTGCGACGAACAGCGGGTTGATCAAGACGGGATCCTTATCTCGAACGGATCGTGTGGCCAAATATAACCAATTGCTTAGGATTGAAGAGGAACTGGGAGTCACGGCGCTCTATCGTGGGCGAGAGGCCGTGCAGGCCACGGTGTAGCTGGTGCTGCCGTCGGTGGATGAGCAGATGCTGATCAAGCAAAATCGTGGACGGCAGTGGCTGGAGTGGCGAGAGCGCGCGCTGATCATCACGCAGGTCATCGGCGCCGGTGGGTGTGTCTGGCTGTTCGTGGCCTTGTTGTCAGGAGACATGGGGCTGACGCGCTATCTCACTATGCGTGATCACGCCAGAGGGTTAGAGGAAGAGCTTTCGGCGCTACGCCGAGGCAATGCGGCATTGCAGCAAGATATTACCCGCCTCCAACATGACCCCGCCAAAATCGAGCAGATGGCTCGAGAGCAGTTGGGATATGTGCGTAAAGGAGAAACCGTGTACCAACTTGCGCCGGATTCTGAGAAAAAACCTGAGTCCCCCTCAAGGCCATGAAGTTCGGAACGGTAGCCATCATCGGCCGGTCCAACGTCGGGAAATCGACGCTGCTCAATCGCCTGTTGGGTGAGAAAATCGCGATTGTGTCGAGTAAGCCCCAGACCACCAGGACCCGCATTATGGGCGTCGTACATGTGGATGGTGCACAAATCGCCTTTCTCGACACGCCGGGACTTCATAAACCGGAACACCTGTTGAATCGTCGAATGGTACGCACGGCCGTCGAGACGTTGGAAGACGCAGATCTGTTGTACATGCTTATGGAGGCGACCAGTCTACCGGGGCCCGGAGATCTGACGGCGGTGAAATATATGAAAGAGGCGTTGGCCAAACACCCTCGTCCGGTGATCCTTGTCGTGACGAAAATCGATCTCGTGAACAGACAGAAACTACTCCCGGTTCTCGATCTGTACGGGAAGCTCTTTGCGTGGACGGAGATTGTGCCGGTGTCTGCTCGGAGCGACGACAATATCGACCGGTTGTTGGCCGTGACGCTTCCTTATCTTCCATCCGGAGACGGTGCCTACGGGGACGATGTGGTAACGGATCAAACCATGCGAACGCTGGCGGCGGAGATGATTCGTGAGAAGGTGCTGCAAGAAACGGACGAAGAGGTGCCGTATGCCGTGGCGGTTGAGATCGATGAGTTCGTCGAACAGGGCAAATTAGCGAAGATCCGGGCGTCGATTTTGGTGGAGCGCGAGACGCAGAAGGGCATCTTGATCGGCAAGCACGGGGAGCGTTTGAAAGCCATCGGCACGCAGGCCAGATTGGACATGGAGCAACTGTTTGGCATGAAAGTGTTCCTTGAATTGTGGGTGAAGGTGAAAAAATCGTGGCGCGAGGACGAGCAGACCTTGGTGGAATTGGGGTATTGACGGAACGATCATGCAGGCGGAACGACCGATAGAGCCACGGGTACCGGACCAGCGACCTCGCTCGTCCGAACGCGATGTGTTGCGCGATGTCCTACGTGATCAGACCGACCGTGGGCAGACGAAATCGGACATCGTCATCCAGTCCGTGCAGAAATTGTTGCGACGCGGAGCCATCACGAACCTTTCCAAGATGTTGGGAAGGATGCACCCTGCGGACATCGCCAAAGTCGTAACCCATCTCTCCTCTTCCAAGGAAAAGCGGGAGATCTTCGAACTGGTCCGCGGTGAAGGTAAGCGCGGGCAAGCGCTCAGTGAACTTGACGGCGAAAGCATCCAGCAAGTACTCGCTGATCTCTTGCATTCCGACATCGCGTGGCTCTTGAAAGACCTCGGGCCGGATGACGTAGCGTACATCCTCGGATTCCTTCCCGAAGAGCGCAACAAAGAAATTCTTGCCTTAATGAAGACCGAGGACTCGACGGAGGTTGCCGATCTTCTGAACTATCCGAAGGGAACGGCCGGCGCGATTATGACAACGGAGTTCTTCTCCCTGCCGGAGGATGCCACGGCACAGGAGGCGATTCGTCGGTTACAGCAGGCCACCGATGCGGAAATGGTCTTCTATATTTATGTGACGGATAAGGATGATCGCTTGGTCGGTGTCCTCTCGCTCCGGCAGCTGATCACCGTCCCTCCGACGACGCCGCTGAAAAATATGATGACCCGAGAGGTGATGAGTGTGGCGATCGACATGGACCAAGAGGAAGTCGCGCGCCAGGTGGCCAGCTATAATTTGCTGGCCATTCCGGTTGTGGAACGGGATCACACGCTCGTGGGCATCATCACGGTTGACGACGTCGTCGATGTGATCCGAGAAGAAGCGACCGAAGATATGTTGAAAATGGCCGGCGCGATTGAAGAAGAAGCGGGATCGAAGTCGTCGAGCTT
>CABVRR010000012.1:49707-55189 GCA_902500705.1 uncultured Nitrospira sp.
CAAGGAGTTTTGGGCATGGTTGTCGGAGCCTCGCTGATCATCGCCTTTCTGGTATCGACCAGCATGGCGACGATTATGCCGATTCTTCTCAAGCGGGTGGGGGTTGATCCGGCTGTTGCGGCCGGTCCGTTTGTCACGACGGCGAACGACATTACGGGGATTACAATCTACCTGTCGTTGGCTACTTTTTTCTTAGAGTATCTCCGGTGACCAGGACCGGTGCGTGTCGATGCTTGTGTCGTGGTTGAGAGAGGGATCGCCATGCCTCTGGTGAAAACGACCGCAATCATTTTGCGCAGCCGTAAGTGGGGTGATGCCGATCGAATCATCACCATGTATGCGAAGAAATTGGGAAAAATCCGAGGGGTAGCCCGTGGTGCTCGTCGTCAGAAAAGTCGCTTCGGCGCCGCGATCGAACCATTCAGCATCTGTCGCCTGAATCTATTTGAAAAAGCAGGTGACTCCCTGTTTCGGATTTCACACGTGGATCTGATGCGGTCCTCTCACGTGTTGCGGGAAGATCTTGACTTGATGACGTCGGCGGCACGGATGGTCAACATTGTTACTGCGATCACTCCGGATGGAGATCCTGACCCACTTTTGTTTGAGACTCTGGAGCAGGGGCTTCTCTCGCTCCATGAAAGTAAAGATCCATCCTTTACGGCACTTCTGTTTCAAATCAGACTGCTGGGGGTGACAGGGTTTCGTCCGCAGACTGATCATTGCGCTGCCTGTGGGAAGACACATTTCGTGGGAGAACCTCAGTTTTCTCCGATTGCCGGTGGTCTCGTGTGTTTATCCTGTGCCGCACATCAACGAGTTCGCTGTGTCGCATTTTCACGAGGCAGCTTGTCCTTTCTCCAGCAAGCCATTCGTCTGGCTCCTACGGTGCTTACGCGGTTGCGGGCGACCGGGCAGGTTCGGAATGAGGTAGAGGAAGCCATTGAACGGTACGTCACGGTCGTTGCTGGGAAGCGGTTGCCACCGGTCGACTTTCTGTCGTTTGCATCGCCAAGATGAGTCAGGCACGATGAGAGGTGAGCACATGGAAGTCACTGCCCTGGAGCCTCGCGATATGGAGTGGCTCGACAAGGGGGTGTTGGGAATCCAATGGAGTGATGGCCACAAAGGTATCTATCCAGTTCGATACCTTCGGCAGCACTGCCCCTGTGCGGCCTGTGTTGATGAGTGGACAGGCGAGCGCCGTCTTAAGTCGGAGGATGTTCCGATCTTGATTATGCTTCAGGACATTGTGTCGGTAGGACGGTACGCGTTTCAGTTCACATGGAGCGACGGCCATGATACCGGCATCTATTCGTATCCATTGCTGAGGAAGTTATGTCAGTGCGACATCTGTCAGCCGGTGAAACCAGTCGAAGCAAAATCACGACGGCTCATGTAAGACGAGGGATCTCGTATGACCAACATCCTCGTAGCCCCGATAAAGGCGATGCAGTACCTTGGTGGAGTCCTAGCGCTCCTCCTATTGGCTGGAGGCTGCAAGAGCATGCCGACGCTGGAGCAGCAAGAACAGCTGGTACAAACCAACAACCTTGTATTGGATCAAATCACCACAAGGGCGGTTGTGAATGCCTGGGGGAAACCACCGCTGTATCATAGCGAGTTCACCCATTTTTTCGTGATGCCGGACTTCAGTATTATCCCTCGATCGCGAGTGGCGACTGGAGAAGCGCCGAGAGGGTGGAAAGCTGGCGTGCATGCGGGCGAAGGAGTGTATTTTGCCTACCCGGATCGTGGATGGCTCTTAGTCTTTCTGGATGATCGTCTCGTCTACAAAGAAGAGCTCAAAACTGAAGAGCTGCATGCCCTTGCAAAGGCCTGGGCCTACGAGGATCGGTTCAAAACTAGGCTTGATGAAGGTTTCAAGCCGTAGATCTTCTACCTGCTATTTCCCATGGCACCGACATCAACAGATAGTCTGAACATCATCATGGCGGCTTCCGAGGCTGTCCCGTATGCCAAGACGGGAGGGTTAGCCGATGTGGTCGGAGCATTGGCGATCGAGCTCACGAAGTTGGGGCATCATGTGACCTTGTTGATGCCGGCGTACCCCAGTCACACATCAGGGAATCCTCGTCAATCAGCTATGCGGTTCGCTATTCCAATGGGTGGGGAGTCTCTCGATGTCACGGTTGAGGAAGAGCAGGTATCAGTCACAGGCGCATTGCATCCACTGAGAATGTTGTTCGTGCGGTATGATCCTTACTTTGAACGCCCCGGACTGTATCAACAAGACCATCACGATTATCCGGATAATTTAGAGCGGTTCGCCCTGTTCTGTCGTGCGGTCCTGGAAACAGTGCGTGGTTTGATCAGGGCTCGAGGGGAGAAGGCTGATGTGCTGCATGTGCATGATTGGCAGGCGGCTCTGTGCGCAGTCTATCTCAAGGCTCTTCCGCACGAGTATAGGGAGCTCGATCAGCTGAAAGTACTCTTGACCATACACAATATGGGATATCAAGGCATATTCCCGTACCATCAGTTTATGAAAACCGGGCTTCCTCCGTCACTCTTTTCCCCGAGTGGGATCGAGTTTTATGGGGCGATGAATTGCCTGAAGGGCGGCATTATCTTCTCAGATGCGGTATCAACGGTGAGTCCTACCTATGCGAAGGAAATCATGACCGCCGAGTATGGATGTGGTCTTGAAGGTGTATTGGCAAGCCGAGGGGACCGCGTCAAAGGGATTACAAACGGCATCGATGTCGCAGTCTGGAATCCCGAGAGCGATCCCTTTCTGCCGGCACCGTATACGGCTGCTGATCTGTCGGGGAAACAAACATGTAAGCGAGCATTACAGCAAGAGCTTGGACTCTCGAATCGTGATGTTCCGCTGTTGGCTGTGATCGGTCGGCTGACCTTTCAGAAGGGGTTTGATCTGTTGATCGATATGATGCCCGAGCTGATGTCCTTGGATGTGCAAACCGTCGTACTGGGGACGGGAGATCAACATTTGGAGCAACAATTCATTGCGGCCCAAGCCGGACACCCAGATCGACTTAGCGTCTGTCTTGGCTTTGATGAGGGGATGGCACACCGCATTGAAGGTGGTGCGGATATGTTCATGATGCCGTCTCGTTATGAACCCTGCGGATTAAGCCAGCAGTATAGTCTTCGGTACGGCACGGTTCCTCTTGTGCGACGTACCGGAGGGTTGGCGGATACGGTTGTGCCCTTTCGACCGTCGACGGTCAAATCCGGATACGCAACCGGTTTCCACTTCATTGATGCGTCAACGGATTCTCTGCTTTCCGCGCTTTTGCTCTCGCTCCATGTGTACAAAGAGCTACACATATGGCGCGCTCTGATTCAAGCTGGAATGAAAGCCGACCTCTCTTGGGACCGATCGGCAAAACTATATGTAGACGTATATCGAGAATTGCAAGGAGAGAGAAAGGAAGTGGTTAGCGAGAACGAGCGTTGAAAGAAACGTTGACCGCTTGCCCGATTTTTGCCAGTAACGTCTTTGCCTTGAGGACGTAGTAAGAGCGTTCTTCCTTGTGAACCTTGATGATTGACATCAGAAGATCGCGGGCCATGTCAGTCTGACCTTGATGAAGGGCCAATTCGCCTGTGTGTAACGCACAGGCAACCGCCATGGCTTCTACATCAACGGCTACTCGATTAGTTGGAGTGGCCACTAAACGCTCAAGGTGAGTCGGTAGCGGCAAAATAAATCCTTCATTTGCCTCGATTATTTGGCTTGCTGAGCGTAGCTGTTGTAGATCCGAAGCCGCTTGCGTTAAGTCAGAGGTTGACTTGCAATCCGCATAGGCATTCCACATCGTCATGAATCCGCTGTTTTTCGATTCTGTAAGTTGAGAGGCGGGACTGGTTGCACAACCAGAAGCTAGCACGACTACCCCTAACAGTCCAACTAGCCGTCTTTTGAAAACACATTTGTTTATTTTGAGCATCATGAACGTATGACAATGCAAACGACAGACCGTTTTTATTTCAACCACAACTATATGAAATTTATTGAAAATGTATCTATTTGAGGACGAGGAATTGTGTCAATCTCCACTCACTGTTGCATGATTAACACAGGAGATGAGACCAAAATTTCAGGAATGCTTTTGAACAGGAGAATCAAGAATTGAAGATTTGAACGAGAATTCCAGTGCGGGTGGTGGCGTTGGTCTTTCGCATGATGTGCTTGATATGTTCTTTTACTGTTTGCTCCGTAATCTGAAGAGCATTGGCGATTTCTTTGTTAGTCCACCCTTTTGCTAGGTTTTCAACGACTGATTGCTCTCGATTGGTTAGCTGAAAACGTTCTCGGGCGTGTTCGGTATTGAGGTTTTGTTTCCGTCCCAATTCTTCCATCGTAACCACAAGCCTGGCGTTTTGGACGCCTCCTCGATCAGGTAGGCCAAAACCTCTCAGGAGGATGGGTTGATTCGGATCGCCTGTCACACGCTTGAGCTCGAATTGTTCCCAGTCTTTGGCTTCCGTGCGTATGTGAAGAGCTTTAATAATTTCCGCACAAAGCTCGGTCAGCGCTGTTGGGAGAACGCCATGAGCTGAAATCGTAGTAGCTCTCCCGTGCTCGACCGCATTGATTTTTTTCGCCAGCTCCGTGGCTTGTCGATTCATGTGAAGAAGTTGCATGGATGCGGAGAGCACGACGATCCCGGATCCTGCTCTCTGCTCAGCGAGAGTATCAGTTTGGTCAACACCTTTCACTGCTTCCGTCATAATTCCTTATAACGTCACAAAACTACGAGCAACTGATGTGCCGTGTGAATTTTTAACCCTGAATAAGCTTAGTTCAACTTGGAATAAGCTCATAGATAGCACAGGAATAGTACCTAACCCTTTCGAGGGAGTCAATATATACCTTTGAGAAAGCAGCCTACGTCATTGGTATTGTTGATTTCAGAACTGATCAATCATATTCCACGTGGACTTGAATGGCAGATTAGGAGGCTAGTTCGATCTCTTGCCTTACCATATCCATATGACGTGAACAGCCTATACGCGCAATCTTAAGACCATGAGTTAAACCAGAAAAGAAAAAAGTGATTTCTCACAAGAGGGGAGGAAATGGACGTGATGTCAACGGAATGGGAATGGCCGATAAGGGATAGCTATGAAAACCACAGTGAGCGGGTCGCGCTGCTAAGGCCAATTCTTTATGAGATGACAGCGCCAGAGGTTGGAAACGGTATTCTTGTTAAGGAGGGGAAGGGGCTATCACTCAATATTAGTAGTGGAGGCATGCTAATTCTTATGGACCAAGCTCCGGTTATTGAGCAGGTCCTGAAAGTTTACGTACCGACACCCGTAACGATTGCTGAAACGCCAACACTTGCGGAGGTTCGCTGGACCAGGAAGCTTCCGATTGGGGACTCGAGCGGCCATGTCGCATATTTCGTCGGACTTAAGTTCATGTTTTAGTTCTCCTACACGCACTGACCGACCCTGCTTATTATACGATTCGTAAGTTGTTGCTTTC
>CABVRR010000013.1:0-7941 GCA_902500705.1 uncultured Nitrospira sp.
GATTCAGCGGCGGGAAATGCCTCCTGCTCTCCGTAGATCGCCCCACCGGACGAGGAGAACACAACTTTTCGGCACCCATACCGAACCGCCTGCTGCAACACGTTCATCGTGCCCAAGACGTTGATCTGCGCATCGAACACCGGATCGTCGACCGAACGGCGGACACTGATCTGTGCCGCAAGATGGAGGACAATATTCGGCCGTTCGTTGCGAAAGACCCGTTCAAGGCGCCAGCTGGTAATATCGGTCTTGTAGAGACTTGCCGCTCGGTTGACGTTCTTCCGTTTCCCCGTAGCCAGATTATCGACGATGACTACTTGGTGTCCTTCTTCAACGAGTCGGTCCACCACATGAGATCCGATAAACCCTGCGCCGCCCGTCACGAGTACTTTCATTGGCCCTCCTGCATGAACGCTCAGCGGTAACGATAGTCCTTACATACCATGAAATAGGGGGTTGTACTCAAAGATTGCCAATATTTCCTGATTGCCCTTTTTCCCTTTGATCGGAGACTCAACGGTCTTCTTCGTATGAAGACCCATATCCTCCGCAAACCGTACGACTCGTTGAGCCGCCTCCGTCCGCTGTGCCTCATCGCGCACGATGCCCCCCCGACCCACCTGCCCTTTTCCCACTTCAAACTGGGGTTTAATCAAGGCGATGACGCGAGCCGATGGGCGGAGGAATTGCGCGATGGGCGGAAGCACCTTCGTCAAGGATATAAACGAGACATCGATGACGACCAGCTCAACCGGCTCCGGGATGGCGGAAGGAGGCATATAGCGAATGTTGGTCCGCTCAATCAGCACGACGCGTGGATCGTGCCGGAGTCGCCAATCGAATTGACCATAGCCCACGTCCACTGCGTAGACCTTCGCCGCTCCTCGTTGCAGCAAACAGTCGGTGAATCCTCCGGTCGAGCATCCGACATCAAGGCAAATCAGTCCTTGAGGATCGAGCGAGCCTGAGTCTAGAGCTGCCTCCAGCTTTTCTCCGCCTCGGCTGACAAACGATTTTCCCTCTCCGATGATTTCAATGACCGCATCGACGGGAATCTCTCTGGACGGTTTATCGACGATCGTCCCGTTGCACCTGACCTTCCCCGCGAGAATCATCCGAACGGCGGCGTCTCGGCTCGGCACCAATCCCTTGACCGTCAGCACATGGTCACAACGATCCCTCTCTTGTCGTTTGTTCGTACCCATGAAATTCGAAAAGGAAGAATGATGAGAAACCAGATGATGGTCAGAATCGTGATCGACTATGAGCCTTCGACAGAACCCGTCAGATCAATGTCAGCGGAGGTAAAGGCACGCAGCTGTTTCTTCCCGTTCTTATCCTGAACGAGCACCTCGACTTTTCGCTCGGCCTCTTCCAGCACTTTCAAGCAATTCTTCGAGAGCCGAATGCCCTCCTCGAAAATCTTCAGCGATTCATCCAGAGGTAGGTCTCCGTTTTCTAATTCGCCCACAATGGCTTCCAATCTGGCCATCGCTTGCTCAAACTTCACAGCAGCCACAAGCATCTCCTATTCAGCCAACATTCCGCACATTATAACGAAGTCTCAGTCAACTTTTAAATGGAACGATCCAGCCTGACTTCCTCTACCGTGCACCGGATCTGCCCCTTGGCGAGACGCGCCAGAATCTCATCACCGACGGAAACCTGCCCGGCATTCCGAATGATTCGGCTTCCAGGCACGGTCTCAAGGATTCCATAGCCTCGATCCAGAATCGCGAGCGGACTCAGCCCGTTCAATCGACTGAGATAGGCGTGAGTGTGCTGAGCCTTCTGCGTAAGGCTATGGCTCATGGCCATGAGCAATCGGGACTGCAATTGCGGCACGATCACCAGCTCGCGACGCACCCGAAACGCAGGACTCTTTGCCGTCAGCGCATGCGTCCAGGCCTGTGCATTCACCATCGCACCACTCAGCTTGCCCCGAACTGCTTCCCGTAGACTTGCCACGGCGCCATCCACACGCTGAGCCTCTTGAAGAATTCTCAATCGGAGGTTGCCCATATGAGCACGCAGGAGATCGAGCTGTTGACGCTGCTCCAGACATTGCGCACTGATGGCGTGCCGACAACGGACGGTGAACAATCCCAATCGCTCAACGAACTCTGCCAACACGGGGGCTACCAGTTCGGCGGCGGCGGATGGTGTCGGGGCTCGTACGTCTGCCGCAAAGTCGGCCAGCGTCACATCCGTCTCATGCCCAACGGCTGAGACGATGGGAACCCGTGACGCGGCAATGGCGCGTATGACGACCTCTTCGTTGAAGCTCCACAGATCTTCTAGCGAGCCACCACCTCGTCCGATGATAATGACATCGACGGTACCCAGTCGATTCAATGCCTGAATGGCAACGCTGATCTGTTCAGCCGACCCAGCCCCTTGTACCTGTACCGGCGCAATGATGATCCTCAAGATAGGACAGCGACGCTGTAACACGGTGAGCAGGTCTCGAACCGCTGCTCCAGTCGGTGACGTCACGAGCCCGATGGTCCTGGGAAACGCCGGTAACGCTTGCTTGTCTTCTGCGTTGAAAAGCCCTTCGGCCTCCAGGCGACGTTTCAGTTGTTCAAACGCCAACTGGAGAGCGCCTCGCCCTTTCGGTTCGAGGTGGTCGAGAATGATCTGGTACTCTCCACGGGGCTCATACACGGAGAGTCGCCCTCTCACGACGACATGCAGTCCCTCTTCCAAACCGAACCGCAACCGAACGGCCGCCGAACGAAAGATCACCACTCGAATCTGACTCGTCTGGTCCTTGAGCGTGCAGTACAGATGCCCGGACCCCGGCGCGCGGAGGTTCGAGATTTCCCCTTCAAGCCACACGTCGGCGAAGTCGGTTTCGAGGGAAGCCCGAACCATGGTGGTCAGTTCCGAGACGGTGAGGACCTGTCTCGATGTCAATTCGGAAGAAGAAAGAGACGGGCGGGAGTACGTGGTCGTGAGTCTTCTCCTGTGACGCGCGTAATGTATTCGTCAATCGCTGCAAGGTTGACGTGATTCAGAGCCCGCAGTGTGTGGCAGCGCCTTGGTCTAATCGATAATTCGAATTCGTTCAAACGCGATCACTTTGCCGAGACGGGGATCGAGTTCAAGCAGAACCGCGCAGAACACGGAGGGTCCTGACGCAATTTCAAACCGCCGCGGCATCGCAGTTAAAAATTTCTCGATCGCTAATTCTTTCTTGACCCCGATCACCGAATGCAGAGGCCCTGTCATCCCGATATCCGTGATGTACGCCGTGCCCTTCGGAAGAATTTGCTCATCAGCCGTCTGGACATGCGTATGCGTCCCGACAACGGCAACGACCTCGCCGTCCAAAAAATGCCCCATGGCCATCTTCTCAGACGTGGCTTCCGCATGCATCTCAACGATGATCGCAGAGGTTTCCCGTTTCAATCGCGACAGCTCGCGTTTTGCCGTCTGAAACGGGCAATCGATCGTCGGCATGTAGACTCGTCCCATCAGCTGCAGAACGGCAAGCCGCTCACCGCCTGCCGTCTCGATCACCACGCTCCCGTTTCCTGGAACTCCCGCCGGATAATTTGCCGGACGTAACAAGCGCGGCTCGCGCGAAAAGTAATCGACCGCCTCTTTCTTATCCCAGGCGTGGTTGCCGGTGGTGACGACCGATACGCCGGTATCGAACAGCTCTTCGGCCAATTCCCGCGTGACTCCGAATCCGCCTGCGAGATTCTCACCGTTAGCGATGACCGCATCGATCCGGTGCTGTGCGATGAGTCGAGGCACCGCCCGAGCGATAGCCCGACGGCCCGGCTCTCCCATGATGTCCCCGATACAGAGGACCTTCATTTGGCGTATTCCACGTATCGGCTTTCTCGAATGACGGTGACCTTAATTTGTCCAGGATAGGTCAACTCCTGTTCGATCTTCTTGGCCAGTTCGCGGGACAGTTGGAAGGACTCGGCATCAGTGATGTCCTCCTGTCTCACGATGACACGAATTTCACGGCCGGCTTGAATCGCGTACGCCTTCTGTACGCCTTTATGCCCGGTCGCCAGCGATTCCAGCTTCTCCAATCGCTTCACATAGGACTCCAGCGCTTCCCGTCGTGCGCCGGGACGTGCCGCTGACAAGGCTTCGGCAGCCGCCACCAAGACGCTCTCCGGACAAATCGGCTCCACTTGCTCGTGATGCGCGGCAATGGCGTTGACGATCTTTGCAGATTCACCGTATTTCTTGGCGATCTCGGCCCCCAGCATCGCATGCGGGCCCTCTTCTTCATGGCTGACCGCCTTGCCGATATCATGGAGTAACGCGCCGCGACGCGCCAACCGGACATCAAGGCCTAATTCCGATGCCATAATCCCACAAATATAAGACGCTTCGCGGGCATGATACAGGTTATTTTGCCCGTAACTTGTTCGATACTTGAGGCGTCCTAATACTTTGATCAGCTCAGGGTGAAAATCGGAGAGCCCCAGCTCAAAAATGATTTTTTCCGCTTCTTCGTACATCAACTTGTCGATGTCGACCTTGACCTTTTCGACGATCTCTTCGATGCGCGTGGGATGGATGCGCCCATCGTGCATCAGCCGCTCCAGCGACACTTTGGCGATCTCGCGTCGCAACGGATCAAACCCGGAGATAATCACGGCTTCAGGAGTTTCATCGATGATCAAATCAATACCCGTCGCCGCTTCAAGAGCACGGATGTTCCGTCCTTCTCGGCCAATGATTCGGCCTTTCATCGCGTCGTTTTGAATGGGGACCACCGAGATCGTGGATTCCGAGACATAGTCGCGCACGACGCGCTGGATCGAGTTCGTAATGATCTCCCGAGCTTCCCGTTCGGCGTTCTCACGGGCTTCTTCGATTGTTCGCTTGGCAATACCGACGGCATCCAGTTTCGCTTGCGATTCCATTTCAAGGATCAAGTGTTTCTTCGCTTCATCGGATGTCATCCCGGCGACTCGTTCCAACGCCTCGCGATGTTCGCGTTCGATCTTGGCGCAAGCAGACTCTTTGGCCGCCAGGCCTTCCTCTCGCTTCGCAAAATCCGTCTCGCGCTTGCGTGACTCATTCTCCCGTTTTTCCAAGGCGGCGAGCTTTCCGTCAAGCCCTCCCTCTCGTTGAATAAGACGTTTCTCCGTCGCCGACAGTTCGCCAAGTTTTGTTCTCTGTTCCTGCTCAAATTCGGACTTTGCTTTGTAGACCAAGTCCTTGGCTTCGAGCCTGGCTTCTTTGAGCGTATTGTCCGCTTCTCGCTGCGCGTTTTGCACAACCTGCTTGGCCAAATCTTCTGCCTCAGCTTGCTTGGCACCCGTCATCCGTCTGCGTAAGCGCTCAAATAGGCCTGCACCAATCACCGCACCAAGGATCACCGACAAAATGATGTACACGACATTTGTAGTAGAAATGGGAGTCACCCCTTTTTTGAAAGGCGTCAGATCAAATGCGCTCACTCCGGCGCGGACACCACAACAGGGACCGAGCGGAATGAGCACGACTCACGATTGTGCGGCGAAGAGAATGGAAGGAGCTTCGGAGACTACGAATTACCTCGACTGGAAACACGAGAGATCATCAGGATATGACATCGCACCCACGAAGTTTCTCTGTCCGTCCTCTCTGACCCGGAGGTTTTCAGACATCGACCGTCGGAGAGGGAGAGCAATCGAAACAGAGATAGCGGGTAGATACTCACGCTGTCCGGCAGGCATCTGCCGGATCGTCTCAACACCAGAAACTAGCCGCGCCATGGCTGACTGAAACCGTCGCCCAAGCACGACCCATATCATGAGCATCCACCGAATCAACACTTCGTATCCCATACGGACAAACGTTCCTTATGATACTCTCAACACTCGTTTCCAGTAGATCAGCAATCGACGAGGTTACCTTCCTTCTTCACTATCGCACACACTTATCTATACGATAACAAAGGGACTCTTTGAAAGCAAGGCGAATCGCCGCTACCGAAAGAGCGATGTCGGCATCTGCTCATCAATCGATTCCATCAAGGTCACCATCCGCCGCTCAACATCAGCCTCCCCTTGAACCCGCTTCTTCTCGGACTCAAACAGCTGATGGGCAAGGTTGATCGCCGTCAGCACCGCTAACTTCGATGGAGTCGTCGTCTTCATTCCTTCCGCCAGATGCTTCATATGGTCGTCGACAAAGTGGGCCAGTCGCCGGATGTAGGCATCGTCGCTGTCTCCCGTAATCGTGTACCGATGACCATAAATTTCCACATCGATGGTCTTAGTCAATGGCTACCTCCTTCGGATCCTCGACACACTCCAGCAGCTCCATCTCATTCATGACTTTTTCGATGCGGGTCCTGATGTCCATCCGTTCCTTTTCCCACCTGCTATTCATATCATCCTGCGCAACCAGCCGCTGACGAGTGGTCTTGAGCTCCTCTTCCAACAGCACATTTTTACGCTTAAGCTCTTGGACGAGCTTCACCAAATCACGAATTCGAGTTTCCAACGCATCCAGTCGATCCAGCGCCATAATCAACCCCTCTTCGTTATTGCCCCTATGGATTGTGGCGCACTATAAAAATTTCACAAGATCCTGTCAAGAAACGGTTTTTTGAACCCCTGCCAGGCGCAGATACTCCTTGTAACTACGCAGGACCCGCTTGACGTAGTGCCTGGTCTCCGGATACGGAATCAATTCGACGAACTCATCCTCACTCCGTCCTCGGTAGGTCGCCGCCCAGGCGCCCACCACGACCGGACCGGCATTGTACGCGGCGATCGTCTGCACGACATTGCCGGAAAACTGCGTGAACAGTTGCTCGACATATCGAGCCCCGATACGAATATTGGTTTCTTGGTCGAACAAATCTTCTCGGGTGAGGCTTGGAAGACGGTGCTGTTGAGCCACAGCCGTGGCGGTGGCCGGCATCACTTGCATCAAGCCGATCGCCCCGACACGGGAGACCGCTCTCCAATCATATTGGCTTTCCTCTCGAATGATCGCGGCCACGAGAAACGGGTCAACCCCGTTGGCACCCGACATTTTGATCGTCGGAATCAGTCCGGTCGGATAGGCCACACCCCATAGTCCGTCTGCGACGTCCCCGCCGGTTCGTTCCAATTTTTCACGAAACCGAGATCGCACCAGGCGCAAGGCATGATGGTGGGCGCCGACCTCGCTCAACATCATCGACAACGCCGCCAAGACCTCAGGGTCACGACTGTACCGATCAATCAGCGCACCGAGCTCTCTCGCAGCATCTTGATCCAGACCGAGCGTCCTGAGTTCAACCGCCCGCCGGTATGCCGGCTGGAGCTCGATTTGCGTGCGACTACTCGTCTGACTGTCCTGAGCCGATAGCTGAACGGATTCGGACGCAGATGAAGTGGACGACACGACGACGGGACCTTCCGATTTCGTCGGCCCGAACCCAGGTCGGTCGGTTTGTTCGCGCGCCAACTGGCAATAGTAGGTGTACGGAAACCGCTGACAGAGCTCGGCAAACGGCTCTTTGGCCTTCGTACTTTCCTCATGACCGTAGGAACGGGCGATCCAATAGAGCGCTTGCGGCTCAAGGTCGCTGCTCTTCTGGTCGACGATCTGCCGCCACACGTTGATCGCCTCTTGATAACGAGCCGTTCGATAGAGCACCCATCCTTCCCGCCATTGCGCTTCCGCTCGTTGAGAGGCCGGTTCTCCGGACTTGGCCACTTGTCGATACCTCGCAATCGCCTCATCGAACCGCGCCTCATCTTCCAACCAGATCCCTGCAAATAAATTGATCTGCCCTTTCTGTTCAGGAGTCACCGCTCGCTTCAGGAGCGTTCGACAGAGATCCAGTAATTTCTCCCCAAGTCCTTGCCTAAGATAGACTCTCCCGAGCCAAACCGTCGCGTCATCTCCGCGAGGCCCTTGTTCAGCGGCCAACGCATGAAAGGTCTCACGGGCTTGTTCGTATTGCTTTAAACGAACTTG
>CABVRR010000013.1:8041-51203 GCA_902500705.1 uncultured Nitrospira sp.
TACGGCAGAGCGCCCACGGGATTCCGATCGATCAACATCACCCCGGACAACAACCCGGCGCGCTTGGCCCACAGCGTGGAGGGGAATCCCTCCATCACCTTTCGGAGACGCTCTAACTTGAGCGCCGCAACTTGATCTTTCGTCAACGCGTGCCCCAATCGCTCCTTGGGCCAGACGGCCGCTGCAAAACAAGCCTCCGCAGTCAAACAGTCATTGACGATGGATTGTTCGGACGTCTCCACTTGCGCTGAATATCCATCGCTCGAACACAATGCTCCGAGCACGAGCGCCAGGCCGGACGCGACCGCGAATCCTCGGCCACCGAGGGAACGAGACTTGTCAAAATTTTTCATGACGGCCTTTCCATACTCACTCGCGTTTATTATATACAGAGCCATCGGCAATGAAAGAAGTTTCGGGACCCGATCATGGGTACAATGGGTACAGTCGTATGCGCCATGACAGTCGCTATGGTAGGCTGCTGGCTGGTGAACATCATATGACTGACGTGCCTACACCACCTTCCGATGCCGCGACGCTCCTCTTGGGGTTCACCGAGCCCCAACTGGTGAAGTTTGCCCGCACGCAGGGTTGGCCGGATTATCGCGCCACGCAAATCTTGCGTTGGCTCTATCAACGTCGCGTACGAACCATCACCGAGATGACCGATCTGCCCATGCGTGATCGATCGGTGCTGTCCCGATCTGCCGCCGTCGGGCGATCGGCCGATGTGACGGTCTTATCGTCCCAGGATGAAACCCGTAAATTACTGTTGACGCTCGACGACGGACTGACGATCGAGGCGGTTCTGATACCGGATGACAAACGACTGACACTCTGCATCTCCACCCAGGTGGGATGTATGCTGGATTGTCGTTTCTGTTTGACCGGCAGGATGGGGCTGAAACGCAACCTCAAGCTGCACGAAATCAGCGATCAGATCCTGACCGCTCAAGACATCCTCAGTCCCGAAGAACACATGACCAACCTCGTGTTTATGGGAATGGGGGAACCTCTGGCCAATTTGGACGTGCTCAAGTCGGTGATCACCGTCTTGACCAACAAAACGTGGGGGCTTGGTTGGTCGCGTCGACGCATCACTGTTTCGACGGCGGGGCTGGCATCTCGCTTACCAGAGGTCGCCGCACTCGGAGTCAATCTTGCCGTTTCTCTCAACGCCACCACCCAAGAGCAGCGACACGCGCTCATGCCTGCCGCAAATGAGATCGCCTCACTGACATCGCTCTTGGCTGCGTGCCGACGCTATCCACTCACGTCTCACCAGCGACTGACCTTTGAATACGTCTTGCTCGCCGGAGTCAACGATTCGATCCAGGATGCCCATCGCCTCGTGCGATTGGTGAGGGGTATACGGTGCAAGATCAATCTCATTCCGTTCAACGAGTTTCCGAGCAGCGATTTTCGTCGTCCGTCTGAACAGGCGGTCCTCCGCTTCCAATCGACGCTCCGCAATACCGGCCTCGATGCATTCGTCCGTAAGAGCCGAGGACGAGATGTGTTCGGGGCGTGCGGACAATTAGGAGAGCTCAGTGACGACCACGCTGCCGTTACCTTGACACCCATTGAATCGCGTTGCTAGCATGGTTAATTCTATTAACATCATGAGTACATCGTTTATCACCCACCCTTGGCGGTCCTGCTTTTTGGGAGCGCTGCTGCTCTTCGGCTACACCTCGACATCGATGGGAGCAGAGCCGAACGAATACATTCTCTCAAACGGCATGAAAGTGCTTTTGGTCGAGGTTCCTAAAGCGCCGGTCGCCACGGTGCAGGTCTGGTACAAAGTCGGCTCTCGAAACGAAGTGATGGGTCGAGCCGGACTCTCGCACATGCTTGAGCATATGATGTTCAAGGGCACGACCAGATATCCAAAAGGCTCGTTTTCCCGTATCGTTCGCAAGAACGGCGGGATCGATAACGCGTTTACCAGTCAGGACTTTACGGCCTATTTCGAGAATGTGGCGGCGGATCGCGTCGGATTGGCCCTGGAGCTGGAAGCAGATCGCATGCAGGGCCTCACCCTCGACAACGGGGAATTCCAGACCGAGCGCGAGGTCGTGAAGGAAGAACGACGACTCCGATCCGAGGATGACCCACAAGGCGCCTTAGTTGAAGCGCTGTTTGCCCAAGCCTACATGAGTCATCCCTATCACTGGCCGGTGATCGGCTGGTTTGCCGACCTGGATGCCATGTCGCTTGAAGACCTCCAACGCCACTACGATACCTTCTATTCTCCCAACAATGCGACGCTGGTCGTCGTAGGTGATATTAAAGCCGAGGCCTTACTCCCGACGATCAAACATCTCTTTGAGCCGATTCCGCGCGGCCCCTCACCGAAACAAACACTGACGCCCGAACCGGAACAACGAGGCGAGCGCCGATTTTTTCTGAAGCGCGACGCGCAAGTGCCGTTCGTCATGATGGGGTTTCGTGTCCCCAATTATTCGAGCGAGGATTCGTATGCCCTTGATATCCTGGAATCGATCCTGTCGAATGGGAAAAGCTCCAGGCTGTACCAGAGCTTGGTCTATGACCAGAAAAATTCATTGGCGGTAGGAGCCGAGTACAGTGTGATGCAGACAGACCCCGGTCTCTTTTATTTCTACTCACTGGTGAACCCGAGTGCCAAAGTCGAAGCGGTCGAAGAAGCCCTGCAACGCGAGATCGTGCGACTTCAGACCGAACCACCGTCCGACCAGGAGCTGCAGCGAGCCAAGAACCAAGTGGAGGCGGCTCGCGTCTTCGAACAGGATTCGAATTTTCGCCATGCGATGTTGATCGGGCAGGCGGAATCCATCGGTGCTGGCTGGCGACAGATCGACCAATTCGTCGAGCGTATTCGAGCCGTGACGGCAAAGGATATCCAACGAGTCGCCAAACACTATCTCTCCCAAGATAATCGGACCATTGGAGTTCTCGTTCCATTGCCCCCCAAACCCTCCGATTCAAACTCGTCCGCGACTCACGAGGGAAAAGTAACAACGAATCCATGAGTCACACACTGCGAGCGACAACACAGTCCTATCCCATGCTTCAATCCGTCAGGCCAGTGTCGGTGATTGGTCTGTTGAAAATGTTCTTGTTGGTCTCGTGCTTGCTCAGTGTCACGACGCCAGGGTATGCCGCAGATATCGCACCGATGCGACTCACGACCCCAAATGGCATGACAGTCCTTGTCCTGGAGCAGCATTTCCTTCCCATCGTTGAGATCCATGCGCTGATCAAAGCTGGTTCCGCGCAGGACCCGTCCGAAAAGGCGGGGGTGGCAAATCTGGTCGCGAGCCTCCTGGACGAAGGCACAACAACAAGGTCCTCGAAACAACTGGCCGAGCAGATTGATTTTGTCGGTGGCTCTCTAGGAGCCCATGCCAGCGAAGACTTCACGACCGCTTCAGCGCGCATCCTTAAAAAAGATATCGACCTCGGCTTCACGCTGCTCGCCGATATCCTACAGCACCCGGCCTTTCCCAAGCAGGAATTTGAACGGGTCCGCGCA
The DNA here is from genome assembly GCA_902500705.1 of uncultured Nitrospira sp. GTDB lineage: Bacteria > Nitrospirota > Nitrospiria > Nitrospirales > Nitrospiraceae > Nitrospira_D. The sequence continues at coordinate 11,559 of CABVRR010000013.1, forward strand.
CAAATCCTTGGCGAAATCATCAGTGATAATGACGATCCCGGGCACGTGTCCATGAAAGCGTTCAATCAATTGATCTTCGCCAACCATCCGTATCGTTGGCCGGTGAACGGGACGGAAGAGTCGGTCAACAAGATCACCTTGGCGGATGTCCAAAGTTTCTATTCGAAAGAATACATTCCCAACCAAGTCATTCTGACGATCGTCGGGGACGTAACCGTGGAACAAGCCACCGCGCTTGTTCAGACGCATTTTGGCTCTTGGAAAAAGGGGGCTGTGCAATCCCGTGTCACAAAGAAACCAACTACCATTGATAGAAAAATCACACAGTTCATCGAAAAGGATCTGACACAATCGACTATTGTGATCGGCCATTCTGGGATTAGTCGAACCAACCCAGACTTTTATGCCGTCACCGTCATGAATCACGTGCTGGGAGCCGGTGGATTTTCCTCGCGCCTCATGGATTCCATTCGAGACAAACAGGGGCTTGCGTACGGGATTACGAGCCATTACGATGCCAGAGCGATGCCGGGCTCGTTCTGGATCAACCTCCAGACTCGCACCGAAGCCACCAACCAGGCGATCAGCGGGGTTCTCGCCGAGGTCAAAGCAATACGAGAAGCCCCCGTCAGCGATCAGGAACTGGCCGACGCCAAAGCCTTCTTAATGGGAAGCTTTCCCTTGCGGCTGGACTCCACGGCAAAATTGGCGCAGGTCCTGGCGCAGGTTGAGTTTTTTGGGCTGGGCTTTGACTATTTTACGCAATACCCAAAGTGGATCGAACGTGTCACGAAAGAAGATGTGCTGCGCGTGGCAAAACACTATCTGGACCCTCAACGCTACGCGCTCGTTGTGGTCGGCAACATCGTGAAAGCAAAAATTCGTCAGTAGTCTCATGACCGAACAGACCATGTCATCGTCTTCACTTCACAACAAGCTTGAACGGCTCCGAACCCTGTTGACGGAAATGGGATCAGTCGTGGTGGCCTATTCTGGGGGGATCGACAGCACCTTCGTGCTCAAGGTGGCCCATGACCAGCTCCATGAGCAGGCAGTCGGCATCACGGCGATTTCACCGACCTTTCCATCGCTTGAGCTGGAAGCTGCCGAACGGGTCGCGCAAGAGATCGGCGCCCGCCATGAAACCGTACACACGGATCAGCTGACCATCGACGACTTCGTTAAGAATGACGCCGCCCGTTGTTTTCACTGCAAGACCGACTTGTACCAACTTCTTGGGAGTGTGCGGCAATCACGGACTGTCGCCTATGTCGTAGATGGAACCAACCTGGACGACCTGGGTGATGATCGCCCCGGAATCAAAGCCGCTCGAGAATGGGGCGTACGCAGTCCGCTTGTTGAAGCGGAACTGTCGAAATCCGATATCCGTGTCCTTGCCAAGGAGCTTGGACTTTCAAATTGGGATAAGCCGGCCGCAGCTTGTCTTTCATCGAGAATCCCGCGCGGGATCCCGATTACACTGGAACGACTCACCCGTGTTGAAGAGGCAGAAGCCCTGCTCCAACGGGAAGGACTACATCATTTTCGAGTTCGAAATCATGGGGAAATTGCACGGATTGAAGTGGCAAAGGAAGAGTTGTCTTTGCTCATCGAACCTGGACGTTCAGCAAGAATCAGCACTGCTCTGAAAGCGCTGGGGTTCAAATTCGTGACGGTGGATCTGGAAGGATATCGACCGGGTGGAGTCACGCTGAGCTGACTCCACCTGAAGACCACGCTATGTCAGTGTGAATGCGATTTTGACAAGGCCTCGAGCGCTTCATCTGCAAACTTTTTATGATCAGCCTCTGACAAGCTTCGCTGAACGACTTTTTCCGCCACCATCAACGCGAGTTCCGTCGTCTGGGTCCTGATATCCTGCAATGCTTTGCGTCGCTCTTGCTCGATCTGACGCGTCGCATCACCCCTGATACGCTCTGCCTCCGCAGTCAATCGTTGCTCATTTTCTTCGAGCAACCGTTGAGCACGTTCCTTGGCCGCAGCAAGGATCGCTTCCGCTTCCTTCCCTGCCGCATTGAGCTTGGCCTCATAGTCCTTGAGCCGTCGCTCGGCTTCAGACCGGTGCTGCTCGGCCTGATCGAGACTATCTTTGATCTTCTTTTCACGCTCTTCCAACGCGCTCAAAATCCCGGGGAACGCGTACTTGTAGAGGACGAACAAGAGAATCCCGAACGAGATGACTTCCCAGAAAATCAACGAAGAAAAAAAATCAGATTCAAACTGTGGCATACCTATTCTTCGTGAATCGCTACACGTCAATCGTTACGCCGAGCAAGACTTCTCGACGAACGACTAACGAATACCGGTTCGCGCTCCCTACTTCCGAAAGCCCATGATGATGAAAGCGATGACCAAGCCATACAGCGCGATCGCTTCGACCAGCGCGAACCCGATCCACATGTACTTCGTGACGCGAGCTTCTGCTTCAGGCTGGCGTGCCACCACTTCAATCATCTTCCCGAAGATGTAGCCGATCCCCACTCCGGCCCCGGCAAATCCTGCCGCGGCACATCCCATACCGATCAACCCCGCTGCTGCTGAATCCATTATGTCGTACTCCTCCCTTGTCTAAACCCGCATGCGCTAATGCGCGTGCTCCTCATGGCCATGCAAATGGAACGCGTCTCCCAAATAAACACACGTCAAGATCGTAAAAATATAGGCTTGAATGAATGCGATACCAAATTCTAAGAGATAGATCCCGATCGTAAACACAAAGGGCAACCACCCGATCAACAAGCCGCCCCCAATCGTGAGGCTGAACAGAACCGCCAGCATCACGTGTCCGGCCGTCATATTGGCGAACAACCGAACGGCCAACGAAACAGGTCGTGCGATTTGGCTGATGATCTCGATCGGGATCATCAAAGGCACCAACCATCCCGGCGTGCCAGGAGGGACAAGAATGCCGAGGAACTTGATCCCATGCAGCGAAAACCCAACAACCAAGCTGATACCATATATTAGGAAGGAGAACACCGCCGTCACAATGATCTGACTCGTTACGGTGTAGGTGCCAGGAATCAACCCGATATAATTGGAAAACAGAATAAAGACAAAGATGGTGGCGACGAGCGGAAAAAACCGCATGCCGTCTTTTCCCATCGTCTCCATGATCATGTTGCGAATGAACTCCACCATCATCTCGGCCAGGCTCTGCAACTTGCCGGGCACCAGTTTGCGCGACGATCCGGCCATCACCATGATCACCGACGCAACGGCGACAACGATCCACATGAAGACAACAGCCTTATTGATGGAAAAATCAAGGCCGCCGATTGAAATCGGGATCCAGCTGTGAAGTTCGAATTGATGGAGAGGACTTTCTTCCATGACTACCCTTTACCCCTACTTATTCGCGTTGTCTGACTGGCCTTGCCACCGTTGAGCAAATCGATAGGCGCTCCTCATTCCGGCAGCCATACCGAAGATCAACCCGACGACGAGTCCCCACGGAGTTGTCCCGAAGAGGTACGTGTCGATGACCCATCCAAGCCCACCTCCGACAATCAGCGCAGCCAGCAGTTCCGTTCCAATACGAACGGCCTGACCGAGCCCCGCGTATAAGGGATCTTGTGGAGGGGGCATCCCAATCCCATGGAAGGCACGAGCACGTAAGCAAAATCTTGCCCCTGATGGGTTTGCAATTTAAGCAAAACCATCCTTGGAATGTCAAGCGGTTAGAGGCCTATGCGCGCAGAAATCGCTGCGGTATAGTGATCGCTCATTTGTGTTGCAACGCAGACTGACTATGCCGAAAGCTGTCCCTTCGACGATTCCATTTTTACACGGCCCTCCGTCGCCTCTGCTCATGACATGCCCTGCTCCCTCGGCCAATCCGTTTGCGCTATATACGAAGATCGCCTCAGCTCAACACCCCTCGTTTCTCCTTGAGAGCGGCAACGGCGATGGAGCGATGGGACGATATTCGTACCTCGGCATCGATCCTTACCAAACGCTGTATGGGAAGGGGGATACGTTTATACGCCGGTCGATTCACGGCCGCATGGACTCAGGCCCTTCTCCGTTTCAACAATTGGCCCATCTCCTGAACAATCAGCGGATCGCTCGGCCTCCCGAAGCTCCTCCGTTTTTCGGCGGTGCGGTCGGCTACTTGAGCTACGATCTCGTGCGCCAGTTTGAGCGGCTACCGTCCTTCGCCTTTGATGATCTTGCCGGCCCAGATCTGGAGTTCGCCTTTTTCGACCTTGTCGCGGCAGTCGACCATACCCTGAACCGCCTGGTGCTTATGTTCTGCCCACCGCTCGAACGATTTTTGGGCGAGCCTCGAGAACAGCTGTTTCGCGAAGGGAAAGAGCGACTGGCCGAGCTTGAGGCCCAATTGACCAAGCCTGACACGGTCGATGCACACTGGAACCTTCTTAGTCGCCTGACGTTCACACCGGAACAGGACCAGGCGATCTATAGCCAGAACGTACGCCGTTGTCAGGAATACATCTCAGCCGGTGATATCTATCAAGCCAACCTCTCCCACCGTTTCAGCGTGACTGGTGAGGCATTCTCCTCGCTCGGGAACCTACAAGCCGATCTAGCCGCCTATCATCGTATGCGGGCGTTAAACCCGTCGCCCTTCTCGGGACTTCTTCGATTCGATACCATTCGTCTTATTAGCTCCTCACCTGAACGGCTTGTCCGGTTGGATGGGCGCCGGGCTGATAGCAGACCCATCGCCGGCACCAGACCCCGAGGGAAGAGTGCATTCGACGATCAGCGATTGATCGAGGAATTACGCACTAATGAAAAGGAGCGCGCAGAACATATCATGCTGGTTGATCTTGAGCGGAACGACCTCGGTCGCGTGTGCCGCTTTGGAAGCGTCCATGTGGATGACTTGATGACCTTGGAGCAATACTCCCATGTCAATCACTTGGTCTCACAAGTAACCGGCACCCTCACGGATCACGCGACGGGATTCGACCTGTTACGCGCCCTGTTTCCCGGGGGAACGATTACCGGCGTCCCAAAAATTCGCTGCATGGAGATCGTCGAGGAGTTGGAGCCCGTACGTCGTGGCCCATACACCGGCTCGATGGGCTACCTCAGCTGGAGCGGAGATCTGGACTTCAATATCCTCATCCGTACCCTGGTCATGAAGAACGCGGTGGGCTATCTTCAGGTTGGCGCGGGCATTGTGGCCGACTCAAACCCGACTCGTGAATATGAGGAAACGATCCATAAAGCCCAGGCGTTCCTCAGCGCATTTTCCTAACCTATGTGGATCTATCTGAATAACACATTCGTCCCGGAGAAGGAGGCTGTGGTCTCCGTCTTCGACCATGGATTTCTCTACGGCGATGGGGTCTATGAAACCATTCGCTCGTACGGCCCCCGCATCTTCATGCAAGACGAGCATGTGTCCCGGTTGTTCCGTTCCGCAGCGGCAATCGGCCTGACCATCCCGATTCCGATGGAACACTGGGAAGGCATTCTGCAGGAGGCAATGTTGCGCAACGAGGTCGGGACCGATCAGCGAGACGCCTACCTGAGGATTACAGTTTCCCGAGGAACCGGAGATCTTGGATTGGACCCCGCACTCTGCCCGTCGCCGACCGTCGTCGTGATGGCCAAGCCGCTCGTGCCTCCGCCGTCACATCTCTATGAAACCGGCGTCAACATGATCGTGGCTTCTACGAAACGCAATCTCCCAAGCGCCTTACCGCCGCAAAGCAAGACCACAAACTTCCTGAACAATATTCAGGCAAAACGCGAAGCCATCGCCGCAGGCGCATTCGACGGCCTCCTCCTCAATTGGGAACACCATCTGACCGAATGCACCGTCAGTAATCTGTTTTTCGTGATGGACGACCGCCTACGGACCCCTGCGCTGGAATGCGGCATACTCGACGGCATCACCAGAATGGTCGTCATTCGGCTGGCCAAGGAACTCAACCTGCACGTCGAAGAAGGTCACTATACAGTCGGTCAATTGCACCAAGCCGACGAATGCTTTGTCACGAATACCAGTATGGAGATCATGCCGGTGACGTCGGTCGACCGAAAGCCCATCGGCGACGGAAAGCCAGGCCCACTTACCTTGCGACTACGAAAGCAATTCCGCGCAGCACGAAGCCGATCTTGGAATAGGCCTCATACTGGATAACTCCTCATTTTCCTATTTTCTCTCAGCATTCGCCTCTTTCTCCACGCATAGGATCCGCATTTCCTTGACAGACCATGCCAGACTGCTATCGTGTGACCATGTCAAAACTAAACAGACTCCATCACGCCGTCATCCGTCGACCTGTCATGGCCGTCCTCATCGCATGGAGCGGCAGCATCCTCCTGGCCCTGCTCGGCGACAGTCAGGCAGAGGTGTACCAATATGTCGACGCCAAAGGAACCATCGCGCTCACCAACGTTCCCTCCGACACTCGGTATCGCCGGATCGACCTCCATCCGAACCGGCTGCACCCTGTTCTCTCGGAAAAGGAGTTGGAACCGGTAATCAATCGATTCTCACGGCAACATCAACTGCACCCTGCGCTGATCCGCGCCATCATCAAGGCCGAGTCGGATTTCGACCCCCGCGCGGTCTCACGAGCCGGAGCCATCGGATTGATGCAATTGATGCCGCAAACGGCCGTGAGATTGGAGGTCCGAGACCTCTACGACCCTGAGGACAACATCAGGGGAGGAACGAAATATTTACGCCAGTTACTCGACCGATTCCGAGGCGATCTCCCGCTGGCACTCGCGGCCTATAACGCCGGAGAGCGTGTCGTCGATCGTTACCGTGCCCTTCCACCGATCCAAGAAACTCGACAATACGTCCGCAAGGTCTTGCGGTACTATCGACTCTTCCTCACCCGTGACCTTGCAATGACCGGCCACGTCATTCCGTCTTCGGAGTCCGCCCTGTTACAACCCGCCCCTGTGTCTTCGATTCAGCCCGGCCAGTAGTTCGGACACCCAGGCGCAATTGACTATGCTGTTTCCAGCCCGGTCGTTTGGATTCTGGAAAATCGGATCGGTAATGGGCTCCGACGCTGTTTTCTCTCCAGAGCGCAGCGTCCGCCACGCAATGCGCCACTTGCACCATATTCTTGATCTCCAGATCGGCTCTTCCCGCGAATGATCCGGAGATCATTTGTTCCCACCGCCCAAGCTGAGCCGTGGCACGAACAAGCGATTCCCGAGACCGGATAAGCCCGACCTGTCCCCACATCGTCCGGCGAAGCGAGCTGCGCACCTTTTCAGCATCCTCTAATCGCTCCAACCGCCCGCGCCTCAGGCGTTCCATATGGTGAGTCACATCCGGCATCGAACGACGAGCAGCCCAAGCGACAGCGGCCACACCAGCCCGCATCCCGAACACCAATCCCTCCAGTAATGAATTGCTGGCCAGTCGGTTGGCGCCGTGGACGCCGCTGCATGCCACCTCGCCCGCCGCAAAAAGACCCGGCAAGGTCGTGGCTCCGTCGAGGTCAGTCGCCACTCCCCCCATCATGTAATGGGCGCTTGGAGAGACTGGAATCCATTCTTCTGTAATGTCGATATCATGACGAAGACAGGTCGCATAGATCGTCGGAAACCGCCGTTTGACAAAACTCACCCCCAAGTGAGTCACATCCAGATAAACATGCCGCGCACGCGTCGACGCCATTTCCGCCCAGATCGCCCGCGCAACGATATCCCGTGGAGCCAAGACACCGAGGGGATGATAGCGTTGCATGAACGGCTCTCCCCTATTGTTGCGTAGCTCCCCTCCCTCACCTCGCATGGCTTCCGACAACAAAAACGGCGGGCTTGAGGGAAGATACAGCGACGTCGGATGAAACTGGACGAACTCCATGTCTTGCAGCTCGGCCCCTGCCCGGAACGCCATCGCCATGCCGTCGCCGGTTGCATTGGGTGGATTCGTGGTGCGGGCAAAAATCTGCCCAGCCCCCCCTGTCGACAAGACGACGGCCTTGGCAGGGATGATAAATTGCTCCCCTGAACGTTCGTCCAGCACCACTGCACCGCAACATCGGCCCTCCTCCACCATCAGATCGACCGTGAAGTGATAATCCAGCCGGACGATCCGTTTTTGCCGGATGGCCTGCGCGATCAATACTCGCACCATTTCGTTTCCCGTCGCATCACCTCGCGCGCGGAGAATTCGGCTGCGGCTGTGAGCCGCTTCACGGGCAAAGGCAAACTTCCCGCCGGTTTTGTCGAATTTGGCACCCCAGCGAATCAGTTCTTGAATCCGATCCGGTCCTTCCTCGACCAACACGCGCACCGCATCACGGCGGCACAGACCATGTCCGGCCTTCACGGTATCCGTCAGATGAATGGCGACATCATCCTCTTCGCTCAAGGCCACCGCCACCCCGCCTTGTGCAAAGCTGGAATTGCTTTGTAGAGGATGACCCTTGGTGAGGACAATCACCCGCCCCGCTCGGCAAAGGTGCAGGGCAGCGCGAAGCCCGGCGACGCCGCTGCCGATCACAAGAAAATCTGCTTCCGGCGCGCTTCGGGACATCGTTATCGCGGTTGAATCGGTGGTGCGGAAGATTCCGACAAGGTCTGCTTCGTCTTCATTCCGAAGGGCAAATCTCCATCCGCGTTGCGCAAGAGAATCGAGTGCGTGCCGACCCATTGCAGCCGCGCGTGGCCTCGTTGCCGGATCCCCATGTCAGGAGCATCTTTTTTCCATGTGCCCTGCCAATGGATGAAGACATCGATGTTGTCTTTGTCGATCACGACCCGCTCGCTCGTAAACTCAAGGGAGATGACGGAAAAGGCTTCGAAGTCCATATCGACCTGCCGCTTCAGCTCGTTCAGTTGCTCCAACGGCAACAACAGCGACTGAAACCCGGTTCGATCCTTTCGTTGATACGCATCCCGCAAGGACTCGACGGCTTGGTCGATACGGAGGAGTCTCTCGTGCTCGACCGGGTACCGGATGGTCTTCGCCGGACATCCGACCATCAGCATGGCGAGCGCGATGAACCACACGAGGGAGGAGGACCGTGAAACCAGGATCCTTCTGAAGTCCATGGCGATGCAGTATAGCATAAGGGGGAAAGACGCCGTGCGCTTGCATTTTGACCGGAAAGCTCTTAGACTCGGCCCTCCTTAGGAGATACAGAACATGTCAAGCGTCTTGAAGAAACGCCGAAAGAAAATGCGCAAGCATAAGTACAAGAAGCTGCGCCAGCGACAGAAGTTTCTTCGTCGGAAAAGTTAAACTCAACCCGCATGGCGGGAGGAGGGGACCGTGGCCGAGGGCAAGAAAGTCCGCATCTGTGTACGGACCGTCAATTGCACCTACGTGGGAGACTTCCTGGTCCCTCCGATGCGGAATCGCGTCTCCGACGCGATTAATGAAGAGGTGCGTCTCTTTATCAGTTTGACGGATGTGGTCGTCAACGATAAGGAGCGATCGGATTTTGTTGCGATCAACAAGAATCTCATCGAATCAATCACTCAACTCTAGTCCTCATCCCGCCCTTCTCAGCCGACCGTTCCGCGCAGGGTCGTGCATCCACACATCACACCATGACCGATCTTCGCGTTGACCGACCATGGTGATTTTCAAACGATTCCTCCCCTTCGTGCGCCCCTACTTCGCTCGTCTGGTGTTGGCTGGGCTGCTGGTGAGTGGAGTTGCGCTCCTGAACCTTGCCCTAGTTCGGCTGGCCGGCAACCTGTGGGACATCATCACGGTTCAACACGACACCGACGGCATGACATGGTCGATCGGGTTGTTCCTGGGCTTGGTTATTCTCCAAGGGCTGTGCTCGATGGGCCATAGCTACCTGACCGCGTGGGTTTCCCAACACGTCGTCGCGGATTTTCGACAGCATGTATTCGGCCATTTACAAACCTTATCGATCGGCTTTTTTTCGCGGCGACGGACGGGAGAACTACTGTCTCGACTGATGAGCGATGTGACGATTATCCAGTCCATCGCCACCGAAACCCCCATCGACGGCGTCAAGCAACTCGTGACGTTTGTGGGCGGCATTACGTTCCTCCTCATCATGAATTGGCAACTGTGCCTGCTCATCCTGATTCTTCTTCCGTTACTGGTCCTGGTCGCCAAAATCTTCGGTCGTCGATTGAAATCCCTCTCCACGTCGATTCAAGACCACACCGCTGCAATCAGCACCCTCGTGGAGGAAGTCATTTCTGGTATTCGCATCGTGAAATCGTTCGTCCAGACACAACGAGAACAAGATCGATTCGCGAAACAGGTTGATCAGACGCTTCAGCTTACGCTCCGCCGAGCCGTCATCATGGCCGTCTTCATCCCGGTGATCAGTCTCATGACGTTTTCATCGGCCACGGCGGTCCTGTGGTACGGAGGGCGACAGGTCATCGAGGGAGTCGTCACGCCCGGAGACTTATTCGCATTCGTCTTGTTCGCGGGCATTTTAATCGGCCCTTTCAGCTCGGCGGCCCGCGTCTTCGCACAAATCAAAGAAGCTCAGGGGGCGACTGAACGTGTCTTTGAAATCCTGGATGCGCAACCGGACATTGCCGATCAACCTGGTGCGAAGACCCTCACGACGGTCGACGGACATGTGCATGTGGAACAGATCAACTTCGCCTATGACATACGTCATCCGGTGTTGTCGAATCTGTCGTTCGATGCGAAACCGGGTGAACTCGTCGCATTGGTCGGACCGACCGGCGCAGGCAAGACTACCGTGATCAACCTACTTCACCGCTTCTACGACCCGACGGATGGCCGCATCACGATCGACGGCAACGACCTGCGCCAGGTGACGGTCGAAAGCTGGTACCGACAGGTGGCATTGGTCCCACAGGAAACGATTCTCTTTGGCGGCACCATTTTCGACAACATTCGATACGGCAACATGACCGCGAGCGACACGGCGGTGTTCGAGGCTAGTACCGCCGCGCACGCGCATGACTTCATCATCGGCTTGCCGGATGGGTATCAGACCCTGGTGGGTGAAAAGGGGGTGAATCTCTCAGGCGGCCAAAGGCAACGGATCGCAATCGCTCGAGCTATCGTGAAGAATCCTCGCATTCTCTTACTGGACGAGGCTACATCATCGCTCGACACCGAATCGGAACGGCTGGTACAAGAGGCGCTCCAGCGTCTGATGGAAGGCCGCACGACCTTCGTCGTCGCCCACCGCTTGTCGACGATTCAGCGCGCCGACCGAATCCTTGTGTTAGACAAGGGTAAGCTGGTGGAAGAAGGCACCCACCCACAGCTGATGGAGCGTAAAGGGCTGTACTACTACCTATACACCCTTCGCCTGAACCAACCGACAACCGATTCTTGATTCTTCACGGCCAGACAGGCAGCCGACTACCCCATCAACCTCTGTAGACTGTATGTCGGCAGGCTTCCACCAACACAAAGCACATTCTGAGCGGGACCTCAGAACGGTAACACCTTTTTCACATCTTGCTGCAACTTGACCAGGTCGTATTTCAGTAGAAAATTGATTCGAAATCCGTCTCCCGATTCGTCGTTCTTATTGACCCGCTGTCCCCAGAGCACTCCTCCACCGACTGTGAATCCAGGAACAGGGCTGTACAGGAGGTTGCAATCGACGTATTGCGTTTTCTTGTAGATATCGGCCGGGGAGCTCTCGGATGTGTTGACCTGAAGAAACCCATAGGTGACGGTGGACCGCCAATTGTCATTCCAGAAATGCTGGACTGCGGCATATCCTCCGTAGGCTGGTTGGGCATTGAATGTCCCTGATGCATCATAGCCGACATCTAGATTCAGATTTTTGGTGTCCGTGAAGTACCGAGAGATGCCTTGGCCGTAGACGGCTTGAAAAACAAAATTGTCTCGCCCCCAGAGCCTGACTAATCCCGATGCCATAAGGCCGTATCCGAACACATGGTCTCCATGTCCGGACGTCGTGACTCCGCCGACCGAGCGAAAGAGTGCCGCCGTGTTGAAATGGTAATCATCCGTTTCATACCGATACCGGACCACGAAATCCGGAAGAGGATTCGTGGAAGAGACCGATTCACTCGTCACGGGATTCGTCGCAGGAATGCCCGCAGACGGTTGCTCGACGGCGGCTGCAAGCGTCTGTCTTTTGTTGAGTGCATAGGTATAGCGAACCTGCGGGCTGAATTGAAAAATCCACGAATTGGGACCGTTGAAATCTGAGGTTTCCGGGATCACATCTGAATCGTGGAACGTCGACCAGGCTTGCCCGACCAAAATATTTCTCCATTGTCCATAGAAGTGCCGAAGACGGAATTCGGTACGGTTTCCTGACCCAACAAAGTCAACCTCGATATAGGTGCGCAAGACATCCCCGTACTTCGTAATACTCCGTGATTCCAAGCTGAAGCGCGAGGCCCTGGCCGTCATATTGAAATTGGAGTCGCCGAGGTTGGGAGTCGGAATGGACTCCGGTCTGAACTGATTGATGTTTCCGAGCTGATCAAAATCATAGATCGCATCCGTCCTGATGTACCCACCTACCCGCATCATGGTCAGCGTACCGGGAATACGGAAGAAGCCTCGAAGGGCAGGGTCAAACGGCGCATTGTCCACGCGAGGGTCCGCATACGCATCGTCCGTGATCAAACCACGCTCACGATCGATGGCCGGAACTTCCGTACTTGTCCCAGCCGAGAGCGGCTCAGCCGGTTCAGGCTCTTTTTTCTTGAGCGTCTCGACGGATTGTTCGAGTTGTTTGACCTTGGATTTTAATTCCTCTATCTCAGACCGTTCTGGAGAGGGTAATGGGCCTTGAATTGGGGCGGAAGGATCTTGCCCCCAGGCAAGATCCAACACACATATCGTCATCACGAAAATGATCGCCCGTGCGATCATCCTCCTCCGCTGGAACCTACTCACTTTTTCTGCGGCACCATCCCAGTCCTCCTCACCTACGTCCTGCATTCGGCTGTCCCTCGGCATGTCTTCCGTCTCCTTCATCTTCAACCCATTAGCTCCAATCGATACGCAGTCGATGAACCGACCAGCGAACACCTCAGCCCATTGCCGTGCGTATCATCAGTCTGTGGGGCATAGAGAGTCTGAAACAATTGTCGAGGCGGTGTGACAATGAAGCATCGAAGGGGAAATCATACCGGGCTGGGATGAGTGCGTTTCGCTTCCACCATTTTCTAAACCGCTCTAGAATGGTTTGAGAACCGACCGGTTTTACATCGGACACCCCGTCCGACATCGGTTCGACTGAATTCCCATCCGCCGGATATTCGCGGATCCGTTTCACACGGCACCAGACAAAGCGGATGCCGAGCCCTCAACTATAACGCCCTGATCGACAAGGATACTGAGAACGACGCACCACATGACCGAAATGCATTTTATAGATCCTGAATAAAGATGCCAACAGAATGTTATCGGTCGGCCTATGAAGAAAGAATGGAAGACTCCACACAAACGATCTCTACTCGCTTGCCACACAGATCGATCGTGACCGCCAATTGAATGCATAGCAAGACTTTGCGTGAACCACCCCATGACCTCCCTCTGATCTGTCCACCATCATGCTCTTTTCTTCTCATTCATGTGCAATTTTACCGACCTGTAACGTCGTCCTAACGTCGACGCAACAAGCTATTGGTACTATCAGCCCAATACAACAATATAAAAGGAGGATCAGTATGGTAACCGTAGGCAACTTAATGCAGAAGACACCAGTGACAGTGGACGCAGGCACGTCGGTTGTCGAAGTTGCGAAGCTCATGAAAGAGTGGAACATCGAAAGCGTGCTGGTGACCAGGAAAACTCAGGTCATCGGTATCGTGACTGAATCGGACGTCGTCAAAAAATTCGTGGGAGCCGAGAAAGCACCCTACTTCGTGCCGGTGGAAGACATCATGAGCAGTCCGGTTCCCGGCATCGAGGAGCGTCGGCCGTTGACCGAAGCCGCCGACCTCATGGACAAGCATCGCACGCTCCATCTCGGCGTGACTAAAGGAGGGACACTCGTTGGGTTGGTATCGGTTCGAGATTTTCTTAAGCCGGTTTCCATCGATGAGTTCTAGAATCTCTTTCCTGTATGAACCTGCTGCCTACCTCGCTAGGCAGCAGCGACTTGGCATTCCACTTACCAGTACCCTGCGTGATAGTCCAGGATATACCCTGACCTCCTCCGTCGATGACCGTCCTCTTTCACGCATTGCTTAAAAAAGAAATGCTGCGTGTGCTTCTGAATAGTAGCCTTGGAAAAGGCTAGACTTCGGCTGCTCAACGTAATAGTGACGTTGACCCCGGTATCTCAGAAATACAGATTCCTCGGAAGGAGAAGGAAGTCGGAGGGCAACCTTGAGGTCTTAGAACGAAGGCTACCTCACTTTGGAGAAATCGGCGGGAATTCGAATCTCTTTGCCGTCTTGCAGATTGACGACGAACACCGATGCTGCATTGGGATCGAACTGTTCATAGGCAAAGAGTGCGGTGAATCTCGAACGGAATGCCGGACCGTTTGTTTCGTTTTTTCTCCCTCGTTCAGCCTTGCCGATATCGATAGGCTTGATCCGTTTGGAGCCTTGTTGCAACTCGATCAGTGCGCTCTCAGCGAAATACTCATCATCGCCGCACAACTGGACTTCCATTTCCATGTTGGGCATATCCATCACTTTTTGGATGAACTCTTCGGGCATGCGCACATCCGTCTTCCGCTTTTTTGACTCTGCCGCCTCTTGACGGCCAAAAGCTTCCAGGCGATATCGCTTGGTACGAAGAACGGCGCTCGCGCCGCAGGGCTCTTTCTCCGGATCAGCCCCCACGCGAGTCGCTAAGGACGCTTGTTGCAGCACGTTCTTCACGTCTTCCGGCGAATTGGCTTTTTCCATCGGAATTCGGCCCATCTCTAGTGCTTTATGCGCCTCGTCAGACGATAGAGTGGCATCAATCGCCCACACGTCACTATTCCCTCCCGCAAGGACTCCGATCAGACCCAACAGCAATGCAATATGTTTGTGAACGATCATGCTTCCTCTTTTATCACATTGATAGGGCACAGCCTACGGCACCCAGCAGATAAGGTGAGAGACATATTGTAGGTGAACTACTATGCCTTTGCAATTAGACTCCGAACCGATCCCAGTTCACATAGGGCTTGCGTCGATACAGATCTTCGACATCGACCGAGACAGGATAGCCCACTGATCGAAGTAGGTTCGCCGTGAGTTTCAGCGGTAACCCCACCACGGTCGTATAGTCGCCGTCGATCCGTTCCACCAGGTCTCCTCCCAATCCTTGGATCGCATAGGCACCGGCTTTGCCGAATGATTCCTCCGATGCCAGATACTGTTCATACACGTGATTGAGATCCGCTTTCATTCGGACTTCCGCCGTGGAAACTTCCACTGATTCACTGTTTTGCCGATGATTGCAAAGAGCAATGGCCGTATGCACAAAATGGGAACGTCCGGCCAAGTGAGCCAGCATCGCGCGCGCTTCTGCAAGATCCGCTGGCTTCCCGAGCAGTCGACCATCAAGATCGATCACGGTATCGCTGCCGAGTACAAGAGCTCGTGGTCTCGCACGTGCCACAGATCTCGCCTTTTCACGCGCGAAGCTCCTGACCTGTTCGAGCGGTGACAACCCGACCGTGGGATGCTCCTGAAACTCCGACGGGCACACGTGGAAGGAAAGCCCCAAGAGCGCCAGAAGTTCTTGGCGACGTGGTGAACTCGACGCCAGCACTAGCTGCATCGTGAGACCAGCAAGCTCGACTCATCGACGGATTCAGCCTCGGAACGATCCGGTCTTGCATCAGATCGACTTTGAAAATCCGCGAGAAGTGTTTGGAGCTCTGTGACGGAAGAGACCCGCACCATCTGCGCGCGAAGCGAGGCGGCATGTGGAAAACCTTTACAGTACCAGCCGAGATGTTTCCGCATACGATAGAACTGCCGTTCTCCAACCAGCGCCTGGAACTGTTGCGCATGGTCGACCAAGACGGCGAAGCGTTCGTTCAGTGAAACCTCGACGGCGTCTTGTTCGACATCCATGCCGCTCACGCTCTGGGTTCGCATGCGGGCCTGCTCTTTTTCGCGAAAGAACCATGGTGCACCCAACACGCTCCGCCCCACTAACACACCATCGACCCCGGTTTCATGAACCCGTCGCGCCACGTCGTCAAGGCTCTGAATATCACCGTTCCCCAAGAGCAATGTTCCGGTTCCCTTCACCAGCGCCACCGCGCGTGCGATGGCCGACCAGTCCGCCGTGCCTCGGTACATTTGTTTGAGGGTTCGTCCGTGGAGCGAGATCACGGTCGGCTGTTCCTTCAAGAGCTCTTCGACCCACATCTCAACCGTGACTGACTCATATCCAAGCCGGGTCTTCACGGAAAGGGGAATCCGGCGCCGAGGGGTCGGATCAGTTGCGCCGCGCTGTTGATTCAGACGTTCAATGACGGCCACTCGCGCTGCCTTAAAACCTGCTTGTTCGAGCGTTTGCCCGCCTGCCCAATCCTCAATGCCACGCGTGGCTGCCTGCATGATCGCGCGAGCCAGCTCCGGCGTACGGATCAATCCCGCGCCTGATCCGGACGACGCCACGCTTTTTGATGGGCATCCCATGTTGATATCCAATCCGTCGAACCCCAGCTCGCACACCGCATGAGCCGCGCGATAGAACAGATCCGGGTCCTTTCCATAGAGCTGCGCCACGATGGGACGTTCCATCTCACTGTACAGAAGCGTCTCCATGAGAATCTCCGGTCCACGACAGATATCATGGACATGCGTAAATTCGGTAAAGCCGACGTCCGGCTTTCCTTGACGGGCAATGACGGACCGGAAGCAGGCGTCGGTCACCCCATCCATCGGAGACAATCCTATAAGCGGGCGTGGGAGGGTCTGCCAAAAATTCATATCGGCTCTCTTACACGGACACACCGGGTTCGTTGGCAACACGGTAGGCGAGTCGAAGCTCCTCGGCCTCTTGTTCAGCGACGCCATAGACCTCCGGCGCCACCTCATGGACAAACTCGACAAATCGGTCGATTTTCATCAAAAAGAAATCGTAGATGCCGGAGAGCGGTCGTGGCTCACGGAACCAGAACGCCATAAATCCATCGATCGACAGGTCACGCGCTCTGAGTTGACGACACGATTCGACAAACATGTCTTCTATGTTTCCTCCCCAGTGAAGAATCTCATAGGGGAGATAGACGGTGCGATAGAGGTCCAACTCTTGGGTACCGGCTGAAGCGTAGTTCCATTCCGCTCCCACCGGCTCGGCCTTGCCTGTCAGTACGGCTGCATAGCGATCGTAGGCCGCACCAAGCATGTGCATGGCAGATGTCGGCCTCGACCCTGCCAGCACTGTACGGACTTCGCAATCAGGTACGACCTGCGCAGCGTCATTCAGCCGATCGATCAACGGCCCATAGCGCAGAGAAAACTCAGCGAATTCATCCACGATCACTTCGATCGGTTTCGTATCCACCTCTAGGGCAAGACCTTTCAGACTGGTGAGTTGTGGATGGAAGAGAATCTGATCGAGAATTTTGAACAAGACGGTCGGAATAGGGGCAGCATGCGCATCGACCCAGGCAGGAAGCGCGTCAGTATCCCCATTGTCCTCTCGCGATACCGCGAGGGCTCGGTGTGATTCATGAATAGCCAGACCTGCTACGTGTATCTCAACCACACGTTCCACAGGAAACTCGTTGAGGAACGTGTCGACAAATCGTGTGAGCGACATGACTCGATGCGCGCCGGAGTATCGAAACACCGTCCAGAGATGCCCCACGTCTAAGACCAGTCCACAGGGAGTCTGTTCACATATAGCCTTGAAAAACCCTGGAATGGACATCGTCCCGGCAACAAAGTAGGTGAGCGGCGGCATTTCCAGCAGCACCAACGGCGTGCTCCCATTGGCCAAACGACAGTGCTCATCGAGGCGATGTTGGATCACTCGTGTATTGTCGGCCACCATCTCCGCGCTGAATGATGTGTACAGGGGGGGAAGATAGGTCCCATAATAATAACCGGCGAGATATTTCGTCGCACATTCATGATTCAGCCAGGCACTCTGCAAGAGATCTAGATGTCGAACGACTTCCGTGATTTCTTGTCCGAAGGCTTCGGTATCGGCCATCTCAGGTTGAGTGACCCACAACCCTTCGCCATGATATGTCAACAGACCGTCACCGATCTCTTTCCTGACGGAGGCCAAAACTGCGGATGTCGTGCGGAACACTTCAAGGTAGGCAGGTGCCACTTGACGTTCTTGTAGACTTCGCCGCAAGCTAGTAAGGTCCGGAGCATGAATATCGACGGAGAGTCCCAACCCATGCACCGGAATTGCTCTGAGCCGACGAATAAACTCTCTATGGGAAACCCCGCTCGACGCCATCGTTGCTCGCTCACAGACGGTCAAAATTCGTTCCTAGTGTATGCCGTCAAACCCTTGAATGACAAGGCTTTCAGCCTCTCATGGCCCCAAGAACCCTTCTGCTATACTTGGCATACATTGCGGCCAAGAGGGGAGCATCGTCGTGAGAAAAAAGGACCTCGCTAAGGAATGGCGGACAGGGACGAGCCCCAGCCTCAAGCCACGGATCACCAGACCATACTGGTTGCACACATGATGACGCCTGGTGTTGTGCAGGTTCCAGGGGATGTGTCGGTCACCGAAGCGGCCTCGCTCTTGGAACGCGAGCGAATGCCCTGTCTGCTCGTCAAGGATACCGACTCTCGATTCGGACTCATGACGCCGACCGACATCGTCAAAAAAGTCGTCGCGCGGGGCCTCGAACCGGATGACATCGAAGTTCGGACTATCATGACACGACCGGTCCAATTTATCGAGCATGATCGTGCCCTGGACGAGGCCTCAGCCCTCATGATGTCCACCGGAACACCGATCCTCATCGTCACGAAACAAGCGCAGCCCGTCGGCGTCCTCACCGCACGAGACCTAATCCTCTCTCCCAAGCGATGCATGACGAACATTTCAGCCACCATCAGTGTCATGGACGGACAAGGGTTGGGAGCTGAGTATCAGGTCACAATCTCTCAACTCAGTCATGCCGGCGCCTTGGTGGAGACTTCCGCACTGTTGCTGCCGGGCACCAGCCTTCTCGTGAGCTTTTGCCTCCCCGAAGTGATGAGTCCCTTAACGATTCGAGGAACCGTCTTGAATCACGTGAGTGCCGAGACGGTGTCCGGCAAGACCAGCTCTCTCATGGCGGCACTTCAAGGTGTCGAGGTACAATTCATCGAGATCTCTCCTTCAGACCGATCCAGAATCAAAGCGTGGGTGCTAAGCAATCACCCCAAGGCTTTCGACGCCTCTTAGACCGCACCAAACCGCGGCAATCTTTGACCAACGTCCGATCCGCTGGTACAATTTTTTGGCTTGCTCACTTGCTTATCGGAAAGGACCGCCATGAATACGACCGGGAAAGTTTCGCAGATTCGCCCTCGCCCCGCTTTGACGCGAGATGAGATCCTGCATCAAGTCAGTGCCTTGCTGGATAGCCCGGATGACGACCTGCATGCCGCGCTCATGCGAGAACTCCTAACGGGACTCTTAAAGCTCCATGACGCGCAGTTAGACCTCCTGGACGTGAAAATCGTCAACCGGGCCGTCAAAGAGCTGCGTCATGCATTCGGCGTCTTCCACCACTACCGACATCGCCAGAAAGTGAGCATCTTCGGCTCGGCACGAACGCTCGCCGACGATTCCAATTATCAACTCGCCTACCAGTTCGCCCAGGCTATTGTCCGAGAAGGATTCATGGTGATCACCGGAGGCGCAGATGGGATCATGCGTGCAGCTCAAGAAGGTGCCGGACGCGAGAACAGCTTCGGCGTCAATATCATGCTTCCGTTCGAACAAGGGCCGAACTCCACGATCGCCGATGACCCCAAGCTCATCACTTTCAAATATTTTTTCACCCGCAAGTTGATGTTTCAAAAAGAAGCGAACGCCATCGCACTCTTGCCCGGCGGGTTCGGGACACACGATGAAGGGTTTGAAATTCTCACGCTGGCTCAGACCGGCAAGAGTGATCCACAGCCCATCATTTGCCTTCAAGCCCCTGGCTGCGACTATTGGGACGATTGGTCGGCCTTCGTGACAAAACAACTGCTGAAGCGAAAACTGATCAATGAAGAAGACCTCGGTCTCTTCGCAATCGTCGATTCCGCAGAGGCGGCGGTGTGTCAGATTCTTAAGTTCTACCGCCGCTATCATTCCATACGTTTTGTGGGTCGAACACTCGTCATGCGGCTCAAGCTGACCATTACGCCGGAGCAGCTCGAGCAGATCCGAGACCGATTCACCGATCTTCTTTCCGAGGGTACGTTCGAACTGCGCGGCCCGCTGGAGGAAGAACTCGATGAACCAGCCCTGCGCGATCTTCCTCGACTCGTGTTCGCTTTTAACCGACGCAGCGCCAGTCGACTTCGCCAACTGATCAGTCACCTGAACGAATTGTGAGCCATGCCTTCATAACCGGCATAGTCACAACAGACGCCTTTCAGTCCTGATCCGGGCATGCTATTCTGTCCTACCTCTATGGGCAGCATATCCTCCGCACCCCCACTTCATGGCCCTCCGGACATTGTCCTCTATCATGCCGACTGTTCCGATGGGTTCGGAGCGGCTTGGGCTCTCTGGAAAAAGTTTCCTCGTGCGAGCTTTGTACCCGTCAAACACGGCCACCCGCCCCCTCCCGATCTCAAGAATCGTCGTATCGTGATCGTCGACTTCAGCTATGCCCGTCCGCTCCTGGAGGCCATGGCATCCGAGGCCAAGGAACTCCTTGTTCTTGATCACCACATCACCGCTGAGCGAACGTTGGAGGGTTTTCCACACGCGTACTTCGATCAAACAAAATCCGGCGCCGTCTTGGGCTGGGAATGGGCTCATGGCACGACGGCGCCATGGCTCCTTCAGTATATTCAAGACAAAGATTTATGGACCTGGATGTTGCCAGGAAGTCGAGAAATCAATGCGGCCTTGGCTTCCTATCCATTCGATTTCACCGCATGGGACGGCTTTACGCAATCGACTCTTGAGCAGGAAGGGCGAGCCATCTTGCGTTACGAACAGGAGCTCGTCGGGAAGCTCGCGGCACTGGCATCACTGGTGGAATTTCAGGGTGCCGTCGTGCCTGCCGTACACAGCGCAATCCTGACCAGCCAAATTGGCGAGCGCCTTTCGCCGGACCATCCCTTTTGTATGATCTGGCATGACCGCGACGGCCGTCGGTATTTCAGTATGCGCTCCCGTGCCGATGGAACAGATGTCGGCGCTATCGCCGCCTCATTCGGAGGAGGAGGCCATACTCATGCAGCCGGATTTTCCGTTCCTCTGGAGAAGGATGGAACACTTCCGATCGATCCACGGCTCCCACGACTACTTGCCGATTCTTGCCGTACGCTATAACCTGAGACCACCGTGATCCCCTTACGAGACGACAACCCCACACAGCATTCCCCCATCGTCACGATGATCGTCATCGGGATCTGCATCGTTGTCTTTGTCTACCAAACGAATCTCCCTCATGACGCAGCTGAACTCTTTGCCTTTCAATATGGTGCGATTCCTGCCATCATATTTGGTCATGCCTCTCTCACTGAAGACGCGATAGCCGTCTCGGCACCTCTCACTCTGGTCACGAGCATGTTTCTTCATGGAAGTTGGATGCATCTTCTTGGAAACATGCTCTATCTTTGGATTTTCGGCAATAACATCGAAGATGTCATGGGACATGCAAAATTTATCGTCTTCTACCTTGCCTCAGGAATCCTCGCAGCACTCAGCCATGCCCTCACCGATCCCGCATCCCAGATCCCGATGGTGGGCGCGAGCGGAGCTATTTCAGCCGTCCTCGGCGCCTATCTCTTGCTGTTTCCACGCGCCCACGTACTGGTGTTGCTGCCCCCGATCGGGATGGTCCGAGTTGCTGCGGGTATCGTTCTTGGCATGTGGTTTATCACACAGTTGATCAGTGGAGGGATGAGTGCAGGTGCTACCGGGGGCGGCGTCGCCTTTTTCGCTCACATCGGAGGATTCATCGCGGGCATGGTGTTGATCGGTCTCTTCAAACGAAAAGATGTTCGGTTTTTTTCACCTGGCCGGTCACAACTCGACAGATGGTAACGCAGCCTACCAGCATGGAACCGTTTCGTATCACTAATTGGAACGGTTCAGCGCGGCAGTTGAACACGTGTCATGAACCGGCGAGCTGCTTCTTCGGTTATCAGGGCTTGGGGAGCGGTAAAGGTCACATGGCCCATCTTTCTTCCAGCACGAATGGTCCGTTTTCCGTAGAGATGAAGCACGGCTCCTGCCATTGAATGAAGGGCGTCGGCCCCTTCGCTGGACGTCACGGCCTTCACGTCTTCACCGATGAGATTAATCATGATCGCGGGACTCAAGAGTCTCGCTTCTCCCAAGGGAAGCCCACAGATCACTCGCACCTGTTGCTCGAATTGAGAGACCGTACAGACATCCAACGTGTAGTGACCCGAGTTGTGAGGGCGAGGTGCGATCTCGTTAATAAGAAGAGAGCCCTCTTTGGTTTCAAAGAGCTCTACACAGAACACTCCAACCCCCTGTAGCGCCGCGACGGCTTGTCTTGAAAGTTCCGTCGCCTTCTCAGCAACATCAAAAGAAATGGCAGCGGGCACACGTGTTTCTCGTAAGATTCCAGACTCATGCCTATTTTCGGCTACTGGATACACGCAGTCCGTTCCATCTTCGTTTCGCACAACCAGAACGGAAAGCTCTCGGACATAGTCAATGAACTGTTCAAGAATCCACCGATGGTCGGACTTGGCCGTTTCCAGGACTGGCTCGATCCTTTCGAGATCCGAAGATTCTCGGAACAGCCACTGCCCTTTCCCATCATACCCGCTCCTCGCCGTTTTACAGACTGCGGGAAGGCCGAGACGGTCGACTGCTGAGATCAGTTGAGGGACCGTTTGAATGGCAGCGAACGCAGGGACCGAGAAGCCTCGTGACAACAAGTATTGCTTTTGTTCGATCCGGTCCTGAAGGATCCGCAGAACGGCTCCGGATGGCCGCATCGGGCGACGCCCTTCTAGCCATTCGCAGAGCTCAGCAGGAACATTCTCCCACTCCAGAGTCACAGCATCGACGATGTTCGAGAATTGTTCGCGGACACCAAGGTCAGAAAATGGTGCCGTAAACGAGTGCGCAGCAATATGATGGGCCGGCGCGTCGTGATCTGGATCCCAGACAGCCACCTGATAGCCCATCCGGTAGGCAGCCGTGGCAAACATTGCTCCTAATTGCCCTCCGCCTAATACTCCCAGAACGGAGCCGGGCACGAGGATTTGATCTGTCACAGTCGACGGCTCACATCATTAGCCCCAAGATTGCCCAGACTCGTTCCCTTGGCTTCTGGAGAATTGAGAATGCTCTCCGTTTGAGCCTCGCGAAAACACTTGATACGTTCGGCAATTTCCGGATGGCTTCCGGCAAGAATTTGTCCGGCGAGGATACCAGCGTTCTCGGCACCCCCGATCGCCACGGTGGCAACAGGAATTCCTTTCGGCATTTGGACGATTGACAATAACGAATCGAGACCGCGAAGATGTTCTGTCGGAATCGGCACGCCGATCACTGGGAGGTGAGTCTTGGCAGCCAACATGCCAGGAAGGTGAGCCGCTCCTCCAGCCCCGGCAATGATGACTTTGATCCCACGGCTTGGAGCACTTGTGGCGTACTCAAAAAGACGATCAGGCGTCCGATGAGCAGACACAACGAGCAGTTCATAAGCAATGTCGAGCTCCTCCAAGATCGCTCCGGATTTTTCTAACACTGGAAAATCCGATTTGCTGCCTCCCAAGATGCCGACAAGCGGCTTACGGCCCTTGATCTCTTGTCTCGTCTCTTGCCGAGACCGACTTGCTACCCACTGCTTCTTTTTCATGGTCTACCTTTCTTTCTTCGACTAAGCCTTTCTCACTTTAGCGATTAATGTGCGGCACCTTAACCAGTCCATCCGATATGGTCAAGGAGGTTGAGAAACGGCAATGACCATTTGCAAGACTAACTGATCCTACGATTCTCTACGCTGGCTCGATTTCAAGAAACACTAGGCCTGGAGAAAAGCGCTGTCGGTATGCAACCTACCGCCCCCTGCAGGATGACTGCTCGATGGCCACACATCGAAGAACCAAGGTTGTATTAGAAAACTGAGGGGAGAAGGCTTTCGGCTACTCTTTAAATGGAAAGATGACCCAGGAGATTTCCTGGGCCATCTTTCCGGAAGAAGAACGTGGCCGCATCGTTTGTGCGGCTTGATCAACTACTTTCCGCCTGGTGCCGCCACCTTAGGCGCGAACATTTCAAATACACTGGGTTCTCGTTCCATGTAATCAGGCGGGAAGAAGTTGAACCGTCGCCAGAGCTCGTACCAAAGAGGAACGCGATTCATGATCACCCAGCCCAATACTTTTGTCCCCTGTCTCACCTGAGCCTGTTCAGGCCATGGTTGAGGATCATCGGGGTCTGGAACGACCCAGAACCGATAATTTCCTTTTCCATCGTCGATCTGATCGACTACTTTAATGACACCACCGCGAGTACCCGCCATCAATGACGGCCAGGCAGGTAATGGAATAGCAGGAACGCCGAAAAACAAGATCCGAACCTTCCGCCCTGCTTTTAAAAGCGGCGCATCCAGCCCCTCGGCTACCATTTCAATAGCAGGATCGGAAGCAAGCGGAGAAATCGTGATCAGATTATCTCCCTGTTTAACCGTTTCATTCATACCGACTCTCGCCATCTTAACAACCGTGCCGTCCATCGGAGCAAAGAGCTTTGCCGCCTCAATTCGTTGCTGGACTCCCTGCTGTCTATAGGAAATATCAGCCAACGATTCGGTCGCTTTGGCCGCTTCCGCTACTGCGGCATCACGTGATGCGATTGAGTCGATTAGTTTCTGTTGTGCATCTGCCGTGATTTGATCACGGCCGAAGCTCAAGGCAGAGCGAGCCTGCTCGGCAGCCAACAAACTCGCTTGGGCTGCCTGCAAACCAGCTTTGGTGCCGATTTCTGTCTGGATCGTTAATTCAAGTTCTCGTTGTGAGACTAAACCGTCCCTCACCAGTTGCCGATGCCGATCGACGTTGAGCTGAGCCGTATGGACGTCAATTTTAGCCTGTTCAACCTTTTGTTGAGATTCACGCACCTTATTGTCAGCTTCAACCACACGGGCTTCAGCCGATGGCACAGCTGCCTGTACTAACTTTTTCATCTCTCCTATTCTTTTGGTCAGTTGATCAGCTCTAGCCACTGCTGCTTGACGTGTTTGCTCTAGAGCAACCTTACGCTGCTCAAAGAGAGGGAGAATCTCCGGCGCCATAAAGGTCGGGTCGTAGTCCTCGAGCTCACCGACAAGATCACCCTTCTTGACCTGGACACCTTCATAAACATGCCACGCTTTCACACGGCCCGTAATCCGGGATTCAATCTTCTGCGGGCGATCATAAGGCGTATAAGCAGACACCTTCCCCGTAACAGAGATCGTCTGCGTCCACGGGACAAATTCAAGAACGATCAGGAAAAGCAACAGAATCGTGAGTATCGCGCGGGAGGCCGTGAACATTTTTCCAGGGATCTGCACAGCCTGCCAACACGGCAACTTCGCCAATGTCGGCCCTTGTTCGATCGTAATCGCTTCCAAGCCTACCCCTCGCTTAACCAGCGCACGTTCTCCGCTGTTTTCTGCACCGCGACCTAGGCTAGCCATGAAGCCTCCATTCATTTACCGGTGTTGATTTACTATCTAATCGGTTACGCATGAGCATGATGCAACATGATTCGACGATCAGCATGATCCGTAAGGTTAGGATCCGTTGATACGAAAATAACGGACCATGTTTCATCTTTAGAACACAACCGACGCAGGACGCGCTCACGCAACGACGGCTCCAGTGAGTGAATTAAACCGTCAAATATCAGGACTTGTGGACGTCCTAGGATCGCTCGGGCAAGGAGAATCTGCACAATGTGAGTCGGAGAAAGCGATTCCCCTAGTGCGGAGATATCGGACTTCACGCCACGGGTCAAGCCTTCGACATCTTCTTCGAGCTCGGTGAAACGCAAGGCCCAGTTGAGATCATCATAGGTGACATAGGAACGCCCCATGACGATATTTTCCTCGATCGTTCCCTTAATTAACGACAGTTGCGAATCGATCATGACGCTACGGCACCGATTGATGGCATTGGGATCGATGTAGCGAAGGTCAACGCCATTGTACTGAATCACGCCATTCGTCGGAGTCTCAAGTCCACCCAATACTCTCGCCAAGGCAGTTTTTGCCCCGGTTGTCCGTGCGTAAATGCCAAGCTTTTCACCCGGCGCAACATCAAGGTTGAAGCTGTCGAAAACGGACGTTCCGCCATGAATCAAACTGACACCTTTGCAGGTTACACGAACCCCCTGTGTCAAATGCTTGGGGAGCGCGACCGCCGATTCCGTTGAGACATAATCTTGATCTTGCCTAAAGACTTCGTCGAGATGAGTGAGGGAGGTGAAGAAATAATACAAGAATCCCATGTTCTTAATCAGAGAGTCGAAATTGATGACGAGCGCACTGACAACCGCCTGTACAGCGACTAACTGCCCAAGAGTCAGCTGTCCAGACGACATCAGCCAGGCGGCAATGGCAAGAGCTCCTGACTGCGCGATCGCTTGCCCCCCCACTGAACCGATGTATTGTCGAACCAAGACGGCAAACCGAGCCTTCCGAGTTTCTACATACCGATTGACGAGGTCGTTTGTCTTCTGGATGAGAAACGGATGACTGTCGGTCGCCTTCAACTGCAAGGCATTCTGCGAAACCTCTTGAATCCAATTAAAGACATCGTACTTCGCGTCAGACATGGCCAGCGTCGTCTTGAGCGCCCCTCGTGACAGCACAAAAAACGTGAGCCCAAATCCGGCCATGAGCAGAAGGTTGTACACAAGAAAATAAGGATGGTAGACGACCAGCATGATCATGCCGACAGTTCCACCCACCACAACGTTCAAGAGATCGATGAGTAAGGTAGAGAGGGCACGCTGCATGAACACTGTTTCGATGAAGTAGTTCGAGAGTTCCGGCCGCACTCCCTTAAAGCGATTTCGAGGAAGCTGTTCAACCATCGCAACCGCGACTCGTGCAAAGAGTCGGCGTTGCACGACATCAACGGCGTAGAAATGAAAGGTTTTGAACATCCCGACAAACAGCAAGACCGCAAACATAATACTGGTCAGAGTCCAAATCATGACCGGCTGAACCGCATAGGAAAAGGTGCTGACCAATTCCTGCACGGTCAACGGTATGATCAGGGAAAAGAACCCAACGGCTAGGGCATAAGAAAAAATCAGACTCATGATTTTTTTCTCAGCCCGCATGGCCACAGACAGCTGCTTCAGCAGCGCTTCGAACAAACCTTTGTAACTTTCGCCCTGAGGTTCTTTCATGAGCACCCCCAGCTAATAATAAGTCAAAATGTGAACTACCTAACCCTGCACCGAACTAAATCATTTCTACGAGCCTACTGCCAATCCACCGAATGAACTATGGTCTATTACCAGGATTTACTTTCCTCTAATCACGTCCAAATACCTTACGGCCTGAAGAACCGGCCGCAGTCAAAGGATCGCCGTACTTGGCCAGCACACCTTCAGCCAGCGGTTTCGAGAGCGCCCCTCTCGCCCAGAGCATCCCCCCCCGCGAGACGGCGTAATCGGCCTGGGCCCGGTAGAGTTCGTACGCCGCTTCGACTACCGCACGCTCTCGTAGGTTGACGAAGAGCACGCTCGTTGCGCCCATATTAAACCTGGCTCGTTCACCTTCTTCTAAGGTTTTAGCCAAGCGTAGGGCCTCTGTCGAAGCTTTCACTCGGTCTCGGGCCCGTACAATCGCTGAGAGCCAGTTATCGACGTCGATCGAGACCTGACGCTCAAGATAGATCTGCTTATACGCCAGGCGTTGTTGCTGCGCTTCTGCGTGAAGGACCTTCCCTCGCGCACCCCGATTGAACAACGGCATACTGAAGAGCGTCGTCACTCGGTAGCCGAACCCTCCGATCCAATAGATGCCGCCTACCGCCGGCCCTCCCTCAACCTCCAGCTTTGGAAGCAGATTATTCTTCGCCAGTTTCAGTTCTATATTGTTCATTTTGGCTTCAATGTAGAGATCACGTACTTCCGGGCGATCCTCCGTGGCTTCCACCTTAAATGCCGCCACATCTTCTTCGCTCGGCAACGGCGTTTCTCCCTGAAATTCAGGAGCCCATTCAGCGCGAGGTGTCACAGGTTGGCCGTTTTCCCAGAGAAACAGCGCAAGCTTATATTGCTCATACTCAACCTTCCGTTGCGCAGCAATGGTAGCCTCTCGCCGCCGTTGAACTTCCTCTCGAGCTTCGACCACGTCGATCGGAGCGACCGCGCCGCCTTTGGATCTTCCCTCAACCATGCGATAGCGCTCTTCGGCCACGGCCAGCGTCCGTTTCACCACGTCGGCCTGTTTGACGGCGACCTGCCAATCCCAGTATTGCACGGCTCCGGCGAGATAGAGATCCTGCCGTTTCTGGGCGACTTTCACTTCAGCTTGTGGCCCAGCAAGTTCTGCCTGTTGAAACTCTGCGTACTCGTCGTTGATCATGAATCCCCGCAAGAGATTAAATGATCCACCGACGATAGCCATTTGCTGCGAATAGAAAAGTTGGAGGTCTGTAGGGAACGCCACCGGGCCGGTTTCTGGGGAACGACGGATGAGGCCGCCGGATCCATTGAGCGTCGCATGATCCCCGAAGCCGTTACGGACACCGCCGAAAATCTGGAACCCCCAGGGGTGCCCGATCTTGAGCATGGTATCGCTATACCCACCCGTCAAGGTATTCGGCACACCTGAAATATTGGTCAGATTCCACGTTTGAAATCGGTCGACCTCGACCTCGTTCTTAAACTTCAGTTCCCATGCACCCAACGCTTTCAAAACCTTCGCCCGAGCTCGCGCCCGTTCTAATCCGGTCGCCTGGAGCAGCGGATGGGTTAATTCAATTCTGGCCAGTACTTCTTCAATGGTCAAAGGAGCAGTCCGCACAGACTCGGCACTCGGTGCACTCATTGCGGCAGGAGCCTCCGCCAGTGTCGTCACGGGAAGCAAGATCAGAATCACGAGTAGTAGAGCGGCCATCGACGGATGCTCCTTGTGTCGGATTAATCGCGGCCCGGTTTCTGAGTCCCGTACGCACCCGCCGCTGTCAGCGGATCGCCATACTTAGCCAGTTCGCTTTCAGGCCAAGGCTTCGCCAATGCGCCCTTGGCCCACAGCATCCCTCCGCGCGCCACCGCGTAGTCGGCCTGCGCCCGATACAGCTGATAGGCCGATTCCACGACGTTACGCTCACGGAGATTCACAAAGAGGACGGTGGACGCGCCCATATTGAACCGGGTCCGCTCGCCTTCCTCCAACGTCTTGGCTAACCGCAGAGCTTCCGTCGCTGCCTTCACCCGATCTCTGGCACGTACTTGAGCCGAGAGCCAGTTGTCCACATCGACACTGACTTGTTGCTCGGCGTACAGCTGCTTGAAGACTAATTGTTGCTGCTCTGCCTCCGCGTACATAACCTTTCCACGCCCTTCCCGCTGGAACAACGGCATCGCAAACTTCGCTCCGTACCGAAATCCCACGCCCATCGTCCAGTCCGCAGCGGTCTCCATTCGCCCCCCATCAAAATCGAACTTCGGGAGCAGGTAGTTCTTGGCCAGCTTGAGATCGATATTGTTGAGCTTGGCTTCGACGTAGAGATCCCGCACTTCCGGCCGATCTTCTTTTGCTTCCACTTTATAGGCCGCAACTTCTTCCTCGGTCGGAAGCGGCGTTTCGCCCTGGAACTCCGGCGCCCATTCCGGTCGCGGCGTCACCGGGTCGCCGTTTTCCCAGAGATAGAGAGACAGCTGGTATTGCTCATACTCGATCTTTCGCTGTGCAGCGATCGCAGCCTCTCGCCGCTTCTGCACCTCTTGGTTCACCTCGATTACGTCCAGCGGCGCAGCCTTTCCACCCTTGGCCAACCCTTCGACTTGGACTGCGCGCTCTTCGGCGATAGCCAACGCGCGCTTCACGATCTCGGCCTGTTTGACGGCGACCTGCCAATCCCAGTACTGCACGGCCCCGGCGAGATAGAGATCCTGCCGTTTCTGAGCCACCGCGATCTCCGCCTGCGGCCCTGCAAGTTCGGCTCTTTGAAACTCGGCGTACTCCTCGTTGACCATGAAACCACGCAGCAATTTGAACGACCCGCCGAGGATTATTTGTTGCTGAGGATGGAAGAGCTGTAGATCAGGGATCAGAGCAACCGTCCCTCCTGACTGAGGAGGCGTCCCAGTAATAGTTCGATCCCCGAAGCCGTCTCGGATTCCACCATGAATCTTGAAGCCCCAGGGATGCCCGACTTCGAGCTTGCTGTCGTTAATTCCTGATGTCGCCACATGGTCGTATAACAAGAAATTCCAAATTTGAATTCGGACGGCTTCCGTACGGTTCTTGAATGTCGGTTCCCAGGCTCCAAGCGCCTTTAGGATCTTTGCTCGAGCCTGTATGCGTTCGACGCCCTGGGCCCGGAGTAGAGGATGCGTCAGTTCAATACGGGCGAGCACTTCGCTGATGGTCAGCGGCTCGGTCCTGGTGGACTGCGCTTTCAACGCGCTTGAATCATGCACCGGCTCCGCCAGTGTCGTCACGGGAAGCAAGATCAGAATCACGAGTAGTAGAGCGGCCATCGGCGGATGCTCCTTGTGTCGGATTAATCGCGGCCCGGTTTTTGAGTCCCGTACGCACCCGCCGCCGTCAGCGGATTGCCATACTTCGCCAGGGATTCTGCTGGCCAGGGCTTCGCCAATGCGCCCTTGGCCCACAGCATCCCTCCACGTGCCACCGCATAGTCGGCCTGTGCCCGATACAGCTGGTAGGCTGATTCCACGACGTTGCGCTCACGGAGATTGACAAAGAGGACGGTGGTTGCGCCCATATTGAACCGGGTTCGCTCGCCTTCCTCCAACGTCTTGGCCAACCGCAGAGCTTCCGTCGCCGCCTTCACCCGATCTCTGGCGCGTACTTGAGCCGAGAGCCAATTATCCACGTCGAAGCTGACTTGTTGCTCGATATATTGCTGCTTCAACATCAATTGCTGTTGGCCCACTTCCGCGTACATGACCTTCCCGCGCCCCTCTCGCTGGAACAGCGGCACCTCGAAGTGAACCCCGGTCCGGTAGCCGATCCCCACAATCCAGTCCGTGGAGCCCTCGGTCGGCCCTCCTTCAACAACCAACTTCGGGAGCAGGTAGTTCTTGGCCAGCTTGAGATCGATATTGTTGAGCTTGGCTTCGACGTAGAGATCGCGCACTTCCGGCCGATCTTCTTTCGCTTCTACTTTATAGGCTGCAACCTCTTCTTCGGTCGGAAGCGGCGTCTCGCCCTGGAACTCCGGCGCCCATTCCGATCGTGGCGTCACCGGCTCGTTGTGCTCCCAGAGAAAGAGGGACAGTTTGTACTGCTCATACTCCACCTTCCGCTGGGCAGCAATGGCTGCCTCTCGCCGCTTCTGAACCTCTTGGTTTACCTCGACGACATCAAGCGGAGCGACCTTCCCACCCCTGGCCAACCCTTCGACCTGGACCACGCGCTCTTCGGCGACAGCCAAGGCGCGCTTCACGATCTCGGCCTGCTTGACAGCGACCTGCCAATCCCAATACTGCACGGCCCCGGCGAGGTAGAGATCCTGTCGTTTCTGCGCAACCTTGATCTCCGCCTGGGGCCCTGCAAGCTCTGCCTGCTGAAACTCGGCGTACTCCTCGTTGATCATGAGGCCGCGCAGCAGCTTGAACGACCCGCCGAGGTTGATTTGCTGTTGAGGATAGAAGGCCTGCATATCGGGGATAATCGCAATGAAATTCTGAGTTCTGCGATCCCCGACGCCGTTACGGATTCCACCATGGACCCGGAACCCCCAGGGATGCCCGACCTCGATTTTTGTGTCGTTATATCCCCCAGTCTGAATCTTCGGCAAGAAGGGAGAGGTGGTGAGGTTCCACGTTTCAAACCGTTCGATCTCTGTCGTGTTCTTGAACGTCGGTTCCCAGGCTCCAAGCGCTTTCAGGATCTTCGCCCGGGCCTTTGTTCGCTCAGCTCCCGTCGCCTGAAGCAGCGGATGCGTCAGCTCAATGCGAGCCAGCACTTCATCAATGGTCAGTAGGGCGGTGCGAGTCGACTGCGCCTGTACGGCACTTGAGTCGATTCTCGGTTCCGCCAGTGCGGTCATTGGCAGAAGGGTCAAAATGGCCAACAACAGAGCGATCATGCGGGATGCTCCTTATCGAAGTGTTCGGCAGACGGCGCACAGTAGCAACCTCCTGTTGATCTTTTAAAATAGATAAAACGGATTGGATATATCGATAAATCCGATGTATAGTATCCACCCTTTCACTTTCTTATAGGGCCGTATGGACTGGCTGAATTACCATCATCTGCTGTATTTCTGGTCCGTCGCCAAACACGGCACCATGACAAAAGCGTGCGAAGAACTCCGTCTGGCCCAGCCGACGATCAGCGGACAGATCCGCCTGCTGGAAAATACTCTGGGAGAAAAGTTGTTCATTCGCACAGGACGGCGACTCGCCTTGACGGAGATCGGACATCTTGTCTTTAAATACGCGGAGGACATCTTTTCGACCGGACAAGAGCTGATGAACACCGTGAAAGGGCAGTCGAATGGGTATCCTACCCAGCTGGTCGTCGGCATCGCAGACGCAGTCCCAAAACCGCTGGCGACCCAGCTCCTCAAGTCGGCCTTAAAGCTGTATCGCCCGACTCGTTTGATCTGCCAAGAAGATAAACTCAGCCAACTCTTAACCGATCTGACCACCCATCGATTGGACCTGGTCATCGCCGACACCCCAGCGCCATCGAGTATCAAAGAACACACCTACAGCCATCCCCTCGGCGAATCGGGAGTGACGCTGTTTGCGACGGCGAAGCTGACGGCGCACTATCGACGAGGCTTTCCCCAGTCGTTAAGTAGCGCGCCCATCCTTCTGCCGACATCCAATACTGTGCTTCGACGACTGCTCGACCAATGGTTGATCGACCAGAAGCTGCATCCGAACATCGTAGGGGAGTTCGACGACAGTGCCACCTTAAAAGCGTTCGGCCAGGACGGATATGGGATCTTCCCTGGTGTCTCGGTCATCGAAAAAGAGATCTGCCGCCAATATCAGGTGCAGGTGGTCGGTCAGCTGGAGCCCCTTAAACAGAATTTCTACGCGATCACTGTCGAGCGGCGCCTGAAGCATCCGGCCGTCCTCGCGCTCGTCCGAACCGCCCGGCAAGAGCTGCTCGGCTAAGACATTCCGATTTTAAGACAAACATCCTCGAGTGTGATCACGTCCAAGAGCTTGGAGAAGCTGTTCTCGCTCCTGACTCGTGAGTTCTTTCCACATACCCACGGATAGCCCTTCGGCGGTCAGATGCATGATCCTCGTCCGCTGCAGCGTGATCACGCGATAGCCGAGCGCCTGACACATCCGCCGGATCTGCCGGTTCCGACCCTCTGTGAGGATGATGCGAAACTGATCACGTCCGACTCGCATCATCCGGCAGGGTCTCGTGACGCTCCCGAGAATGACTACTCCGCGGGCCATGTGATCGAGGAATGAGCGATCGAACGGACGATCGACCCGCACGAGGTACTCTCGTTCATGTCCGAATTCAGCGCGGAGAATCTCGTTGACGATGTCGCCGTCGTTCGTCAACAAGATGAGACCGGACGAATCCTTGTCCAGCCGCCCGATCGGAAAAATCCGCTCAGGGTGCCCGATCTCCGCAATGATATTGCGAGGGACATGCGATTCGCTCGTGGTCGTGACGCCGACCGGCTTATGATACTTGATATAGAGAGTCGCTTTGCCCCATGGGATGACACGGCCCTCGCGGGCGATGACATCATCGGGCGTGACCTGATCACCCAGTCGAGCCACTCGACCGTTGATCGTGATGACACCTGACTCGATCAACCCGTCGGCGGCGCGTCGAGAACAAATACCATGCTCGGTAAAAAACTTATTGATGCGAATAGGACGAGTCACGAGAAGCGCGTGTGATCGATGTGTGGTGGTCTTAATGCACGCGACGGCCAGCCTTGACGCGACCAAGTATGCGATAGATCAACCGGGCAATGGAAAATTGGGGCGCCACGAATCCTTCGATAGGGGCGATCTCGCTGACATCCATGCCGATGATGCCTGGTCCGTTGGCCAGCGCCGTGACGAGGTTGAGTGTGTCGTACCACCCAAGCCCTCCCGGTTCGGGAGTACCCAAGGCGGGAACGATGGACGCATCCAGCCCATCACAGTCGAACGTCAGGTATACGGGCGTTCGACAAGCCGCGACGACATCGGGTATCCAGCTTGCCGCCTTGCCTGCGTACGGACCGGACTGGTCGAGAATAGTCGAGGCAAAAAACGTTTTGATGCGGTCCGTGGCATCGATACGAACGATCTCTTCCCGGCTAATCGACCGAATGCCCACCTGCACCAGCGGCAATCCATCGTCCACGACCCGCGCCATAACGCTGGCATGACTGAACGGATTGCCCTGGTAGGCCTCCCGCAGATCGCCATGGGCATCGATCTGCACGACGGTCATCTGCGGGTATCGCTTCGCATGGGCCCGGATCGCTCCCAAAGCCCCGGTATGCTCGCCTGTCAGTGTGACGAGAAATCGCCCGGTTTTGACATGCGGAGAGACAAACGCTTCAATAGCATCGACCGCCGCGCGGTCGACAGCCCCTTTGAGATCAGCGGGTGAAGCCGTTGCAATCCCGTTCCATTCTTGAAACGGTTCACACCTGAGCTGTTCGTCGTAGAATTCTACCTGGCACGAGGCTTCAAGGATGGCCGATGGACCACGGTCTGATCCTTGAACATAACTGGAGGTGTGTTCATAGGGAGCCGGGAGCACATAGACACCTGCGTGCTCCGGATGGCACCAGGGTTCATCGAGTCCCAGGAAATTGTGGTCGGGCCCCTCCCAACCGACGGGAAGCGTCATAGGGACGCTTCCCATAATAAGCCAGCCAAGGGAGGCGGTATGAAGACAGCCACGACCGGCACACCTCTACCTACGAGGACGATTGGGCACATTTTCCGGTGGAATAAACACCGCCAGCGCGATGACGGTCGTCCACTTCCCCTTCTTTCCGACGGCCGACTGAGTAATATTCATCGTCTGTACGATCTTCCCACCCATCTTGAAGACTTGCTCGCGTTCCTTCCACGCGACATTGGGATCGAACTCGACTCCGAGCGTCGTCGCCAGCATCTGTGCCGCGAGATCTTCCGTATATTCTCCCGTCTCTTCGTCCGTCTCTCCGTGCGCATGGTGCTCGGAGAGATACCCATAGGTACCATGATCCGTGGGTTTGGCGAGTCCGACTGAAGCCGAGACTAACTGATTCCGCTCATTCGTCTCCGACCGAGCCATGACGCAAAACGTGATCTCACCCGGTTTCAGCAGCTTCTCTCCGCGTTTCCGAGGAATGATTTTACAATAGGGAGGAAGAATGGACGATACGCTGACGAGGTTGCAATAGGCCACACCGGCGCTGCGCAACGCCTCTTCAAAGGAGGCCAGCTTTTCCTTGTGGACCCCCACCCCTCTCGTGAGAAACATATGCGTAGGTACCATTTATCGCTCTCCCCCCTTTCGTCTGGTAAGCGGCACTTCTGGTTGTTCGAAGATTGTTTGGTGACGTGATTTCAAGCA
The DNA here is from genome assembly GCA_902500705.1 of uncultured Nitrospira sp. Taxonomy (GTDB): domain Bacteria; phylum Nitrospirota; class Nitrospiria; order Nitrospirales; family Nitrospiraceae; genus Nitrospira_D. Next base: position 47,339 of record CABVRR010000013.1, read on the forward strand.
GCGAGCCAAACCAACAAACCGGACCAGATAAATAACGTTATTGGGCGTTTGTTGTAGCAAGATTGACCTGGCTTCGCAATATGTTCTAGACACTTTTTTCAGATGGTCCGGCAGGCTCTCTGAGGTTCATAATCAACATCCTCGGTTCCGTCATATCCTCGATCGCGGCGCAGACCCCTTCGCGGCCCAACCCCGAGTCCTTCACGCCGCCGTACGGCATATGATCCGCCCGAAACGTAGGGATCTCATTCGCTAGAACCGCGCCGACTTCCAAGTGACGAAAGGCGTAAAAGATCTTGTTGATGTCCTGCGTAAACAGACCGGCCTGTAATCCGTAGTCCGATTGGTTGAGCAGCGCCACGGCCTCGCTGAGCTGACGATACGGCGTGACGGTCACGACCGGCCCAAACACTTCTCGACACGAGACTTTCATCTCAGGTCTCACGTTCGCCAACACCGTCGCTTCGACGAGTGAGCCCATCCGCTTCCCTCCCAACAGCACGCGCGCGCCGTCCGCCACAGCTTCCCCGATCCAGCTCTCCACGCGCTGCGCCGCCGCATGATCGATGAGAGGACCGATGCTTGTCGTCTCCTCAATCGGATCTCCTGCCTTCAAACGGGCGACGTGCATGAGCAACTTGGTCGTGAACGCATCGGCAATCGAGTGATGCACGAACACCCGTTGCACCGAAATGCACGTCTGGCCGGCATATCCGAATCCACCCGCCGCGCACCGCTGAGCCGCCAGCTCAAGATCGGCATCAGGCTCGATGATCACGCCGGCGTTACCCCCGAGTTCAAGCGTGACTTTTTTCTTTCCACACTTGGCCTTCAACATCCATCCCACCGACGCACTGCCGGTGAAACTGAGTAATGTGAATCGCGGATCGACGACCATCCGCTCGGCGAGGACGTTCTCGCACGGCACGACATTGAGCCCGCCAGGAGGCACGCCCGCCTCCAGAGCGATCTCTCCGAGGAGAAGAGCCGTCAACGGCGTCTGAGGAGCCGGCTTGATCAAAATCGGGTTGCCGGCAGCAAGCGCCGGCGCCACTTTGTGCGCCACAAGATTCAACGGAAAATTGAACGGCGTGATGCCGAGAATCGGGCCGATCGGGAAACGGCGCAGGATGCCAAGATGGGTATCGAATCCGGGCGTCCAGTCGAGCGGAACCACCTCCCCGGGAATCCGACGCGCCTCTTCGGCCGCGACCGTAAACGTTTGAATGGCACGGCTGACTTCCCGCTTCGCATCGGTAATCGGCTTGCCTGCCTCAGCCGTGATGGTCCGCGCAAAGTCGTCTCGGCGCCGATAGAGCAGTGCGGCAATCTGTTGGAGAATATTGTATCTGGCATGCCCGGAAAGTTGCCCCATCGTCGTAGTCGCACCGGACGTGGAGGCGACGGCCTCGTCGACATCGGACTCGGTCGCTTGAACAACCTGGGCGATGAGCTTCCCGGTGAACGGATCAACGACAGGGGCCGAGCGTTCGCCTGACTTCCATTGCCCATGAACGAGAAACGGACGGGATTCCTGCACAGGAAGGCTCGCTGGAGTCGTCTGGATGGAGGTTGGTATTAGTCCGCCGCTTCAACCGGCGCAACGGCTTCGGCGGCAGGGTGATTAACCGAAGCGGCTTCTTGTGCGGCAACGGCTTTTGCGATCAGTTCTTCTGTTCCCCAATCGCGGATCGCCTCCAAGGTAAATCCCTCGTAGGTCGATACCCCGTGGCACGACGGGCAGTCCGGCATCGGAACTTTTCTATAGAAGACTTCGGTCAGGCACGACATACAAACCCAGAAGTCGTCATCGCGATGGGAGACGGGCCAGAACGACTGCATCGAAGCCATAAAGATACCCTACCTTTATTGTCGAACAGGACACAGGACTATCGCACCTGCGGGCCGATGTCAACAGCATACGTAAACATGCGCTTCGCTCCGGCGCCTTGCCGCTACTTTTTATTGCCCGCCAGAAGCCGATCGATTTCTTCAGCGAACATTTCGAATGGAAACGCTCCGGGAATCGCCACGGCCGGTTCTTTATCCGTCGGCTCAGTAGCCGTTCGCACAAGGATAAATCCGGGGGTTCCATGAAACCCCCATTGCGTGGCCTCTTGACGATCCTCGAAGATCGCCTTCGTATATTGCCCCTCGCTCATGCACCGTTCGAAAGTTGGCTGGTCCAGACGGATCGCCGACGCATGTCGGAGATACACCTGCTTATCGAGCCGGCCTCCTTCGGAAAACAATCGATCATGCATCGCCCAATACTGACCCTGTGCTCCGGCACAACGTGCCGCGATGGCGGCATCGAGCCCCGGGCCTTGATCGCCGCGCGGATAATCCCGGTATACAAATCGCACTTTCCCCGTATCCACATACTGAGCTTGAATCCGTGGCCAGGTGCGTTTAAAAAACTTGACGCAATACCCACAGGTAAAATCAGAGTACTCGATCAAGGTGAGCGGCGCATCCGCTTGCCCCCTCATCCGCATGTCGTCTTCCGACGACGCTCCGGCATAGACAAGCGCAGACCACAAGATCCCTCCGCACACGAAGGCTTGAGCCCAGCGTTGCTTCGTTGTCCGCTTCATGACCGAGACAGTACTCCGGCTTTCTTTCTCTCCAGAAGCCCCATCATCAACAAGGGCCAGACCACGGTCGCATCGCTCAGAACTTCCGCGAATTGCCCGCCGTCCTTCGGCGCCACAAACTTCCCCCACGAGAGCCCTTCCTGATACGTGCAGCCGCTGAGCCCTCCCCAGTAGTCCGGCTCCGGACAAATTCTCACTCCATACTGGAATCGAGGTGGCTGCACATTGAGGCCTAACCGCAGATTGCCGATTTCAATATAGGGACCGACCTGTTGCGCCCAGTTGCGCGGCACACCTCCGCCGATCGTGAAAATCCCCCGTCGCTTTGCCGTGAGCACATGGTCAGCGTAGCTGTTGAGGTCCAGGTAGGGATTAAACGACGGACAGGATTGGTGGATGGCGCGCAAGATCGCGAGATCGCCTTTAAGACCGGCCTGAGTCCGGGCTCGCTCCACTTCACGAGCCATCGCCCACGTGCCCATGTCCAGTCCCACTTCCGAATCGGTAAACGCCGGAATATACACCGGCACCTTTTTCAGGTATGCGCTTTTCAGGATGCCGTCGCCATGGACTTCTTCGGCCAAGGTCTTGCCCAATTCCCGCGTCAGGATTTCGGAAGAAAGCGGCTGATCATGATTGAGGCGTTTCAGTGTTTGCGCCACGATGTGCTCGACATAGTTCAGATTTGATTCCATTTCGAGCGTGTCGTAGACGCGATTGTAGCCCTTTTTAAAGAGCTCTTCGTCGCTCATCGCCGGATCGTGACGATAATGCGTCTTGCCGACCGACTCACTGAGCCCATGCGCCATCAATGCTCCGGTCGAGATGATGCATTGCACCATGCCTTCATCGATCATCTTCGTGATGATCTTGCCCATCTTCGCGATGGTCATCGCACCGGACAACGTCAGCACGACGTGGCAATCCTGATCCTCGATCATCGTCCACAAAACGTCAAACGCCTTGCCGAGATGCCGTCCCCCGAAGGCCGTTTTTCCCATGGCCTCCAGCAACTCGCTGAACGATGTGATCTTATCGGGATCGAGCGGTTCGAGCGCTTCCAACCCGTCTTTGGCACCGTCACGAAATTCACGTGCGTACATAAGACAATCCTCTCAAGAAATTCATAAACGCTTTCGTTATACACAACCATGAACAGGGGCGTCAACGAACGGGTCGTTCGCACAAGCCCCTCTCAAGCGTTGCGTGCATCGTGAGTCTGCTCCAAACTGAGATGAATGTGCATGAGGCCATTTCAAGAAGTTTCA
>CABVRR010000014.1 GCA_902500705.1 uncultured Nitrospira sp.
TGAGGGCGGTAAGACGGTCGGCTCCGGGGTCGTAACGGAAATTCTGGCGTGACGATGACTATTGGTTGTATGACAGCTAGGAGTGAATGAAGTGAAAGTCGATCAGCGGATTAGAATCAGATTGAGGGGCTTTGACTACCGGATACTGGACCAGTCGGTTACGGAAATCGTCGAGACTGTCCGGCGCAGCGGGGCCAGGGTGGTAGGGCCGATTCCGCTCCCTACGAGAATTGAGAAAATCACGGTGCAACGCTCAACTCACGCCGATAAGAAATCTCGTGAGCAATTTGAAATGCGGACGCACAAGAGATTGCTCGATATCATGGAGCCCACACCTGAGACTATGGATTCGTTGATGAAGTTGAATCTAGCCGCCGGAGTAGATGTGGAGATAAAGCTGTGAGGCTGCCTGAGTTGAATGCAGGTACGGTCTTAGTTGTGTTCTTCAATTATGCGGTGAGTCAATGACGAATGGACTAATTGGAAAAAAATTGGGTATGACTCAAGTCTTCGATGAGAATTGTTTGACGCCGGTAACGGTCATCGAAGCTGGTCCATGCCAAGTAGTGACGGTGAGGACTAAGGAGAGAGACGGATACGAAGCGGTTCAGCTCTCTTTTGGTGAAGTCAAAGAACGTAAGCTGTCCAAGGCTGAATTGGGCCATCTGAAGAAAAATCAGGCGTCTCCCAGTCGTGTTTTGCGCGAGTTTAAAAAGGACGGCGAGGCGACCGTTGGGCAGTTGGTAACGGTGGGTATGTTTAAAAAAGGTGACTGGGTTGATGTGATCGGCGTTTCTAAAGGTAAGGGATTTCAGGGTGTAGTGAAGCGCCATCATTATGCAGGTGGCCCTGAATCGCATGGTTCCATGTTTCATCGTGCTCCTGGCTCTATAGGGGCGAGTTCGTTCCCTTCTCGTGTGTGGAAGGGAAAGGATCTTCCTGGTCACATGGGAGCAGAGCGAGTCACGGTTCAACGATTAAAAGTCGTTGAGTCTCGATCTGAAGAGAATCTCATCTTTCTTCGTGGTGCCGTGCCTGGGGCCGCTAATGGCGTCGTTGTCGTGCGAAAGTCGAAGAAGGGCTAGCATGCCTACTATTGATGTAGTTGATCTGCAGAGAAAGAAGGTCGGAACGGTCGATTTATCCCCGCAAGTGTTTGGCTGCGAACCTCGTGCTGCCTTGGTGCATGAGGCGGTCATCATGCAGCGGGCCTGTGAGCGTCGGGGAACAGCATCTACATTGCGTCGTGGTGAAGTGAGTGGCTCTGGTAAGAAGCCATGGAAGCAAAAGCATACAGGGCGCGCACGGGCTGGATCTCTGCGCTCTCCGGTCTGGCGTCATGGTGGGAGTGTCTTTGGGCCAAAGCCAAGAAGCTACGCCTACTCCATGCCGAAGAAGAAGTATCGGATTGCGTTGCAAAGTGCCTTGTCGGCTAAGGTAGCGGAAAGTAAATTATTTGTCGTGTCTGATCCTTCTCTGCAGCAGGCAAGGACGAAAATCTTGGCACAAGCACTAAAGCAATTTACCGGAGGGGATCACGCGTTGGTTATCGTCGGTAAAGAGCAATCAGAGGTCTTGAGAGCTGCGAATAACTTGTCTGCCGTGAAAGTGCTTAGTGCGGACCGGCTGAATGTGTACGATGTCGTTCGTGCTCAAGTGGTTCTGATCGCTGAGCGCGAGCTCGGCCCTGTGAGTGAGGTATGGTCATGAAGGCTAATAGTCACAGGGTTTTGATTCGTCCATTGCTGACAGAGAAAATTACCGGACTTCGTGAGAAAACAAATACGGTTGGTTTTGTAGTTCATCCTGAAGCAAATCGCATCCAAATCAGGCAGGCCGTCGAGGAGTTATTGAAGGTCAAGGTTGAAAAGATCAACGTCATGAATATTCGCGGGAAGGTCAAGAAGCTTGGCCGGTTTTCAGGTAGGCGCTCCGATTGGAAAAAAGCACTGGTGACCCTTAAGGAAGGGGAAAAGTTGGAGATGTACGAAAGCGCGTAATCGAGATTGGCGTGGTCTTCCTGATCGTGGAAAAAGAAGTGTAGGAGCATAATTTATGGGGCTGAAGTCATATCGTCCAACATCTCCAGGCCGTCGCGGCATGACAGCGGTGGTGGCTGAGGGGCTGACCAAAAAAAAGCCAGAGAAATCATTGACGGTTTTTCATCTCCGGAGTGGAGGACGAAATAATGATGGTCGTATGACCGTCAGGTTTCGTGGTGGAGGGCATAAAAGGCTTTACCGCGTGATTGATTTTTTGCGTGATAAGGTGGGAATCTCAGCACGTGTTCAGGCTATTGAATACGACCCGAATAGATCCGCAAGGATCGCGCTCTTGAAGTATCGAGATGGAGAGAAGCGGTACATTTTGGCTCCTGTCGGACTGAGTGTAAATGATGAAGTGCAGTCAGGTCCGCAAGCTGAAATTCGGCCAGGCAATGCACTCCCATTGGTCAACATGCCTCTAGGCACCACCATCCACAATCTTGAATTGAGGGTCGGAAAGGGTGGTCAGTTGATTCGAAGTGCTGGTGGGTTTGCTCAGGTTATGGGACGCGACGGAGACTATGTGCAGGTGCGTTTGAAGTCTGGAGAAATGCGCAGGGTCTTGGGAGTCTGCATGGCGACTGTCGGGCAAGTTGGAAATGTTGATCACGAGAACGTGAGTGTTGGAAAAGCTGGACGGAACCGTTGGAAGGGGAAAAGACCGCATGTGCGCGGAGTTGTAATGAACCCTGTCGACCATCCTCACGGTGGTGGAGAAGGAAAGTCTGGACAGGGGAACCCGCATCCAGTCTCTCCCTGGGGTCTTCCGACTAAAGGTTACAAGACCAGGCAGAACAAGAAAACGGACAAATTCATTATCGCTCGGCGTAAGTCAGGAGTGCGCAATGCCTAGATCGATAAGTAAGGGAGCGTTTGTCGACGATCATCTTCTCAAGAAAGTTGAGCAGATGAATCAAACAAAAGACCGGAAACTGATTAAGACATGGTCGCGGCGGTCAACGGTCGTTCCTGACATGATCGGTCATACATTTGCCGTTCATAACGGGAAAAAGTTCATTCCGGTGTTTGTGACTGAGAATATGGTTGGGCATAAACTCGGCGAGTTTGCACCGACTCGGTTTTTTAAAGGGCACGGCCAAGCCAAAACTGAGAAGGCTGTTGCTCTTAAATAGAAATGGAAAGGTCGCTGTATCGGCTTATCGTCAATGCGTTGAGTGCGAGAGCTGATCAGTAGCAGGATTGGAAGATGACTGAAGCACATGCGGTTCTGAAATTCGTTCGTGTTGCCCCTCGGAAAGCCAGACCGGTAATCGATATGATTCGCGGGAGGCAGGTGCCGATGGCACTGGCCATTCTGAAGCATACGCCCCGTCATGCTGCGAGGGTTGTGGAAAAAATCGTTCGTTCCGCTGTGGCAAATGCCGAGCTCAAGGAGATGGGTGATAGTGAATCCATGGTGATCTCCAAGGCCTTTGTTGATTGCGGTCCCACGTATAAGCGGGTGCGTGCTAGGTCGATGGGGCGGGCAAATGCAATCCAAAAGCGCACGAGTCACATTACCGTCGTGGTGACGGCGCCTGAAAATTCGCGTAAACGGAAATAGCACATTTCTCTCAATTGAGGCATTAAGGTATGGGTCAAAAAACTAATCCAATCGGGTATCGACTTGGTTATAACTACACCTGGAGTTCGCGTTGGTACGCTGGGAAAGATTATGCCAAGCTGCTTCATCAGGATGTCAAAATTAGGAAGATGGTCAAGGCGAGGCTGTATCATGCTGGCGTGTCAAAGGTCGAAATCGAACGTTCAGGCGATCAAACCAGAGTGATTATTCATACGGCTCGGCCTGGCATCATCATTGGACGGAAGGGAGCTGAAGTCGATAAGTTAAAGGCCGATCTTGAGAAGCAATATGGTGGGCAAGTTTATATCACTGTTAAAGAAATTAAGAAGCCTGAGCTTGATGCTCAGTTGGTCAGTGAAAATGTGGCAACTCAGCTTGAAAAGCGCGTCGCCTTTCGAAGGGCTATGAAGCGAAGTGTTCAGTCTGCTCTGCGGCTTGGAGCGCAAGGTATCAAGATCATGGTGGCCGGGCGTCTGGGTGGCGCTGAAATCGCCAGAACGGAGTGGTACCGGGAGGGGCGTGTGCCGTTACATACGCTTCGTGCAGAAATAGATTATGGATTCGCTGAAGCGCATACGACAATGGGACAGATCGGAGTGAAGACTTGGATCTATAAGGGAGAGCTTCTCCCTGTTCAACCTATCAAGGCCGAATCATCGTTAGATCGACGGTTTGCGTGAGGAGATTGAGCTGTGTTAGCGCCTAAGAAAGTCAAATTCAGAAAAATGCAGAAAGGCCGGATGAAGGGTAAGGCCTATCGTGGTGGGCAGATTACCCTGGGAGAGTTTGGTCTGAAGGCACTGGAGCCAGGTTGGGTGACCAGCCGGCAAATCGAGGCCGCTCGTATCGCTATTACTCGATACGTTAAGCGGGGAGGGCAAGTATGGACCCGCATCTTCCCAGATAAGCCGATTACCAAAAAGCCAGCAGAAACCCGCATGGGTAAAGGAAAAGGTAATCCAGAGTACTGGGTTGCCGTGGTGAAGCCAGGCAGAATTCTGTACGAGATGGACGGAGTGACTCCGGAGACTGCGCGTGAGGCGTTTCGTCTCGCTTCACACAAGTTGCCTGTTGCCACAAAGTTAGTCGTACGGGGCGAGTTTGGCAGTTCTTGAGTATCTAAAGCTAGGAAAGAGGAGCAGGGGATATGGCGTTGGATGTGAAGGAACTCCAACAGTTAGGGGTCGGTGAGCTGGTCGACAAGGAAAAGCAGCTTGTGCAAGAGCTGTTCAATCTGCGCTTTCAGTTCGGATCCGGGCGTCTCGAAAATCCCATGCAAATCCGGAAGACGAAGCGTGATATTGCGAGGGTTCAAACTGTTCTCCAGCAAGTGAAGTCCCGTGCAGAGGGGGAGAAAAGGTAAAGGACGTTATGGCTGAAGTGGTAAAGCGTCGTCATTGGTATGGCGATGTCGTCAGTAACAAAATGCAAAAGACGGTCGTTGTTGTGCTGTCACGATCGGTCATTCATCCGGTCTATAAAAAAGTTCTCAGACGGAAGACACGCCTGAAAGCACACGATGAAAGCGGAATGTGTAAAGTAGGTGATCGAGTCAAGCTCGTGCAGACGAGGCCGTTGAGCAAAGAAAAAAATTGGCGTGTCGTTCAGGTCATGGGAAAAGGTCAGCCGGAAAAGTAAGAGACAAGATTCCAGAGTGGGCCACTGCTTTTTATTGCGTGTAGGAATATAGCGATGATTCAGAACTATACATATATGGATGTGGCCGATAATTCAGGGGCGAAACAGGCCATGTGTTTTCATGTGTTCGGGGGAACGAGACGACGGTATGCGTCGCTTGGCGATATTGTGGTGGTGGCCGTCAAGGAGGCGATCCCACAGGCTAGCGTCAAGAAGGGTGATGTGAGTCGGGCCGTGATCGTGAGAACGACGAAAGAAGTTCGTCGGGAGGACGGGTCCTACATTAAGTTTGATCGAAACGCATGCGTCTTAATCAATAAAGACGGAGAGCCGATTGGAACGCGTATATTCGGTCCTGTTGCCCGCGAGCTTCGATGGAAGAAATTTATGAAGATCATTTCTTTGGCGCCGGAAGTTTTGTAAGGCAGAACGAACGAGGGGCATCGTGGAAGCACTCCGAAAAAGCAAGATCAGAACTGGGGATACAGTCGTCGTGGTTTCCGGTCGTGAGCGGGGGAAGACGGGGAAGGTTCTGTCGATCGATCTGCGCGCTGGCAAAGTGGTTGTGGAGAAGCTGAATATTATCAAGCGTCACACAAAGCCAAATCAAAAGGTAAAGCAAGGGGGGATTCTAGAAAGAGAAGCACCTCTTCAGATTTCGAACGTTATGTTTCTCTGTCCAACCACGCAAAAGCCGACGCGGATAGGAATTCGTATTTTGGAAGACGGACGACGGGTGCGTTTCAGCAAGAAATCAAATGAGACCGTGGAATAGGGTACGTAATGGCTAAGGAACCAAAAAACAAATCCAGTAAACCGTCCGAGCGAAAGTCTTCGAAGAAAGAAGCGACTCCGCAAGTGGACCAGGGAAGTGAAGAGTCAAAATTCAGACCACGACTCCGTGACGTGTATCAGCAGCAGGTCGTTCCTGCACTCATGAAAGAGTTTGGGTATAAGAACGTGATGCAAGTTCCCAAGCTTGAGCGTGTGGTATTGAACGTGGGAATGGGTGAAGCGATCCAGAATGTGAAGCTCTTGGAGAGCGCAGTGACCGAACTGGGAATGATCACGGGTCAGAAGCCGGTCGTTACCCGAGCGAAAAAAGCCATCGCCGGGTTTAAGCTCAGACAAGGGTTGCCCATCGGTACAAAGGTCACGCTTCGTAACCGGCGGATGTATGAGTTCTTCGATCGGCTGGTCACGTTGGCGCTTCCACGTATACGAGATTTCCGTGGCGTCTCCCCAAAGGCTTTTGATGGCCGAGGAAACTACACGCTTGGTTTAAAAGAGCAGTTGATCTTCCCTGAAATTAAGTACGATGAGGTCGCCTCTATCCATGGGATGGATATTACGGTTGTCACCACGGCCAGGACGAACGACGAGGGGAAGGCTCTTTTGAAGCATTTGGGGATGCCGTTTCGTACGTAAGAATGATGTGAACCAACGGTTTCTGATTGTTGAGTGGAGGGGGTGCACGTGTCACGATTGGCCCTGAGGAATAAAGCAGAAACGAAGCAGAAGTTCTCGACACGGGAATATCATCGATGCGGAGTCTGTGGTCGCGTGCGAGGGTATCTCAGTCGATTTCGGATGTGTCGAATTTGCTTTCGACTGATGAGTCTTCGAGGAGAAATTCCTGGAGTTCGAAAATCTAGCTGGTAGCGATGTGTTTAGGGTGGTGCCTGCCAATGGAGGATAGAAGGATATAGTATGGTTACCGATCCAATCGGCGATCTTCTTGTTCGTTTGAAAAACGGCGCTCAGCGTCGGTTTGAAACAATCACAGTTCCTACTTCGAAGCTGAAACGAGCGGTTTTGGAGATTTTGAAGAAGGAAGGCTACATTGATGCCATTGAGGATGGAGTTCATGACGGACATCCCATTCTCACGGTGCGTCTTCGCTATGTGGGTGAGGGGCAGCCAATGATCACCGGGATGGAACGTGTCAGCAAGCCTGGACGTCGTGTCTATGTCGGCAGTCAGGATATAAAGAAAGTTCGCAATGGGATCGGGGTGTCCATTCTTTCCACATCAAAAGGAATTATGACCGACCAAGAGTCCCGTAAGAGTCGTCTTGGGGGTGAGGTGCTCTGTTCGGTATGGTAGGCAGATAAGTCATTTGGATTTTGAGTGAAGGATTAACAGACCATGTCCCGCATTGGAAAAAAGCCGATTGCAATCCCTGGTGGAGTAGAAGTCAAAATCGCCGGATCAACCGTGTCGGTCAAAGGTCCATTGGGTAAGTTGGATTGGGCGCTCGTGCAAGGAGTGACCGTGGCTGTCAACAGTGGACAAGCCGTGGTCGATCGTGCAAGTGATGATCGTCAGTTGAGGGCATTACACGGACTGACTCGCGCTGAATTGAGTAACATGATCCACGGAGTTACGAAAGGGTACGAACGTTCATTAGAAATCACCGGAGTGGGCTACAAGGCGCAACTCCAAGGTCGGACGTTAAGCTTCAACGTGGGGTATATTAATCCGGTCGTCTATCAGGTACCGACAGGTATCGACGTGAAAGTAGATAAGCAGACGCTTATCAACATCAAGGGAGTTGATAAGCGGTTGGTGGGACAAGTGGCGTCTGATCTGCGAGCGATTAAGCCTCCGGATGTCTATAAGCAAAAGGGTGTTCGCTATGCGGGCGAAGTGTTGCGTAAGAAGGAAGGCAAGACAGGGAAATAGGAATTGGCCATGAATGCTGCAGATAAAGTACAACAACTTGAGCGACGGCGTCGGCGGGTGCGGCGTGTAATTCTAGGAACGGCAGAGCGTCCTCGCCTGAATGTGTTTAGGAGTGCGACTCATATTTATGCCCAGGTTATCGACGATATTCGAGGTGCTACGTTAGCAGCTGCGTCATCGCTTGATAAATCACTGCGGAAGTCCCTTAAGTCAACAGGGGGGATTGAGGCAGCTAAGGCAGTAGGGAAATTGATCGCCGATCGTGCGAAGGCTGCCAAGGTAAACACGGTCGTGTTTGACCGAGGTGGTCGAATATACCACGGTCGAATCAAGGCGCTTGCTGATGCATCGCGTGAAGGGGGCTTGCAATTCTAGTTTGAGGCCGAGTACCTGACGAGCTTGGATGGCGAGTTGTCGCCTACCGGACCATCACTGAACTTAAGGACCGAGGGGGAAGAGCGTGCGAGTTAATCCCGATGAGTTGAGCCTGAAAGACAAAGTTGTGTTTATCAATCGCGTCGCAAAAGTTGTGAAAGGCGGAAAGCGTTTCAACTTCTGTGCACTCGTTGTCGTCGGTGATGGTCATGGGTGGGTTGGTATAGGCAAGGGCAAGGCCGCCGAAGTCCCGGTTGCGATTTCAAAGGCAGTTGAGCAAGCCAAAAAACATCTTGTTCATGTCCCGCTGAAAGGCGGCACCATTCCTCATGAGGTGCATGGTCTGTTTGGAGCCGAACACGTACTCTTAAAGCCGGCCGTCGACGGGACGGGAATCATTGCCGGGGGCGCGGTGCGTGCCGTTGTGGAGTTGGTCGGAGCGCATAACATCATCGCCAAAACTCTTGGCCGGGGGAATCCCTTCAATACCGTTCGGGCAACGCTGGATGGGCTCACTCAACTGAGAAATTTAGACGATGTACTTCGTTTCCGTCGGCAAGCAGTCGCTGAAGGGCGGGAAAGGGCTACGGTTTGATGGGTTCATCAAAGGCATCGAAAACTTCAACTCAGGGTGTTCAAAGTGTGCGTGTGACGCTACGACGAAGCCCCATTGGTACACCTCAGCGGCATCGCCTCGTCTTGCGTGGCTTGGGTCTTCGGCATATTCGGCAGACGGTTGTTCGCCCTGACACGCCTCAGGTCCGAGGAATGATTCAAAAAGTTGGCTATCTACTTGAGGTTGGAAAACCATGAACCTCCATGATTTGGCTCCCGCACAAGGAGCAAAAAAGCGGCGAAAGCGTATAGGACGAGGACCTGGGTCAGGTCACGGAAAAACTGCGACGAAAGGGCATAAGGGACTACTGGCTCGATCGGGAGGCGGTAAGCGTCCAGGATTTGAGGGTGGGCAGATGCCGTTGGTTCGCCGGCTGCCCAAGTTCGGTTTTACTAACCATTTCCGAACTGAATATGCAGTCGTCAACATTAAAAGTTTTGAACAGTGGGCTGGAAGCGAGATGGTCACTCCGCAAGCCATGGTTGATGCCGGATTGGTCAAGCGAAAAAAGCTGCCGATTAAAATTCTTGGCAACGGCGAATTGAAAAAAGCGCTTGTTGTTCAAGCACATAAATTCAGTAAATCGGCTGAAGCAAAGATCCAAGCAGCCGGAGGGCGAGTCGAGGTCATCGGCGGTGCTTGAACGGCTTCTGACTAGTTTCCAGAATATCTTCAAGATTCCCGAGCTACGGACTCGTGTTTTGTTCACGCTCGGCATGCTGGTCGTGTATCGGATCGGGTCTCATATCCCGACTCCCGGTATCAACGGCGAAGCCCTTTCCGAGTTTTTGCAAAAACAGGGCGGGGCTTTACTGGGGTTTCTCGATATTTTCTCAGGCGGATCCTTGTCCCGTCTGACGATCTTTGCACTGGGCATCATGCCGTATATCAGTGCGTCGATCATTCTCCAATTGCTGACAGTCGTCGTTCCGCATTTAACCAAGCTGGCCAAAGAGGGCGAGCGAGGGCGAAAGAAGATCATTCAATATACGCGTTTTGGAACGATCGGTATCGCCTTGGTTCAGGGGTTTGGTATTGCAGTCGGATTGGAGCAAATGAATCAAGGGGCGTTCGTGCTCAATGCCGGATGGGGATTTCGCCTCATGACGGTTATTACCTTGACGGCCGGCACGGGCTTCTTAATGTGGCTTGGCGAGCAAATCACTGAGCGAGGGATTGGTAACGGAATCTCGTTGATTATTTTTGCCGGTATTGTCGCGAGATTGCCTGCGGCTGTGGCGCAGACGTACAATCTGTATGAGATCGGCCAGCTCAATGCGTTTTTATTGATTGCATTGGCGCTGCTGATGATCGGTGTTGTTGCCGCCATTGTATTTCTGGAAAGCGGACGGCGAAAGATTCAGGTGCAGTATGCAAAACGGGTAATCGGGAGGCGAGTCTACGGAGGACAGAGTACCCACATTCCATTGAAGATTAATACGGCAGGAGTCATTCCTCCCATATTTGCTTCCTCGATCATTGCGTTTCCTGCGACTATCGCGGGATTTTTCGAAACGCCATGGGTGAAGACGATTGGAGCACAGTTGGCTCCCGGGTCGTTGCTCTACACTTTGATGTACGTGGGACTCATCGTTTTCTTCTGTTTCTTCTACACCGCAGTTGTACTGAATCCCGTTGATATGGCTGACAACATGAAGAAATATGGAGGTTTTATTCCAGGTATCAGACCTGGTCAGCGAACCTCCGACTATATTTATAATGTGCTCACGAAAATTACATTTGCAGGGGCCATTTATCTGGCCATTGTCTGTGTTATCCCTGAGCTGTTGATTTACAAGCTCAATGTCCCATTTTACTTTGGAGGCACTTCTTTACTGATCGTTATTGGTGTGGGCTTAGACACGGCCCAACAAATAGAATCGCATATGCTGATGCGTAATTACGAAGGATTTCTGGGGAAGGGAATGGCTCCACTGCGCGGGAGAAGCGGTTAGTATCATGCAGCTTGTGTTTCTTGGTGCTCCAGGTGTTGGGAAAGGCACACAGGCAGATAAAGCCGCTGTGCAGTATGGCATTCGTAAGATTTCAACCGGTGATTTGCTTCGAGAAGCAGTTCGGAATAAGACGCCCTTAGGACTTGAAGCTAAAGGGCACATGGATCAAGGGAGATTGGTTCCAGATTCAGTCGTCATCGGATTAGTGCGTGAAAAGTTGGCTGACTCATCACATGCCAATGGGTTTATTCTTGATGGGTTTCCAAGGACGGTTCCTCAGGCGGAAGCGCTCGCGAGCGTGCTCGTCGAACGGAGCCTTCTGTTGGATCGAGTGATTAATTTTATGGTTCCCCGTGAGCAGGTTGTGAAGCGACTAAGTGGGCGTCGGAGTTGTCCCAAGTGTCAGGCAACCTATCACCTCGAGTTTGCCCCGTCCAAGAACGGTGCCCTCTGTGACCGATGTGGGGAAGCCTTGATTCAGCGAAGTGATGATCAGCGAGAGGCGATTGAGACGCGTCTCCGTGTGTATGAAGAGCAGACTGCACCGTTAATCAGCTTTTATGAGAAACAGGGATTGTTGACGCATCTCAACGGCTCAGAGGCGGTTGAAACGGTCTATTCCAATCTTGCGAACGTGTTGGGGGTACCCAAGACGGCATGATCATTCTAAAAACGCCCGCCGAAGTTTTGGTGATGGCAGAGGCGTCAAGGGTGGTGGCTGAAGCACTTGAGATTGTACGGAAGGCGGTCTGTCCAGGTATCAGCACAGAAGAGCTGGACCGTGTAGCCGAAGAAGCGATACGGGCTAGGGGTGCCGTTCCAGCATTCAAGGGGTATCGAAACTACCCTAAGACCCTTTGTGCTTCCGTGAACGAACAGGTTGTTCACGGTATTCCTTCAAAACGAAAGTTGAAGGAGGGGGATATCATCGGATTGGATCTCGGTGCTATTGTGGGGGGATTTTATGGGGATTCAGCCGTAACGGTAGCGGTTGGTCGAATCCCGGCAGAAACGGAAAAGCTGGTTCAAGTGACAAAAGAGGCGCTTTTTCTGGGAATCAAGCAAGCGGTGGTCGGAAACCGTGTAACGGATATTTCACACGCTGTGCAACAACATGTCGAATCGGCAGGATTCTCAGTCGTCACCGAGTTTGTCGGGCATGGGATTGGTCGTCAACTGCATGAAGAACCTCAAGTTCCCAATTATGGAAAACCTGGGCAGGGGGCTCGATTACAACCCGGTATGGTGTTGGCGATCGAACCAATGGTGAATATGGGACGGAGTGCCGTTCGTGTTCTTGAGGATCGATGGACCGCAGTGACCGTAGATGGGAGCCTGTCCGCTCATTTCGAGCATACGATTGCCGTCCAGCCGAACGGTGCGCCTCGTATTTTGAGTCAATGGGAAACACTCTAAGTTAAGTTGTCAGGAAAGAATACAGCAGGACGTGGCAAAAGAAGACATCATTGAAGTCCAGGGCTCGGTAGCAGAGACGCTTCCTAACGCTATGTTTCGGGTCAAGCTGGATAATGGCCATGTCATATTGGCTCATATCTCGGGAAAGATGCGGATGCATTTTATTCGTATCCTTCCCGGCGATAAGGTCACGGTGGAAATGTCACCGTACGATTTGACCAGAGGCCGAATTACCTATCGCTTCAAGTAATGGGAGTGGCGAATTGTCATGAAGGTCAAATCATCAGTGAAGCCCATATGTGCCAAGTGTAAGGTTGTGCGCCGTCGTGGGGTCGTGCGAATCCTTTGCAAAAACCCACGCCACAAACAGAGACAGGGATGATGGGGAGTCTGAAGCAGGCACGCGCAAGCTCCACACGTTAACATGTATAGGCGCAACCGGTGAAACGGTTGATGACCTAGTGCTCGATACTTATATCGGGAGGAAGTAATGGCACGTATTGCCGGCATTGATTTGCCACGAAACAAACGAACGGATATCGGATTAAGTTACATCTATGGGATTGGGCGCATGGCTGCGCAGAAGATCCTCAATGAAGCGGGAGTTGATAGCGCAGTTCGTATTAAAGACCTGAGCGAGGATAAGATCGTCAAGTTGCGGGAGATCATTGAGCGTGATTATCGGGTTGAAGGTGATCTACGCAAAGAGGTGTCGCTCAATATCAAGCGGCTGGTTGATACGGGGTCCTATCGTGGGTTGCGCCATCGCAAGGGTTTGCCCGTCCGCGGACAACGAACCAAGACCAATGCTCGGACGCGTAAAGGGCGGCGCGCAGGCGTCAGCAGCAAGCCAAGGCCGACAGTGTCCAAATGACCTTCAAGTTTGTAGTCTGCTGAAACAGCCGGAGGAGTTTGCATGAGCGTGAAAAAAGGGAAAAAGAAAGAACGCCGGATCGTTCAGAGTGGTGTGGCTCATGTTCAGGCATCGTTCAACAATACGATTGTGACGATCACTGACATGAGTGGAAACACGGTGGTGTGGGCGAGCGCCGGCAATCAAGGGTTTAAAGGATCGAGGAAAAGCACTCCGTTCGCTGCTCAGCGGGCTGGAGAAGCTGCCGCGAGAAAAGCTATGGAAAGCGGGATGCGGCAAGTCGATGTGTATGTGAATGGGCCAGGTTCTGGGCGAGAATCAGCCATCCGCTCATTGCAAGGCGCTGGTTTGCGGATCAATCTGATCCGTGATGTCACGCCCATTCCACATAACGGATGTCGGCCACCAAAACGACGACGCGTCTGACGCGGCATGATGACTCAGGTGAATGCGTGAGACCATACGGTGCCTTTTCAGTGAATCAGTAAGCTATTTTTGCGAGGAGGAAGCAGTGGCAAAGTATCGTGGCCCAGTCTGCCGGTTGTGTCGGCGAGAAGGTGAAAAGCTTTTTCTCAAAGGCACGCGCTGTATGACGGAAAAATGCGCGATCGAACGCAGGAGTTATCCGCCTGGCCAACATGGGCAGGGGCGACAACGAACCTCTGACTATAGTCTCCAGCTGCGCGAAAAGCAGAAATTGCGTCGCATCTATGGATTGCAGGAATGTCAATTTCGTGGCGTTTTCGAACGTGCAGAACGGCAAACCGGTGTCACGGGCGATGCTCTGCTGCGTTTGCTGGAGTGCCGACTGGACAATGTCGCCTATCGCTTAGGTTTCGGTGCATCACGCAAACAAGCTCGTCAGATGGTCAGTCATGGGCACTTCACTATCAACGGCAAGAAAATTACGGTGGCTGGAGCGCTTGTGAAACCTGGCGATGTAATCGAAATCCGTGAACGGAGCCGAGATTTAGTCGCCATCCAGGCTGCCTTGGAATCGGTTGATAGTCGCGGCATCCCTGATTGGCTTGAACTTGACAAGGGAGCATTCAAGGGCACGGTGCGTGCGTTGCCGGCCAAGGAGCAGATTGCGTTGCCGGTTAACGAACAGATGGTCGTGGAGTTGTACTCACGATAGTCTACCGGTTTAGAGATGCATTGTTTCGACATCGCCGGTATCGGCCGGTGTCTTAGTCACTCGATGGTATGGAGGATGGGTCATGATCAAAGCGATGAAAGACTTTCAGATCCCAATGCGGGTGGAAGTCGACAAAGATGCACATTCTCCCACATTTGGACGGTTCACGACGGAAGCGTTTGAACGGGGGTTTGGCACCACGATCGGTAACGCCCTCCGTCGCATTTTGTTGTCATCACTCACGGGGGCCGCGGTGACGACCGTGAAAATTGAGGGGGTCGTACACGAGTTCTCGACGATTTCCGGAGTGACGGAAGATGTCACAGCCATCATTCTGAATATCAAGGGTTTGCGGCTGGCGCTCCACACCGATAAACAGAAAACCATACGCTTGAAAAAGAAGGGGCCTGGAGAAGCAAAGGGGTCGGACATTTTACATGATGGCGATGTGACCATTCTGACGCCTGATCTACACATTGCGACGCTCGACAAAGATGCCACGTTGGACATCGAGATGACGGTCAAGCATGGCCGTGGTTATGTGCCGGCTGAGCGTAACAAAGAAGAGGGGTTGCCGATTGGAGTGATCGCCATTGATTCCGTTTTTTCTCCGATCAGAAGGGTCAATTTCCAGGTCGAGAATGCACGGGTCGGTCGCATGACCGATTATGACAAGCTGACGATGGAGATTTGGACAGACGGTACGATCAGCCCTCGCGATGCGCTCTCTAACGGGGCAGGAATCTTACGTGAACATCTGGATATCTTTATCAACCCTGAAGAGCGAAGCGAAGGAAAGAGCGAAGCAGGCTACGAAGACTCTCAGCGCGAAGTGAATAAGAATCTTTCTCGTAGCGTGAATGAGTTGGAGTTGTCTGTTCGAGCAGCTAATTGCTTGAAGAACGCAAATATCAAAACGATTGCCGATCTTGTGCAAAAGTCTGAAGGGGAAATGCTCAGAACAAAGAATTTCGGGAAAAAGTCTCTCAATGAGATCAAAGAAATTCTTACTGAGATGGGTCTTTCCTTGGGAACCAAGGTCGAGGCTGCGTCTTCTCCACATAATGGAAGTCCGAAGCCGGAATAATGCTTTCCAATCAAGAGGGTTACCGTGCGACATAGAAAAAAAGGACGACAACTTGGGCGACAGACGAAGCATCGAGGGGCGCTGTTTCGAAACATGGTGACCTCACTGTTAGATCAAGAGCGTATCGAAACTACTGGAGCCAAGGCGAAAGAGATTCGGGGATTCACCGATCGAATGATTACTCTCGGCAAGGAAGGGACATTGCCTGCGCGCCGACGTGCCTTAAGCTTTCTTCGCAGCAAGGCAGTTGTGTCCAAGCTGTTTAGCGATGTGGCCGCGCGATTCAAAGATCGACCCGGAGGGTACACGAGGATCGTCAAAACTCGTCGCCGCATCGGTGATGCGGCCGAAATGGTTGCCATCGAGCTGGTTGCTCGTCAAGAGCGAGCCCCAAAGAAAAAATCCGAGGGGACTGCGGCTCAGCCCGCATCTACTGAAGCTGGGGCATCTGCCTAGTTTTGTAGTCGAGAATAGTCGATTGTCAGTCTAAAGACTCCCGTATGACAACATACGGGAGTCTTTTTATTTCAGGTTCCCCAGAGGTCGTTTACTTGACTGGCTGTGCATGCTACGATCGTGCCACGTGTGTGATCATTATGCATCGAGGAATTCTTAGAACATGTGGGAGCTTGTAGTAAGACGGGCTCTTCTCTCCTTGAGCGTGTTGCTAGCCGCATTTCTCGGCTATCTCCTCTTCAAAAATGCCGATTTTCGAGAAAGTAGCCGACCAATGGTTCCGGAATCGATTGAACAGGCGGATGCGAAGATCATGGAATTCATCTTTACCCAATCCAAAGGTGATACGGTCCAGTGGCAAGTACAGGCCAAGCAGGCTCGTCTATTTGAACAAGAGAAGCGTGCCGTCCTGCATGATGTGGCTCTCACGTTCTATGGCGCGGGAGGAGACATGGTGATCGTACACGGAGAGGAAGGAACACTGGATACGACAACCAAAAACTTCACATTGGCCAATCGTCAAACGCCTGTTGTGGTGGAAACCAAGAGCGGCTATACGATTTATACCAACCACTTGGTATGGGTGGAAGAGACGCGGGAAATTCAGACGGACGATTCTGTGCGGATGGTGGGACATGGGTTGGAGATGAGGGGACAAGGACTGCGTGGGAAAATGGAATCGGAAGAATTTGAGGTATTGCAGGATGTGCATGTGGATCTGGCTCCTTCTTCTTAGTGCGATTTTTGCCGGACCCGCGACGGCGGCTCCCTCAACGGAATCTGCGAGCCTGAAAAGGAGCATGGAGGCGCCCGGTGTATCGACTACAATTACCTCCCAAAAAATGACCGTACGAAACCAAGACAGTCAGGCCGTTTTTGAAGATACGGTGGTATTGACTCGAGGCTCTTTGATCGTTCACTCAGATAAGATGGTGGTGTCGTTTAGTTCAAAAACCCACGATCTTCAGTCGTCTTCAGGAGGATCGGCAGATCGCCATGAATCTGTCCGGAACGCTTCGTCTGCCAAAGAGCACACTATGATGACTGGGATGTCGAATCGCTCAGTGAGTCGTATTGAGGCGACCGGCGATGCTCATCGTGTCAAGATTGCGTATGAGAACGGTAACGCGACCTGTCAGAAAGCCCTATACTTTGTCGATGGAGAGAAAATTGTCTTGACGGGCGATCCTGTGGCCTGGGAGAAGGGCACGCGTGTCAGTGGTAAGGTGATTACGATTTTTCTGGCGGAAGAGCGAAGCGTGGTGGAAGGCGGATCTCATGTTCGTATCGAAGGTGAGGGGCCGAGTCAGCCATGACCCAGAGTATTGGTGCCGAGTCTGGCGCGCTCGTTGATTCAATCACGGCACAACCGGAACGGTGCTTGCGTGCAACCGGATTGGTAAAAAGTTTTCGTGGTCGCAAAGTCGTCAAAGGGGTCGCCGTTGAGGTGTCTGCCGGCGAAGTGGTCGGACTGCTTGGTCCGAACGGAGCAGGAAAGACTACTATCTTCGACATGATCGTGGGGTTATGTCAGCCCGATGAAGGGGAGATCATCTTTCTTGGGGAATCCGTGACCAGCCTGCCGATGTACAAACGAGCGAGAAGAGGAATCGGGTATCTACCGCAGGAATCATCGGTGTTTCGTCGACTCTCGGTAGAACACAATGTCTTGGCGATTCTTGAAATGCTGGGGTATGCTCGTAAAGAGCGCAGTCAACGGGTTGATGTCTTACTCAAAGAGTTGGACCTCCTCCATATACGAAAAAGCATGGCCTATGCGCTCTCGGGAGGAGAGCGTCGGCGTCTGGAAATTACGCGTGCGTTGGCGGCTACCCCGTCATTCATGCTGCTGGATGAACCGTTTGCCGGGATCGACCCGATCGCCGTGGCGGATATTCAGCAGATCATCACGCGCTTAAAAGAAAAGGGGATCGGAATATTGATTACCGACCATAATGTCCAGGAGACACTCTCCATTGTCGACCGTGCCTACATTATCAATGAAGGATTGATCTTGGAGGCGGGATCTCCTGAAGTGATTGTGCAGAGTCCGACGGCTCGCGCCGTGTATCTTGGAGAGCAGTTCAAGTTATAAGAGGAGCAGTAGAGGCCGCGATGAAACTTCGTTTGGTGCCACAGCTCACACAAAAACTCATCATGACGCCTCAGCTGCAGCAAGCGATTAAGCTGTTGCAGTTGTCTCGACTTGAATTGCAGCAGAGCCTCACGCAGCATCTTCTGGAAAATCCGCTGCTGGATGAAATGCAATCTGATGCCGAAGAGGGAGAGACTCTGGTCACTGAGGAGAGGGTTGAGGCACCATCCACTTTGGAAGAAACGGATCAGCCTGGTCCGGCGGTTGAGACACGTGAAGAGCAAGGGTCACCGGAAGAGTTTTCCGCTTCCGGGTGGGAAGAGTACTTCGGCAGAGATCGACGGAGTGGGGAGTCTGAATATGCCTCTGCTCAAGATGAGTTTCCTTCCTACGAGCAAACCGTGGCAAAAGCGACTTCTCTCGAAGAACATCTTCTTTGGCAGTTATCCCTGTCCGGGCTGGGTGATCGAGAGAAAGAGATCGGTCGCTTAATCATCGGCAATCTGGATGATGATGGGTATCTTCGCATTCCACTGGCGGAAGTCGTGACCGGAACCGTCTTCACCGAGCCAGACGTCGAATCTGTACTAAAAGATATTCAGACATTCGATCCGACTGGAGTCGGTGCAAGGGATCTTCCGGAATGTCTTCTCCTGCAACTCGGCCATTTAGGCCGGAATCCATTCGGCTCGCTTGGGTCGCCACCCGGAGCGTTGAAAGGATCGGTTGTCGGAAGCATCGTATCGCATCATTTGAAGGACCTAGAAAAAAAACAATATGCCAAGATTGCGAAGGCCTTAAACATTACGGTCGAGGAGGTCTTTCAAGCTACAAAAATTATTGGTGAACTTGAGCCAAAGCCAGGCAGGCCGTTCACGAACACTCAAAACTATGTCATCGTGCCGGATGTGTTTGTGGTGAAAAACGAAGGGGAGTGGGTTGTACTATTAAATGACGATGGGCTTCCACGCATGAGGATTAGCCCGTACTATAAACAGCTCATCTCTTCGGGGCAGGGTGGAACTCCTGAAACCAAGGCGTATATGGATGAAAAGTTGCGGGCTGCTCAATGGGTGATTCGAAGTATCGAGCAGCGGAATCGGACGATTGTGAAGGTGGTTTCCAGTATTGTGAAATTCCAGGAGCAATTTTTTGATCATGGGGTTCAATATCTGAAACCCCTAGTTCTTAAGCAGGTGGCTGAAGATATTGGAATGCATGAGTCCACCATCAGTCGAGTGACGGCCAATAAATATATGTACTGCCCACAAGGCATGCTGGAACTGAAGTTTTTCTTCAACGCTGGGCTTCAACGCGCTGATGAGCCGTCAGGCATGCATTCCTCCGTGTCCGTCAGAGATATGATCAAGACGATGGTGGCTGAAGAAGATACGAAGCGGCCCTTGAAGGATGAGGAAATTGCGGCTCGGCTTCATAGTAAACAGGGGGTGTGTATTGCACGGAGAACCGTGGCCAAATATCGGGCTGAGCTGAATATCCCGTCCGCCAGTCAACGCAAGCGGTTTTTTTAGGTGCCGGTACGTTGCGTCCAACCGAGGCCATAATGGAGGTGGGCATGAAGCTGAGAATCACGGGTCGTCACATGGCCGTCACACCAGCCTTGAGAAGCTATGTCGAGACCAGATTCGGTCGTTTGGATCGATACGGATTAGACGTTGGATCCCTTCAAGTGGTATTGGGAGTCGAAAAGCTTCAACATAAGGCCGAGGTCACTGGTGCGGTCAGCGGCAAGCGTGTGCAGGCCAAAACATCAACCTCAGAGATGTATGCCACGATTGACGCTCTCGTCGATCGTGTGGATGCGCAGTTTCGAAAATGGAAAGATCGCTTGGTCAACCATAAGTCGACTAAGCCGAAGGCCTTGTGATTTCCTTCTAAGCTCGCCGCCAGAGCCTAAAGACTTACAGCGCGGCGGCGTTAGGGAATCGTAGTTGAGGCTGACGGCGGATTCACGCGTGGGAACGTCTTGTATGTCTGCTGAGGTGGTGACGATCTCATGGCTCGACTGAACCTCGTAATCGTCAGTGGGTTATCTGGCTCGGGAAAAACCTACGCCCTCAAAGCGTTTGAAGATGCCGGATACTTCTGTATCGATAATCTCCCTCCCGCGCTTCTTCCGACGTTTGTGGATCTTTGCAACCAGCAGCAAAGTGAAATTTCCAATGTTGCTCTTGGGATTGATATTAGAGAGCGAGCATTTTTTTCGGATTTTGTCGGCATTTTGGAGAGAGTCAAAGCGCTTGGTCATGCCGTGCAAGTGCTTTTTCTTGAAGCCCGCGAAGAGGTATTGATCAGGCGCTTTTCAGAGTCCAGACGTCCCCATCCACTATTGCCCCATCTCCCCGTTTTGGATGGTATTCGATTCGAAAAAGAGCGCATTGCCGAGCTTCGCCGCCGAGCCGATCGAATCATTGACACCTCCGATCTGACGGTTCATGAGCTCGGTGAGCTGCTTGCAAATCAGTTTCAACAGGAATCGTCGGACAAACGACTGACGATCTCGCTCATGACCTTCGGATATAAATTCGGGGTCCCCTATGATATCGATTTGTTGTTTGATGTGCGTTTTCTCAAAAACCCGTTTTTCGTGCCCGAGCTGAAGTCTCTTTCTGGAGACGATCCACTGGTCCGAACCTTCGTCCTCACGGACCCTGAGGCCGTTGCACTTATGGCGCATCTCGAAAATCTGCTGAAGTTTCTCTTGCCGCTGTTCCAACGAGAGCGACGTAGTTATCTGACCATCGGTATCGGTTGTACGGGTGGACGCCATCGTTCAGTTGCGGTAGCCGGCCGTCTCCGTGAGAGTCTTGTCGCGCTGGGGCACAAAGTCGGGCTCAAGCACCGAGACATCGACAAGATATAAGCAGCTGTAATACCTGCCATTGTTTTTCTTCTCTGCCCCCCGCGTTCTGACGTTTCCTTGACAGGTAGAGTCTATTGACTATACTTATCCATGTGAATGCTAAAAGGTATCGAATCTAGTATTAATCACCAAAGTGAAAAACACTAAAACTATATCGAGTTCGTCGGGATTCAAGGTATGTCAGGTGTGTGACTTGTTTGATATTTCCAAGGCGACGCTCTTTCGCTGGGAACGGGACGGTGTGATTGCCCAACCGGATCGAGATTGGAGAAATTGGCGCCTGTATACAAAGAAGAATGTGGATGAAATTGAGAAAGTTATTCGTGCCCGGAAGGCTGTCGTGTAAGGTGACAGGTAACGCATGTTGACCTCACTAAAAAAGCTTGTAGAAACCGATGTCGTCTCCATGTTGACTCCCCGTCGGCAGTTGGTGGGGCTCGATATCGGATCCAGTGCGATCAAAGTCGCTCAGCTCAAGGAAAGTAAAGGGCGACACTTCCTCCAAAAGTTCGGCGTGAAACCGCTTGAGCCTGAAGTGATCGTTGACGGAACGGTCATGGATGAAGGCCGTGTGGTCTCGGCCATTCAAGAATTATTTGAAGAATCTAACGTCAAACATAAGCATGTTGCGATCTCGATCTCAGGACATGCCGTTATCGTAAAGAAGATCAGTTTACCGCCTATGCCGGATGAAGAATTAGAGGGCCAGGTAAAGTTGGCGGCGGAACAATATATTCCGTTTGATATCAATGAGGTCAATATCGACTTTCATGTCTTACCCTTAGACACGACGGAAGACCAACAGGGAGATATGTCGGTGATTCTTGTCGCAGCGAAGAAAGACAAGATCAATGAACTGACCGAACTGGTCAAGGCTGCCGGGCTCATTCCCGTGGTTATGGATGTTGATGCGTTTGCAGTCGAAAATATGTATGCAATTAATTATCCGCTGGCACAAGACGAGACGACGGCGCTCGTGAATCTCGGTGCGAGTGTGATGAATGTCAACATCATTCGTGCCGGATCTTCGCTCTTTACACGGGATATCCCATTGGGAGGAAATCGGTATACCGAAGCGATTCAACGCGAGATCGGACTGTCGTTTGAAGAAGCTGAAGAAAGTAAGAAAAAAGACCGTGTAGGTGATTCCAGTGGGGCGTCGCTCGCGAGTGTCGTGGACAGCGTGAATGCGGAAGTCGCATCTGAGATCGCTCGGACCGTGGACTATTTCAAGACCTCAGCCGTGAACTCCGAGCTCACACGCGTTCTCGTGTGCGGCGGCGTGGCTCGGGCAAAAGGGCTGATTCAGCAACTCGGCGATCGAATGCAAGTGCCTGTGGAAATGGCTGATCCGTTCGCCGAGATCGACGTGACAGGGTGTGACATCGACCCTGACCTCCTGGCAGATTTGGCTCCATCGGCAGCGGTCGGTGTCGGACTGGCGTTACGAGCGGTGGGGGACAGATGATTCGGATTAATCTCCTTCCGGGTGGACCTAAAGGAAGATCTGCGAAACCTCAGTATGACGTGCGCGCACAGGCGTTGCTTGGTGCCGGAGTGATCCTGGTAACGTTGGCAGGCTGTTGGTGGTATTCGGCCTCGTTGGACAGTGAGCTTGAAGCCCGGCAAGAAGAAAAACAAGATAAAGAAAAACAAGTAGCGCAGCTTAAGGAACAGGTCAAGCAAGTACAAGACTTTGAACAAAAGAAAAAGCTTCTTGAGGACAAGAATCGGATTATCGATCAACTGGAGCAATCCAGAATGGGGCCAGTGAAGGTTCTCGACCATGTCAGTCAGAGCTTGGAGCCGCTCAAAGTATGGCTCACACGACTGGGTGTGGCATCTGATTCGGTAGAGTTGGAAGGGAAGGCATTAACGAACGACGACGTGGTGGAATTCGTGAATAATTTACGGCGTACGGATTACTTCACCGGCATCAATTTGCAGGAGAGTAAAGCGGCGGTCGAAAACAAGATCAATGTGTATCAATTTCGCTTAGCGTTTCGTTTGAAGGGATAGTCATGGAGTTGCCGAAGGTCAACCTTGATGTGCTGCGCAATGTACCGGCTTCGCAAAAGGTCGCGCTCTTGGTGTTACTCGTCGGCGGCATACTTGCCGGGTTCTATTTCTACATTGCGGAACCGAAATCGGAGACGATCACGACGCTCGAGGCTGAAAACAGCAAGTTGGAAGGTGAGATTCAGACGCTCACGATCAAAGTCAAGCATCTCGATGAGCTCGTTGCTGCGAATAAACAGCTTGAAATTGAGTTGGCCAAGAAGAAAGAGCGGCTTCCTCCGGAAGAAGAAGCGATCATGCTGCTCAAACAGGTGTCTGATCTAGGGGTGAGATTGGGGCTCGACATCAAGCTGTGGAAGCCAGGTGCGCAGACTGAAGATGCATCGAAGCTTTTTGTCAAAATGCCGGTCAGCGTGGAAGTCGCCGGCGTGTATCACACATCCGCCCTGTTTTTTGATCGGATCAATCAACTTCCTCGAATCATTACGGTGTCGGGTCTGAAGATGGGATCTCCAAAAATTGAACAAGGGCGGATTGTGTCGCAGACAACCTTTGACCTGATCGCATACGCGGCGTCTCAAGAAAAACCCGTTCCCGGAGCATCGTCTTCGACCAATGCTCCCACCGTGGCGCAAGTTGGCAAATAGCGAAGTCGTGAAACCATGCATATCTTGGACATGAGAATGATGTCTCGATCCTATTCGTTGATCGTTCACGCTGGCGTCATGTGTGTGTGCGTAGTTCTTTCAGGGAATGGAGAGGCATGGGCCGAATCTTCTCCTGTTCCTGGTCTGATCGCACCGATGAGGCATGATGCGCTCAAGCTCTCTTCTGTGCCGGAAATTCCGAGGACGGCTCCACAGGTTCTAGAATCGCCTTCATCGGGTTCAAATGCTCCGATCCCCTCACAGCTTTCTGTGCCGGAAGGTGTGATTGGGAACGGGTATGACCCTTCCGGTCGGCGTGACCCGTTTGCGCCTATTGTGCAAGAGCTTCAGCCGGGGAAGCTGGACACCACCCTCCCTCCATTACAACGTGTGACCCTAACGGAGCTCAACTTGATTGCCGTTGTATGGGGCGCGTACGGCTATACGGCCATGGTGCAGACTCCGGAAGGACATGGGTACTCCGTTCGACGGGGAACGAGGATCGGTCAAAACAATGGAGTGGTCAGCGCCATTACCGAGCGCGGTATCATTGTCCAAGAACGATTCACTGATGTGTATGGCAAAAAGCAGGAGCGAGAACATGTCAAGCTCCTCCATCCCAAAGAGGGCTCAGAATGAAACCATTATTGTTGCGCGTCGATCTGTATCCGACTGTCGGATGTTTCATCAGGGCCTTGGGAGCATCATGTGTCGTGCTGACCGCCCTTGTTCAGATGCCTGCGTTCGCCGAAGAGCTCGGCGTGACAACGCGGAGTGGTGTCGCGCGGGCCGACATGACCGAAACACGATTGTTGGCACAAACCGTCACTGCGATCGACGTCCGTCCTGAAGCGGATCTGGTGACTGTCGTGGTTGCCGGGGACGGCCAACTATTTCCCGAGGCCAATTTCCTGGATGAATCTCGATTAATTGTCGATATTCCAGCCGTCTCCTCAGCCCTGAGGCGATCCGTTCTCCGGGCCGATCACTATCTGCTCAAAAAAATCAGAATAGGGCACCATGCGGATAAGGTCAGACTGGTGTTCGATGTGCCTGAACGTCCGGTTTTTTCTCTTTCCCGTGAAGACAACAAGATCTTGATCACGCTGAGGCCAACCGAGCGGAAAATACCCTCTGTTCTCGCAGCCCAGGTTGATAGGGAAGAGCTGAGCCCACTCCGTTCTCAGCCCCGCAAGGCGCTGTTTGAACCGAGGGATCGCGGAGTCAAGAAAGCGACGCGAATCATCGGTCCTGCCCAGTCTCAGTTTAAAGTGCAACGCGTGCAGATGGCCGGAGAAAGCCCTGCGGTTGAAAAGGATGATCGTTCCGATGATATCGTGGCAGGCCAAACGCGATTTGTCGGTCGGCGAATCTCGCTCGACTTTCAACAGGCCGACATCACCAATATTCTTCGATTGATCGCCGAGGTCAGCGGGTTCAACATCGTCGTTGGCGAAGGGGTCAAGTCCAAGGTCACGATGAAGCTCGTCAGTGTGCCGTGGGATCAGGCCATGGATATGCTCTTGAAGATGAACGGCCTCGGCATGATTCGTCAAGGGAGCATTGTGTGGGTCGATTCACTAGCGAATATTTCCAAGCAGCAGGAGGAAGAGGCTCGAGCCAAAGAGTCCAAAACGAAGGCTGAAGAACTCGTCGATCGTGTGTTTTATATTCGTAATCTGCAGTCTCAAGAGGTGATGCAGTCGTTGCGGAAGTACTTAAGCCCTCGAGGAATCATCGAGTTCAATCTCGGCAGCAATGCGCTCATCGTCAGGGAGACGGAGTCGAAGCTCGCCATCATTAAACAGCTCGTCGAGGGACTCGATTTAGAGGTGCCTCAAGTGCAGATTGAGGCACGGATCGTCCAAGCCGACACTGTGTACGCACGAGGGTTAGGTATTCAGTGGGGATTTCAAGCGGGCAATCGTACACCCACGGACTTCTTTGCGCTTTCGAATATTACCGGTCCATTTGGGCAGATAGCAGGGACAGGGGGCAGTACGGTTGACCGAACGTTCCTGGTGAATTTACCGGCCCAGGTCGGTGGATTGCCTGCGGTACCCTCGATCGGCTGGACCTTCGGCAAACTTGGCGGTGATTTTGCGTTGGACATGCGGCTCTCGGCCGGAGAGTTGCTCGGGTTGACCAAAGTGATTGCGGCGCCGAAGATCACCACGTTGGACAAGCGGGAAGCAAAGATTTCCCAAGGTGAATCGATCCCGTTCCAGACGACATCTTTGCAGGGGACGCAGACGACGTTTGTCGACGCCAATTTGGAGTTGAACGTGACGCCTCAAATTACCTCGCGTGATCCGAGAGAGGACGGCAAGAGGATTTTGATGCGCGTGCGGGCGACTCGGAACGCGGTCGGGGCACGAAGCAATCCGGCCGGTCCGAGTATCGACCGACGGGAGGCCACCACACAGGTGATTGTCAGAGACGGCGAAACCATGGTGATCGGTGGAGTCTTTGTCGATACCCAAAACAACAACGTTCAAGGCGTGCCCTATCTCTCGCGTATGCCGGTTCTGGGGTGGCTGTTTAAGAACAAGTCCGAAGGAGTCTCCAAGCAAGAATTGCTCATTTTTCTCACGCCGAGTATTATTAAAACGTAGAGCCGGCCTGAGGCGTTACGGTAGAGAAAGCGTGGCGATACATCTTGTATCGCCACGCTTTTGTTTTTGTCTCGCGGCGATCGTTTACGCAATATTCAGGATGTCTTCTAAGAGGATACGTATCTTTTTAGTCTTGCCGGGGCTGTGCTACGATGCCACATTCTGTAAACATCCCAGTACGGTTGTGGTAGAAGACTGCATGATGTGCCGCTCCACTCGGTATTCTTGGATAACACAATGACTCAACCATTCACGGTCCCTGTTTCTCTGGCTGAACGAAGTTACGAGATCGTCATTCAGACCGGATTGTTAGAGAAATTAGGCAGAAAATTACAGGAACAGGGAGTACGAGGCAAAGTCGGTCTTGTGACAGATCGGCACGTTGCTCGGCACTATTTGAAGCGGAGTCTGGAAACGGTCAAACGGTATGGCATTGAGCCTATCCCGATCGTGCTGACTCCAGGGGAACGCTCGAAGACGTTGAAGACGGTAGAGCAGATCCTGAATGTGTTGGCACGCCATCGGTTTGAACGGTCGTCAATGCTTGTGGCACTTGGTGGCGGCGTTGTGGGCGACATGACCGGGTTTGCAGCCTCGATCTACCAACGCGGCATTCCTTATATTCAGGTGCCGACCACTCTTGTTGCCCAGGTTGATTCCAGTGTCGGAGGAAAGACGGGTGTAGATCATCGACTTGGGAAGAACTTGATCGGGTCGTTTTATCAACCACGCGCCGTATGGATTGATCCACTGACTCTTCGTACCTTGCCCACTCGAGAATTGATTGCCGGACTTGCCGAAGTCATTAAGTACGGAATTATTGCGGATGAGTCATTCTTTGCCTATCTGCAGCGGCACATGTCTGCGTTGCGGAAACATGCGCCTGCTATCGTCTCTACAGTGGTGAAGCGATCCTGTGAGATAAAAGCCGAGGTCGTTGCCGCAGATGAGCGAGAATCTGATCGTAGACGAATCCTCAACTACGGGCATACCATCGGACATGCTCTTGAAGCGTTGGGAGGATATAAATCATTTGTTCATGGCGAGGCGGTAGGGGTTGGATTAGTGCAGGAAGCCGAGCTTGCTTGTTTCCAAGGGATCTGTTCTCGCCCGGTCGTCGAAAACATTCGGCACATCGTACAGGAAGCGGGGCTGAGTGATCGTATGCCGCCATGGACATCGCAGAGAATCTGGAAGGCCATGCTGCATGATAAAAAGGTGTCGGAGGGGCGAGTCATTGGAGTGTGGCCGGAACGTATCGGACAGGTGCAGATAGGGCCGATTGAAAAACACGTGTTTGAGCAGTGGTGCTCAGTTTCACGAGGATCCTCTCCTCGTGCGCATGCCTAACGTGCCAGCTTCTTGCCGCAGAGAGCGAAGTCGATATGAACCAATTCCCCGCGTAGAGTGCAATTGACCAGCGAGAATAAGTCAGTTCATCGGAGCACTATGCGGACGTTGCGAATCGCACTGGCACAGATGAACCCGACAGTCGGAGATCTGTCCGGCAACCTTCACCGCATTACGACCTGGATCCGAGAAGCAAAGAAGGCAAAAGCCGACCTGATCATATTCCCCGAGCTGGCAGTTACCGGCTCTCCCCCTGAAGACCTCCTGCTCAAGCCACAGTTTGTGAAAGATACCGTGCGGGCCTTGAACAAGATCACTCAAGCCTGTCGTGGTGTGGTTGCCGTGGTCGGGTACGTGGAGCAAGGCAACCGACGCGACGCACATTCCTCTCGGACGTCGAACACCTCAGCCGGGCAGCCGACGCTCTACAATACGGCAGCGTTGATTGCGGATCGCAAGTTGCTTGGGCAGTATCGGAAATGGCATTTGTCCGACAAGGGGGGATTTGATGAACGCCGATATTTTTCCCCAGGTCAAAGACTCCCATTACTCGTCGTCAACGGAGTGACGATTGGGGTGACCATCTGTGACGATATCTGCTTATCGGAGGGACCCGCTCGGATACAAGCAGCGGCCGGTGCTGAGGTGCTGATCGCTATCGATGCCTCTCCCTTTCATATCGGTAGCAGTCGCTCGAGGGAGCAGATGCTGGTGGCGAGAGCGCGGGAAAACGGAGTCATGGTCGCATATACCAATATGGTCGGAGGTCAAGACGAGCAGGTTTTCGATGGGAGTAGTGTGGTTCTTGATCAATCCGGCAAGGTGATCGCGCGTAGTCACGCATTTCAGGAAGAGTTGCTGGTGGCCGACTTGACCATGGACGCTGGTTCACGTGGGCGTATGAGGCGTGAGGGAAGGGCGGCAGGGGCTAGAAACACTGTTTCGGTTGTCGATCGTCTCGTGGTGAAGGGGAAGACGATTAAAAAGAATATGCGGATTCGAATCGTGCCAATGGTGGCGGAACTCTTGGACGAGATCGACGCGGTGTATCGCGCGCTGGTACTGGCTGTGAAGGACTATGCTCGAAAGAATGGATTTACGCAAGTGGTGATTGGGTTGAGCGGTGGCGTCGATTCGGCAGTGACTGCGGCAATTGCGGTGGATGCGCTTGGGGCTACGCACGTGCACGGTCTTTTCATGCCGTCTCCGTACACCTCGCCTGAAAGCGAAGAGGATGTTGTCGCGCTCGCCCAGTGTCTCGGTATCGACGTGAACACTATCCCGATTACGCCGACATTTGACGCCTATCGCCGATCGTTGACACCGTCATTCGTCGGGTGTGCGGAAGATGCGACCGAGGAAAACCTCCAGGCCCGCATTCGCGGTACGCTGCTCATGGCTGTCTCTAATAAGTTTGGATATCTGGTGTTGACCACGGGAAACAAGAGCGAGATGAGCGTGGGATACTCGACGCTGTACGGCGATATGGCCGGTGGGTTCGCCGTCATTAAAGACGTACCGAAGACGATGGTCTACGAGCTGGCGAGGTTTCGAAATGGACTCGGTCCGTCGCCGGTCATCCTCACACGTATTCTGGATCGACCGCCGACCGCCGAGTTGAGGCCAAATCAAAAGGATGAAGATTCTCTTCCACCGTACCCCGTTCTCGACCCCATTCTCAGGGCCTATGTCGAAGACGATCGCTCGCCCGACGAAATCGTCGAGGCTGGGTTTGATCGCGCAACGGTCTTGCGCGTGGTGGGAATGGTCGATCGCAGTGAGTTCAAGCGACAACAGGCTCCCATAGGGGCCAAGGTCACACCCCGCGCCTTCGGCAAGAGCCGCCGGATGCCGATCACAAACGGCTATCGCAACACGCAATCTTAGCCTCAGCCTACTTGTGCAGGATTTGACCTGATGGGGTCTTTGGAAGTGGGCTAGAAGCGATGTCTTCGCCGAAGCTTTCCGTCTAAGCCCCCCTGATCCATCTTCGCGGGAAATTTATCTTCTCTGTATTTTTAGTGGGTTGTAAGCGGGTGGGTTTCCCACGAGAAGCTCTTTCCCGTAGGGGTACCTTGTGAAGGGCTAGTCTGATTCAGATAAACAAACCGAGAAAGGTGACGAAACGGTGAACGGTATGGGACGTCTATTCTCTGATCGCCTGGGCTCGCTTCTGTAGATAGGCATTACGGACTGACGCATAGAGATCCAACGTAGACCCTTCAACACCTTGAAACTTTTCCAAATTCAAAGAACGATCATTCACGACTTCTATGCCTCGTGCGGTAAGTAAGATGAGGGAACTCGTCACTCGATTTGGATGGGGGACCACCGAAGGAATGGCATCGATCTCGATAATCGGGAACATCAGCCAATAGACTGGATTTAAAGCAATATCTCCGACATACCCAACAAGGTCTCGAACGGTGAATGGTCCCAGAAGCGGGACCATCACATAGGGACCCGGCTTGATTCCGTAAAACCCCAATGTCTGTCCCGTGTCTTCCTCCGGAGTGGTCAGTTGGAAGTGTCGCGCGACATCGAAAACGCCTCCGACTCCAGCGGTCGTGTTGATGAGAAATCGTCCGACTTCTATCCCCGCGCCCTTGAATTTTCCTTGGAACAAGTTGTTCATCACGCGTGGTGTCACGCGAATGTTGTAAAAGAAATTGCTGATGCCGACTTGGACGATATTCGGAACGACGAAGTTGTAGCCTTTGGCGACCGGCTTCAATACCCAGCGATCAAGTTGCCAGTTGAAATCGAAGATCTTGGAATTCAGCGGTTCCCACGGGTCATATTCCTCGATCGCCGCTTCACCGGGCTTGGCAAAAGGATCGAGTGGCTCGTCGAGAGAAGTTTCGTGGATTGGCTCAGTTGATGGAGCAGTCTTGGGAGAAGCATCCGTAAGAAGGACGGGTGACGCACCCGTCTCAATGTGAGGGGTAAGAGTGCTCGACGTCCCCTTCTGCGTGGCACAACCGGAAAGAAAGATCAACGAGACGGCAAGGATGAATGCATATTCACTTCCCCTGAAGTAGACCGGCCTAGACCCAGCTGTTGTCCTCATTCTAACGATAACCTCTTGGATTACAAACAAACATCGCCAGCGCGACCCTCTACTGTACCAAAAGCCGAGTCACCCGCCAATCATTTATTTTTGAATGGTCTTCTTATCGACCTCTTAGGGGCTGAAGGGCAAGCGAGTAAAAATGGAGAGAGAACGAGACTTAATGGAGCTTGGGCTCAGAAGAGGGCAAGGTGAGGAGTATGGGACGGAGGCGGTGCTCGCCCCTCACGGGGCGAGCACGAGATCATTGTGACCGAACCGGATAGAGTGAATGGGCGCTACTCTGGAATGACCCCTCTTCTCAGGTCTTGCGCGTGGGGGATGTCGCAGAAAGGTACTTTCTGCGACGAATGAACCTTTCCCGAAGAGAGAGATGTTCGTCCGGTCCAGACACGCCCATCACAGGCTTTTCTTGTACACGACGATCCCGCCGATGAGAAGCCCGCCCATCACGAGTGCGAACAACCACATCATGTCCATAACGGCTCCTTTCATATAAATGATCGAAAGTTATCTCGTGCAAGGAGTGGAGCAACTTTTGTGCTTGAAGTGCGTGGGGTCGGTCGTCCCGCAACTCTGTGAAAAAATGATGTATCCGACAGCATAGATACTGATGGGACTTCACCAGGTGAGGGAAATATCATCAAGGCTGTCTAGCGGTTTGGACAAGCGGAGGAGGAATAATCCCGTGAATGAATACAGTGTTTCGGGAGGATGTAGGAACGACTAGGCTAGATAATCCCGCCCGTGAGGCGTCGATAAGTCCTGGTCGGGTCCGATCGGGACGATACGAGTAGGGTTGATGTCGTCGTGTGTGATGTAGTAGTGGCGTTTAATGTGGTCGAAATTCACGGTCTCAGCAATACCGTTGGTTTGATAGAGATCTCTGAGATAGCCGAAGAGATTCGGGTAATCGATGATTCGTCGGACATTGCATTTGAAATGTCCGTGGTAGACCGCATCGAACCGGATCAATGTGACAAAAAGCCGCCAATCGGTCTCCATGAATTCCGGTCCGAAGAGATACCGGCGGGTTGCGAGGCGCGCATCGAGCTGATCCAGCGCGGCGAACAGCCGCCGTGCCGCTCGTTCGTACGCTTGTTGTGATGTCGCGAATCCTGCTCGATAGACCCCATCGTTCACATTTTCGTAGATGAACGCGTTGAGTTCCTCGATCTCTTGCCGCAGTCCATCTGGGTACAAATCAATCGGGCTTTCGGTGAATCGATTGAATTCACTGTTGAGGATTCTCATCAGATCATCGTCGGAGTTAGTCACAATCCGTTTGGTGACGCCATCCCATAGTGCCGGGACCGTGATGCGCCCGATGTAGCTCGGGTCAGTTGCCTTGTAGGCGTCATGAAGAAAATGAAATCCATTGATGGAATCGAAGGAGTGGCCGGGGCCTTCACGAAACGCCCACCCGCGCTCATCCCGAATCGGGTCTACGACGGTCATTCCCACGACAGCTTCGAGTCGTTTGAGTTTGCGCACAATGATCGTCCGATGGGCCCACGGGCAGGCCCATGAGACGTAGAGATGATAGCGGTCGGCTGCGGCGGGATAGCCGGAGCTGCCGTCGGCTGTGATCCTATTCCGGAAGGCATCCGGTTGTCGTTGAAACTCACCGAACGGGGACTGTTCGTCCGGGAATTGGGGGTGAACGTCCATTCAGAGTTGATCCCTTCGAAATCAGTATCTCATATCCACACGCCCTCGTGTTGGGGAGTCTCAGCGCAATGCCCAAGGCCATTCATCCAAGTACACGAGCGATGGCGAGGAATTGATACGATTTCCACGTTGAGTGATAAGATGCGGATGGGCTATGATAACCACCCTCAAGCAAAGGAAAATGTGGAGCGACTGTGCTGTTGTGCGACGAGCGGTGTGGTACTGATTAAGTATTACATTGAACTTCTCGATAGGATAAGTTTTGAGGGGCGTTGGCTGAGGGCGGACCTGATCGGGCAGGGAGGGCATCGACATGAAGTTGGTTGAGGCCATCGTCAAGCCGTTCAAACTTGAAGAAATCAAGGATGCCCTGCTGCAGGTCGGTATTCAGGGGATGACGGTATCGGAAGTCAAAGGGTTTGGACATCAAAAAGGTCATAAGGAAACATATCGCGGCCAAGAGTATACGATCGAATTTGTGCCCAAGGTGAAAATCGAGGTGGCGGTGACGGATGACCAGGTCCCTCGAGTGATTGAGGCCATTACTTCTGCGGCGAAAACGGGCAGTATCGGAGATGGGAAGATTTTTGTTCGAGAGTTGAGCGAAGTCGTGCGCATTCGAACGGGAGAAACCGGGGAAACGGCATTGTAATGGTCGGGGTCCTCGCGGTGGAACATGATCGCGGCGGATTGTTCAAAGGAGGGTGGGCATGAACGTGCGTGAGGTACTAGAGTTCGCTAAAAAACACAGGGTTCAGATCGTGGACCTAAAATTCGTCGATCTGCCGGGTGTGTGGCAGCATATGAGTATCCCTGTGAGCGAACTGACGGAGACCTTATTCAAGGATGGTTCCGGTCTCGATGGCTCGTCGATTCGCGGATGGAAAGCCATCAACAACAGCGATTTGTTGATGGTGCCGGATCCCTCCACGGCGTGCCTGGATCCGTTTACCGCAGTGCCGACGCTCAGCCTGACCGGAAATGTCGTCGATCCGATTTCTCGCGAAAATTACGAACGTGATCCCCGGTTCATCGCGCAAAAGGCGGAGAAGTATCTGCAGAGTACCAAAATCGGCGACAACTCATTCTGGGGACCGGAAGCTGAATTTTTTATCTTCGATCATGCTCGGTACGACCAAAACAGCCACAGCGGGTTCTACCATCTCGACTCGGAAGAGGGCGCCTGGAATATGGGGCAAGAGGGAATCAACCTGGGAGGGAAGATCCGGCACAAACAAGGCTATTTCCCGGTGGCTCCGACCGATACGCAACAAGATATCCGGAGCGAGATGGTCCTGGAGATGGAAAAGGTCGGCATTGCAGTAGAAAAGCATCATCACGAAACGGCCTCGGCCGGACAGGCTGAAATCGATATCCGATTCGACACCCTCGTGCGGACCGCGGACAAGATGATGTTGTACAAGTACATCGTCAAAAACGTGGCGCGTCGACATGGGAAAACGGTGACCTTTATGCCGAAGCCGATCTTCGGTGATGCGGGATCCGGGATGCATACGCACCAGAGCATCTGGAAAGACGGGAAACCGCTCTTTGCGGGGAAGGATTATGCCGGTATCTCGCAGCTCTGTTTGTATTATATCGGCGGCATTCTCAAACATGCGCCGGCATTGGCGGCGTTTACGAACCCGACCACGAATTCCTACAAGCGTATCACGCCGGGGTTTGAGGCGCCGGTGTTGCTGGCCTATTCCAGTCGGAACCGCTCGGCCGGCGTCAGAATTCCGATGTATTCCCCCAGTCCCAAGGCCAAGCGGATCGAAGTCCGGTTTCCCGATCCATCCTGTAACCCCTATTTGGCTTTTTCTGCAATGCTCATGGCAGGCCTTGATGGCATTCAAAATAAAATCAATCCCGGAGAGCCGGCAGAGAAAGACCTCTATGATCTCGACCCGAAGGAGGCCGCGAGTATCCCGACTATGCCTGGAAGTCTCGATGAGGCGCTCAACAGTTTAGAGCGGGATCACCAGTTTCTGCTGAAGGGCGAAGTGTTTACCGAGGATCTGGTCGAGGCCTGGATCGGCTATAAGCGGAGCAAAGAGATCGACGCGATGCGTCTGCGGCCGCATCCATACGAATTCTTTCTCTATTACGACGTCTAACGACATACGCTTCTGTCAGGATGACTGCTTAGGGCTGTTGATTTCACATGCCTGAACTCGGTGCGTCAAGGCACGCTGTTGCATGCGTGGCCGCGGGAAGTGAAGAGGCCAGACCTCTTCTGGTATACGTTCAGTCTCTGCGCGATGTGAGAACGAAGCCGGAGGGGTTGTTCCGTATCCTCAGCTAGCGGTTCCCGCAAGCCGCCTTCCAAAGTATGCGATTGATGCTGCGCTCTTCCACCAACTGCCAGTTCGCGCTTTCGATGTAGCCGGGTGTCGACCTGCCGGTCCCCATCTGACGCGAAAACTCAATGACTTGTAACACTCGAACGCGAGACCGTTCGCAGTCGAATTCCTTGTGGGTCTTGACGGACAAGAAGCGCGTGGTGCCGTTCCATTTGATATCCGTCAATTGCCAGAGTGTCGCGCGAGTTCCCGTTCGATTGATTGATTCCGGATCGAAATACAGGGTCTCAAGGCCGGTTGGTTGGTCTTGTTTTTCGAGGGCGACCCATCCCGCATAGACCGAGCTGTAGGAAAGCAGGAATACCGTCAAAAGAAAGGGCCGTTTCATGGATCTCATCGTGTTTTGTTCAACCGGGCGTTTGTGGCTACATCACGTGTGAAGGCATAGCGGTCGGCCGCTAAAAAATCAAGAGAGACGGACCTTTCCCCTAGCATGGTCGAGTCATCATCCAGGTTCCGACCGAGCTCAACACCGTCTCCCCCCTTGAGCGTCGCCTTCACATAGGTTATTCTCGCATCCACAACCGAGGAGGACTACGATGCCGAAACGTGTGCGTACAGGGTTGACGCGAAGTGATATTCTCGATCGATATGTCGAGCGCTTCAAACAACAGCTCGTGAAATTCCAGCCATTCCTCTCGCGGCGGCGCGGGTCGGCTTCGCTTGAAGACTTCGACGAGGCGGCAGAAGAGTTGATCGGTCAGGTGTTCGGTGCGGCATCGGATGAGTCGGAAGCCTACTTTTTTGCGAAGACAGGGGAATCGGCACTCCTGCCGGAAGAAGCGCAGGAAAGCGGGACCCACAATGTGGAACGTGAAAGTCTGCACCAGCGCCGCCAAGTGATGGAAAGTTGCCTGGCGGACCTCGAACTACGTCGACGACTGCAGGCAACGAGGAAGGGAAAGGGAATCGATCAAGCCCTGGTCGATGACTACATGGCACATGAGGTGAGGAGCATCCACAAAGAGGCGACGATCAAACAAGCGGGGCAGCTCCTACAAAAATATAAAGTCGGCTCGCTGATCGTGGACGACGGGTCTCGGTATATCGGGATCATCACCGATTCTGACCTGACCCGCAAAGCGGTCGCCAAAGGTCTTGATCCGAACACCACGACCGTCGCAACGTGTATGAGTCGTTCCATTATAACCATCGAAGAAGACGAGTCCTTACCCGAGGCGATGGCGCTGATGAAGAAGCAAGGCATCCGACACCTTCCGGTCACCGCGGATGCCACCATCATTGGAGTCCTTTCTGTGTCCGATCTCCTCCGGGCCTTTCAAGAGCAACGATCTTCTTAACACCACAACCTGTCGCATGGGCGTATCGGCGCCGTAAGCGCCGTTGGGAGGGAAAATCCCCGCTCGTGCTGCGCGATCGGATACACGGTCAGTCGTATGCCGCCAATCGTCTTACTCAGCTGCGAGTCGCTTGAGAAAAGCTACGGAGTGAAACCGTTGTTCACCGACCTCTCGCTTGGGCTTTGCCAAGGTGATCGCGTCGGACTGATCGGTCCCAACGGTTCTGGAAAATCGACGCTGCTCAAAATTCTGGCAGGTTTGGAAGAAGCGGATCACGGTACTCGATCGGTGCGACGGCAACTCCGTATCGGCTATGTGCCGCAAGAGCCTTCGTTTATTGAAGACCACTCGGTTGAAGAGGCACTGGCTCAAGTCCTGCTGGATGAAGGAACAGACCCGCATGAACAGGGAGCACGCCTCGCCAAGGCCTTGAGTCTCGGTGGGTTTTCACGCTCGGACCAGTCCGTGTCCACCTTGTCGGGAGGATGGAAGAAACGGCTGGCGATCGCGCGGTCGCTGATGGTGGAGCCGGACGTGTTGCTCATGGACGAGCCGACCAACCATTTGGACGTCGAAGGTATCCTCTGGCTTGAAGAGCTATTGAAAGCCGAACCCCGTGCCTTCATCGCCATCAGCCACGATCGGCGATTTTTAGAGTCGGTGATGACGCGGATTTGGGAATTGGATCGCCGATATGCGCAGGGCGTCTTTCAAGCCAACGGTCGATATAGTGAGTTTTTGGAGCAGCGCGACGCGGCATTCCAAGCCCAGGCCGACTATCAAGCTTCGCTGGCCAATCGAGTGCGTCGAGAAGTGGAATGGCTCAGGCGAGGTCCCAAAGCCCGCACGACGAAGGCGAAGGCTAGGATTGATCAAGCCGGTCGGCTGATCGACGAGCTAAGCGATATCGAGTCGCGGCGGGCGCAGGCTTCGGCTGCGATCGACTTCACGGCCTCTGGACGAAAGTCCAAACAGCTGCTGGTCGCAAAAGAGGTCGAAAAGTCACTGGGAGGGCGGCTAATTCTATCGGGCGTGGATCTCTTGTTGGGGCCGGGGGAGCGGATCGGCCTTCTTGGACCGAATGGGGGCGGAAAAACCACGCTTCTGAAGCTCTTAGCCGGTACCGTCGAGCCGGATAACGGTGTCATCACTCGTGCGGATCGACTGCGGGTGGTCACCTTCGAGCAGCATCGGGAATCACTCGATCAGCAGGCCTCCTTGCGACGCGCCCTTGCTCCGGCGGGCGGGGACGCCGTCGTCTACCAGGATCGATCCGTGCATTTGGTCTCATGGGCCAAGCGGTTTCTCTTCAAGCCGGAACAGCTGGACCTCCCTGTTTCACGGCTGTCCGGTGGAGAACAGGCTCGGTTGCTGATCGCGCGCCTCATGCTTCAACCGGCTGATCTCTTGCTTCTTGATGAGCCGACCAACGATTTGGATATTCCGACGCTCGATGTGTTGGAGGACAGCCTGCTGGAATTTACCGGCGCGCTTGTTTTGGTGACACATGATCGGTGGCTTTTAGACCGCGTCTCTACCAGGCTTCTGGCGCTTGATGGATTGGGCCACGCCGAGTGGTTTGCCGACTATGCGCAATGGGAGTCGGCACAGTCCAGAAAGGCGGGAGAAGAGCGACAATCTCAAGTCTCAAAGGAAAGTTCTGTACCGGCTGGCTCGCCGAAACGGAAAGGGTTATCGTACAAAGAACAGCGAGAGTGGGATCGAATTGAAACGGCGATCCTAGAAGCTGAAGAACGGGTCGCCGCCTGCCAAACTGCAGCCAACGATCCATCCATCGCCTCTTCCGCTGCTGATTTACAAGAGCGGTATGCCATGCTCCATGTTGCTCAAGCCGACGTTGAACGTCTGTATGCCCGTTGGGGCGAACTTGATGCGAAACGTGGTTAGGTAATCAATGGGACAAAGACTTAGTGTGAAAACAGATTATCGAGAAGCTCGCAGCGCATTGAGGGCAACACAGGACTGTTTGGCCGATGGACTGAGCGGGAGAAAATCCATCTAAGGTGAATAACGATTAGAGGAAATCATTGCTGCTGTGCCAGTGTGCGTCGTACCTAGAAGACTAGGATGCCTCCAGCTCCATTTGTCTCTGCGGGTAATGGACAGGCAAGCCGGTATTCAGATGAGCTGCTTCCTCCCTGATTCGGAAGCAGCTCACGGAACGAACGGAACGAGCTGAAAAAATATTCTATAGTGATTTCTTTTGTTGGGAAGCAGCGGCAGAAATCTGAAGTGCCGCAAGAGAAAGAATCCCCAGGCCTAGGAACAATAGAGATCCTGGCAAAGGCACAGGGGTGAGCGAGTCTACGTTCAAAACATGGAACGTGAAATCACCAGTTCTTAACCCATTTGCGGGTTGATCCCACGAGGTAATGGGAATCGGTGCTTGGCCGTCAAACTCGAATCCATCGCTGAGCAGCGTTCCCAGATTAAAGTTATTATACGTAGTGAGGGACACGGTATATGTTCCGGCCACGATAGGCGCTGAGTAATATGAATCAAAATCCCCATGGCTGTAAGGAACACCATTCGATACTGTTGATCCAATATTGTGTCCATCATCTTGAAAGTGTATCAATCCTCCTGCGTTGTTCCACAGCCCTAACATAGGATCAAACCCGCCGTCATCCCACGAAGAGGAAAACAGCGTAACGACACCGGCATTTGTACTGGTGAAATTAAAGAGCCGTACGTCGTTGTGAGACTGAATAGTGCCTGAAAAGTCAAAGTCCAGGGCGATGGCGGGTCCGCTGAAAATAACTACTGCTATCAACACTAACGCTATCAATGTACTGCCACTGATAGTCGGTCTCATGTGTCATTCTCCTCTTTTATATGTGTGAAGATATCTCATGTTTGATTGAAGTAAGGACCTGAAGAGTACAATTACTTAATACTATAAGTCAACGCTGAGATCGTGTCAGTGATTGGCATGTAAGTGATCAAGCGGCGACCTGCTCTCCTGCAGCATGATGCTCTTTAAATAATCTTGAATAAATTTTACGTTTTCTGCCAAACCTTAGGTTGCGGGTGGTGTTAGTCTGTGACGCACCGAGATCGATATATCTGCTCTGGTACGCATACGACCTGCAAAGCCGTTCAACCTTTTCCCAGTATGCAGTGAATGGCTTGCAGCTGATGATCGTTGAGCTGATTCCTGAAATACTTGAACAACTTCTGCTCGGAATCATTGCCTCAAGTGCCGCATTGATGAGCCGGCATATCTAATAAGAGGTGATCTCGTTTGACGGTTGGTGAGCCAAATGTATTGGATGTTCGGCTCATGGGCCAGAATTGTGTTGATCAGGCCCGACTTTGATCTCTATTGGTTCTGGTTCGTCATGATGGAGAATGTTCTCTTTCTTCTGATCGTTTACTCTACAGTTTTATTCGTTTATGACCGATAGAAAAGACGGAAGCCGGTCTCTGTAGACCTTCTAACCGAAAGGACTCTCCATCATGCCATCGGCGAGCGAACTGGTCCAGTCCTGCACCACGGTTTTTACGCTGCCGGAGATTTACTTCCGCGTGCGGGATGTTGTGGATAGCTCCGATTCAACCATGGAGGATCTTGCCAATGTCCTAAAGCTGGATCCGGCCATCTCGGCCCGACTCCTTCGTATCGTCAATAGCCCCCGCTATGGGTTTCCTCGACAGATCGACACCATCACCCGTGCCGTCAACCTCATCGGGATGCAGGCGATCAACGATTTGGTTACCGCGACGACCATCGGCAGGACCTTTTCCGGGATGCCGATTCAATTCATGGATGTCCCCAGGTTTTGGCGGAAAAGCGTGCTCTGCGCCCTACTGGCCGGAGAGATTGCCAAATCCTGCGGGATCGAAGACAGCGAGCGATTTTTCGTGGAAGGTCTGTTGCGAGACATCGGCCATTTTGTGCTCTACCAGTCTGTTCCACAACGAGCCCATTCGGCGCTCATCGAAGCGGGCTATCTCAATGCCTCCTTAGCCGAAGTGGAGCAGTCCAACATCGGATGCGACTTTGCTGAAGTGGGAGCTGAACTGCTTCGGTTCTGGGGGATGCCCATCCAGATCGAACAGGCCGTCCGTTGCCAACTCAGCCCGAGCGATGCCGGCGAATTCATCCTCCATGCGTCCATCGTTCATTTGGCCGGTGTCGTCGCCGACTATGAAGAACTAGAGCCGAACCGGAGACCTGTTACACTGCCGTTCAATCCCGCTGCCATCACCGCTACACGGTTTACGTCGGACGACCTCCCAGCACTGCTCAAGGCGGCCTGCGCTCAGTTGCAGGACACTCTGGCGGTCATCAATCCCCATGCGATGGCAGCGTAGCCCGTTACGGATGCTGTTTTAACGCCCGATCCGTACCAAGCTGGAACCTAGAGGGGGCCAGTAGAAGCGTACACTGCCGTTCAGAACCCATTTGGGAGATAGGACTCTAGAGAATCCCGGCCAATCGATTCAGGCCCAGCGTCGTCTGGGCAAAAAATAACTGGAATGCTTGGTAGTCTTGGGATTGTATCGGGAAAGTGCTGGTCGTTCGATCACAGTAGATGAGTCCGATCGGTTTTGCGCTTACCCGTAAGGGTGCCACGATCGCCGATGTCGGTTTCCACGTTTCGATAAAGTCCTGCTTCAGCGTTCCGGCCATCTGCTCTGAAAAGTCGGGAACAAGGAGTGGATCGACTCGCTTGAGAACCGTGAGGAAAAAGCGATGTTCCCGGCTGAGTGAACCAGAAAGGGATCGAATGTAGGGCGCCGGAGGATTCACGCCATGCACCAGTCGTCCGACAAGCAGATCGCTGTCGTTTTGATTC
This sequence comes from uncultured Nitrospira sp., assembly GCA_902500705.1. GTDB lineage: Bacteria > Nitrospirota > Nitrospiria > Nitrospirales > Nitrospiraceae > Nitrospira_D. Next base: position 40,712 of record CABVRR010000014.1, read on the forward strand.
AAAAGTGCCAGCCCGACACGGTCAAATCCGGCGTCCCGATGAAGGGATTGTACGAATGTCAGGAGCAGACTATTGAGATCTTTCGCGGCTTGCAGCGAGTCCTGAAAGGCTTGGAGTGTCTCCAGCGGGTTGGTCCGGATGGGAGCAGCGGGTTCGGCTGGCCGTGGAAGCGTTGGCTGTTCATTGCCTACTGTTGGTGTAACGAGGGACGAGGGCGAGATTGATTGAGGGGTGTCTCGTGTTGTTGTCGACGATATGGTTTCATCGGAGGCGTTGATGACCAGTCCCATTGAACGGGTGAGTTGGCGACTCCGATCCATGGCGCGAATCATCAGATCCGTGAATGTGCCCGAGGACAGTCCGCTCCCGAGCTGGAGGGCTCTCTTGGCTTTCTCCAAGACAGTCTGTGGAGCCGGATCGGTCAACAGCTCGACCAACTGAATGGAGCCTACGACGATACCGCGGTAGGTGTGGACCCCACTTTTCCATTGCGCTACCGGCGGCTCTTCCGCATGACGAAAGAGCTCGATGAGATCATCCGGTAGTTTCCACATTTGAGCCAGCGCCTGGGCCAAGATCAGCCGAGGGACCCCGATGAGGTGTGTCTCTTGAATCACGCATTCCGACGGGCGGGTGTATTTCTTGGGAAGAGCCTGGAGCGCAAGAAAAAGGTCGGGATCCTGATAGGCAATGGCCAAGTCTCCGATCGAGTAAAGAAGGGCGCCGGTAAACAATTGCCCCGGTTGAGAGTATCCGATGGCTGTTCCCAGTTCGCCGGCATAGGTGGCAGAGACGAGGGACTTCGCGATCAAGGTTCGCAATTCCTGTTGGCGAACCGGCCAATGTTGCAGTTGCTCGACGAGATGCGCTGCGGCCACAAGCGACCGAACAGTGTCGAGTCCGAGCCAACTGACGGCATGAGGAACCGACACAATCGTTTGCTGTGGGCTATAGGCGATACTGTTTGCCACCTGCAAAACTTTGCAGGTCAATCCATGGTCTCTGCTGATCACTTGGGCCAGATTTACCGCGTTGGATTGAGCACTCATGTGATTGAGGATTTGCTGGCAGGTTGATTGTAAGATCGGAAGACAACTGCTGGATTCGTCGAAGAGCGGCTTGAGTTTTTGGTGAAGACGAGGGCGGATGGAGTCGATCAAGGACGATTCCATGGCCGTGCTGGGCAAAGGCATAGAGGATCCTGGTTAACGGTCAGAAGCTCTATCGGTCGGAACATCGCTAAGCTTAAGGGTCTGAAATCATAAGAAAAGTAGCTCGCAGCCCGGTGTGTATGGCAAGCGAAGAGGAGCGAGCACCGTCGGGTGGATTCTTGAGCATCGAGTAGATTACGGACGGACTAGTCTCCTGATTCTGTTGTGCGTCGATGAGTCCAACCGACTATTCAGCCGAATGGCCTTCCAGGAAGAGTGCTTGCTCCAAGGCACGGAAGAACTGCTGGTAGAGCAGGGGGTCCTCAATGGCACGCAGGTAGAACTGTGCGCTGGTTCGGACGACGAGTTGCGAAGCATTGCGGTCTCGGACGGTTATGGTCATTCGTATCAGGTCGTTACGGTGATAGAAGGCCCCCCAGGAGCGGTAGTTTCTGGCGAGAAAAAGAAGCGTGTCCGGACGATAGAGAAAATAGGCCGGATCAACGAACGTCGGTTCCTCAAGGTCGACATATTTCTTAGCGGATACGATCCCCAGTTCTTCGTCGAGGACTTCAATGGTGCAGTGAAGATCCTGCAAGGTCATCACGATCGCCTGGAGCAGCTTTTGTCGATTCGGTGTGTCGAACACGCGCGTTTGCATCGCTCGAACCTTGACCTGGCTCTCCTCGGACAACCAGGTTTGTGTTCGGGCATCCGATTGATTGTCATGCCGCATTTCGTAGGGTGAGCAGGCTGTGAGCAATGTCAGTCCAGCAAGTGCTGAAGCCAGTCGCCATACCGAAGGAGCATCCGAACCAAGACATGTGTTGACGGTCATGACGATGATGTCGACTCCTGAGAGAAAAACAGAGCTCGTTGCAGCGCAGCGAAGAAGTTTTGATACACCTTTGGATCTTCGATCGGCTTGTTGTTGTAAATGGCGTTGGCGCGGATGCTCATTTTTTCTGACGTCTCTTGCCGAACAGTGACGGTAATGGTCAGAACATCGTAATAGTTGGGCTCAGCAAATCGGGCGGCGGTCACAAGGCCGAGACTTTCGTTTGCCCGCTCGATGATGAAGCCTAAGTCCTGCAAGGACGCGATGACGCCACGGATGGCGGCATTGCGGTCTGTGAGATCGAAGGTTTTTATTTGGAGGCTTCGGATCTTCATTTGTGCGTCGGTCGGTGCGAGAAGATCCGGCGGGGCCTCCGGGGCGGCGCATCCATGCCACGAGAGACCTCCGGCCAGTACGATCACGGCCCATATCCGTCTGGTCTGCATCGTGCCCCCTTTCATGCGACAGCCTCAAATTCGATGGGCTTCAAGAAACACCGCCTTGGAGAGCTTGGCGAAAAATTGCTGATAGATATCCGGATCGCGGATCATTTCCATGTACTGCTCTCCGGGTGGGATATATTGGCTGTCGAACTGACCATCCCCTTTCCACACGATTCGGTAGAACTTGATGCGGACTTCTTGGCGGGTCGATTCGGGATTCAGCGGATGAGTCACCAGGGCTGCGGCGATCTGTTGATGGAGATCCACCGGCTGTAAAATCTTGCCTAAAGAGAGGATCAGTACCAGCGCTTGCCGGACATATTGGCCATACTCGCGGGCGCTGCGCTCTTTCACGGCGCGCAGGAATCCGATATCTCGTTGGCTTTCCTCGATTTGAAATCCCAGGTCTTGCAGTACGGCGGCTGAGGCGGAGAGGAGTTCTCGTTCATTCGGCGTGTCGAACATCCGCGTCTGCATCGCTCGGTTCGCGGGAATGTCCGGCGTCAGTGCCAATAGGTCGGCGGGCTCGGTACGAGGAAGACAGCCGAGTAGGCTCGTGAACGCGAGAGCCAGGACGCAGGGCACGTTCGGCACAACCCTGAGGCGTCCTCCCACTCGTGGGTTAGAACTGTGTGGAGTTATAGGCAAAGTCCCGAACCTTTTTCTCTTCGTCGTATTTAATGATGATGGTCAGGGTTCGCTGGCGTTGCGAACTCGAGCTGTCACGTGAGGCGGTACCAAGAATGATAAGGCCGGCGAAGGACGACGTGGCCGTATCGACGCGGTCGGTCGAGACCTTGTCATAAATCCAGACTTCGCGCCGTTTCTCATCCGTCGTCACGATGTTGGGGCTTCCAAGGAGTTCTGCGACTTGAGAGGCGGGCATGCCCACTTTAATTTCACCTTGTACTTTGCCCATGGTGAGGCGGTCTTCCTTGATTTCGGCCTTGTGGCTGCTACAGCCGACAGCAGCCATGATCAGGCACAGGCACAGCAGACTTCCTACATGTTTCATTGCTGGAGCCCCTTTCGATAATCTGAGTGTGACGCGAATCGGTCTAGAGAAATAGGCTACTGCTCCTGGGCAAGTGTGTCAACGGACGCGAATGAAAAAACACGTAATCAGGAGCAGTTCATCATTTCACTCTCCTCGCAAGGCGTTGTTATCGTAGGACTCTTGATGGAAAGTGAAGCTTGCTTACGAACGTCTTGTGAGAATGCCTTTAGAGCAAATGCCGGCGCATGGATGTCTGGAGATGCACGGTGTTCCCCTGCCGACTAGAGACGTCCGAATGTTCGTTCAAAAAACTCTTTCGTGAGCTTCATGTGTTGCTGAATATCTGTCTGGAGGTGTCGCGCGCCGGCTTGCCAATCATCGGTGGTGTAGCCGACACGGCGGGCGAGGAAGATGAATTCGTCGGAGTCGACCGGCGGAAGGACACGGTCTTTCGCATTACCGCGGACCATGCGGAGCCCGTCGATGAGCATGCGGATAAAGAAGTAAGCCTTACGGAGCGTCTCGCCGTCTTGCCTGGTGACAATGCCGCGATCGACGAGGGAGGCCAACGCTTGCATGGTGTTGGGAGTACGCAGGACAGGCAGTCGATGCCCCTGCATGATCTGAAAGTACTGGACGGCATATTCGATATCGACAATCCCGCCGGGGCTATGTTTGAGGTTGATCGTCCCTCGCTCGACGAGTTGTTTCAGTTGTTGTCGGCGCAGGTCGAGGGCCGTGCGCATATCCCACGGCTTGCCGCTATAGACGTAACTGTCGCGATGTGTCTCCACCTGTTTGCCGAGCATGGGGTCGCCGGCTACATGCCGGAGTTTCACCAAGGACTGACGTTCAAACGGTGCGGCCAAGCCTTTGTCACTATAGTAGCGGATGATCTCGTCCAAAGAGTTTGTCAACGAGCCCTTCCCGCCATGCGGACGAAGGCGGACGTCCAGATGGAAGATGCCTTCTTGCTTGGCCTCGATCCACTGTAAGAGTTCCGCTCCCAGTCGCTCGAAGTATTCGCTGTTGGCAATGGCCTGTTTGCCGCCGGTGCGGCCGGAGTCTCCGTAGACAAACATCACTTCGATATCGGACGCATAGCCGAGCTCTTTCCCCCCGAATTTCCCCAATCCTACGATGGTAAACGGACAGGATTTTCGGTTCGCCAAGCGCGGCGGACCATAGAGCTTATTGAGTTTCGCTTGGCAATCTTTCAAGCTTCGATCGAGAATGACTTCAGCCAGTTGGGTCAAGGCGGCTGAAAAGTCAGGGAGCGCCGTGCCCGGCTCAACGATGTGTTTCATGTCGATGCGGAAAAGCTCACGATCCTTAAAACTGTTCAGTGCCGCCTTCCGCCCATCGCCGGTTTTCTCGCGGTTGACCTGACGATCGAGGGTCTTGCGAAGCGTAGCTCTGGGAGTGATGAGCGGCGCATCGCGATAGTCTTGCAGGAGCGGGAGCAGGTTGCTGTACTGGCGACGGAGAAAGTCCTCCCAGAGAAAATCACTGGCGCCGAGCAAGCGGGCGAGTAAGGGAAAGGTTTTCTTATCGCTCAGAAAAGCCAACGCTTCTTGCTGAGCTTTTCCTTTCGTTTGTTGCATCGTCAGGTCGAGGAATTGGTCGAAGGCCTCCAAGGCTTTGGTCGGGTCAGGTGCCCAGGTCAAGGCATGGGTGAACTGCTTGATGAGGACGGCCGTCAGACGCAACTGTTGCTGATCGGTTGCGTCGGTGAGCTTCTGCCCGTGGCGGTTGCGGACATAAAAGCGATCGTGAATCTTGCCGTCTTCCACATCGAACTGTGCTTTGGAGATATAGACGTTGCGCATCGCGAGGGCGTTGGCGAAGGCATACAAGAAGGCAGGTGTGTCGTCAGACCGAATGTCCATGACGGTATCGACGGGAGATTGGCTGTTGTCGAACGTGATCTGTACCGGGTGCAGCAGACCGCTGAAGGACCCACGTCGTTTGCCCAGCTGTTCGACCAGCCGCCGATTGACTGCGAACCGTGCCTCTTCAAATTGTCCCGTATCGAGCAGTGTGATCACTGACAGGAGCGCCTCTATCAGCTGCTGTTGTTGCTCCGCGTCCAGTTCGGCGCCTGAGACCGGCAGCACGCGGAACACGTCGACGATTTTTTTCCTGTTCAACCCAGGGCTGCCCTTTGCGCGGACGCGCGGTCCGTATCCTGTCCAACCGGCGCGGGTGGACGGTGCGGTGGCTCGTTCGGCAAACGTATAGATGTCTCCTTCTTCGATGTTCAGGCCGAAGGCCGACAGCAGACCGCAAATCATGGCGAATTCAGAGAAGTAATCGTAGGCCACGATCGTGATCTCAACTCGCTTGTCGTGCTGTTCGGCGAAGGTAATTCGGCAGGGGTGTTCCGGAGTCAGTTGCGTCGCCAACTGAACATGGGCGGCAATCGTCGGAGGCTCGAACCGGCGAAAATATTCCTGATCCATGCGAGCAAAAAAGTCTTGCAGCACATCGGATGGAATATCAGGGCAAAGTGGGCGAACGGTATTGAGGAGCGATGTGCGGGAGCCTATCGGCATGAACATCAGTATACCCGAACAGCTTTTATTGTGCGTAGAGAAACCTGCCAGTATAATGCCGCGCCATGAGTCGGTCATCTACACCGCCTGTCTTCTCGCGGTCTCAGCGTTCAGCTCGGTCTAACGCCTCTCGGCCTGATCCCAGGCCTATTCTGCTTGCGGCCAAGCGAAATATCGAAGACGTGCGGGCCATTTTGTCAGCCTACGGTCTGCGTGATCTCGATCAGGCAGACCGCAATCTTGAAGCGATGGCGGGCGATCCGATCCAACGCCGGCGACTGGCTCAGATCCTTCCGCTCTTGATGGAGTCGATCTCCAGGACGGCCGACCCGGATCAAGCGTTGAACCACTGGGAGCGCATGCTGGAGGGCGTCTCACGCACCTCGTTTCTCGATTACTTGCGTACGTGGCCACGCATGCTGGATCTCCTCTGTGTGATCTTCGGCAACAGCGACGCCTTGGCGTTTGCGCTGATCCGAGATCCGACCTTGGTGTATTGGTTGGCCGAAGAGGAGGTCTTGTCACGATCGCCGACGCGGAAGGGAATGGAGCGCACACTGCGCACGAGCCTCGGGCATCTGACCTCTACGGACGTAAAGTTGGACGCGCTGCGTCGTTTTCGGCGTCGGGAAATGCTGCGCATCGGTGTGCGCGATCTTCTTCGCCTCGCCACGGTGCCGGAGACGACCGGCTCCTTGTCGGACTTGGCTTGCCTGCTGATTCATGCCGCCTACGAGATCGTGGACAGTGATCTCAAGGGGCAGTATGGCATGCCGATGCATCACAACCGGCAAGGTCGATGGGTGGAGACCAAGTTTACGGTTATCGGGATGGGCAAGCTCGGTGGACACGAGCTGAATTACAGTTCCGACGTGGATCTGATTTACCTCTATGAGTCGCATGACGGGGAAACCAGAGCGCCGAAAGGGAAGCCTGCCGTCGTTCCGGTCGGCGTCGGCATTTCCAATGAAGAATATTTTGAAATTCTCGCTCGTGAATTGACCCGAGTGTTGAGCGAACCCACCCGGGAAGGCCACGTCTTTCGAGTCGATTTGCGATTACGAGCCGAAGGGTCGGTCGGTCAACTAGCACGATCGCTGAAGGAGTATCAGCGATACTATACGGCACGTGGACGGGTCTGGGAACGATTAGCCTTGCTGAAGGCCTGGCCGGTTGCCGGTTCCTACGAAGTCGGGCAGGCATTTCTCAAGCTGGTCAAGCCGTTTGTGTTGGGGGCCGGGGAGAACATAGATCGCGAAAAAGCCTCGGCGATCGTGCAAGACGTTCGTGCGGTCAAAGACATGATCGACGCCAAGATGACGGATCGTGGCCACACCAGGCGCAACGTGAAGCTAGGCACCGGCGGGATTCGAGAGATCGAGTTTCTTGTCCAGACCATTCAAGTCTTGGCAGGCCGAAAGGTGCCGGCGATGCTGGATCGAAGCACGTTGGGCTCACTTGACCGGTTGGTCCGTAAGAAATTGCTCTCGATCAAAGAGCGTGATGCGCTGACTGCTGCTTATCTGTTCCTACGGGATGTCGAGCATAAGCTCCAGATGGTCCATGATCTTCAGACGCATTCGCTTCCCGAGGAAGAGGATGAATTGGAGCGGTGCGCGATTCGGATGGGATACGGCACAGAGGACCGGAAGAAAGCCGTCGAGTCCTTCCACGCTGATCATCAGCGGCATACGAAGCTAGTGCATCATACCTTCGAGTCGCTCTTTGTAGAGCCGAAGACCTCGCCGATCTTCAAAGCGACGTTTCGTCTCATCAGCGATTCGAAGTAGACTGGTCTGTTCTGAAAGTAGAAATGACCGAGAGAGTAAGAGGGCACATCATTCGCTCATGGGGCAACATTGGTCATCTTGTTTGCTTCTGCTAGCGTTGAACGGGAATGAGTAAGAGCTCCAAGATTACCACCCTATCTTTGAAGCGATAAGGTATGAATATAATTTAGATCAAGACCTCGTTTACTGAGCAAAGCCTTCCTTTGGTAAAAGAGGCTATGAAAAATCGCTTCGACTGACTTGCCTTTGGATGTCCTCAGGGACGAGGAGGCTTTCGTCTTAGCATCCCACTTCTATCGCTTCGTGGCTGCTTCCTCCCTGATGCATCAGACGTAGTTTACTCAGTTCAGGCACCTCTTGTTCTAGCAGGGACCAGTATCCCTTGCTTGAGCTCCTAAGTCCTTTCTCGTACAATCCCGCCATTTTATGTTGATACCTCACTTGGGAGAAAATCAGATGATCAATTCAAAGTACAGCCAAATTCTATTCGTGCGGTGGTGGTACTACTTCACGCGGGTGATTATCTGTGTGATGGTAGTTACGATCACCACTGGCTGTAAAGGTCTGATCCCTCAACCTGGTGATTGGCAAAAAGGGTATTCACTATTTAGTGGCGTGTGCAAATCTCTCCCGGAGGGAATCCAGACCCCGGAAAGGAGTGAAGCGAGTCTATCAGCAATCACGAAGCTTCTGGGGTATGAGCGGAAGCTCTCTTTGCGCCCGGATAGGATGTCAATGAACGACTTAGGGGTCAAAGATCGTGAAACCCTGTTGATGATTGAGCAAGATTTCTGCGTACATCCAGGAAATCCTGCGATTGCTGACTACGGGTGGTTTTACGCGACGGTTGATGGATATTTCGGACTTTTAGCAGCCTTCGTTACAGATAAAATTGGTAAATATACGATAGCGCCAATATTAGGCGCATTGCCGGATACAACCTCCGCGGCCGGTAAATCCGCTGATCCCCCTATCCCCTCCGTGGAACGGATGGAAAGCCTTCACCTTGTTTCTTCACTGATTTCAGTTACTGCCAGTCCTATTCCGAGGAAGGTTAATGTCTATTATGGAACAAACCGCCAAAGGTCAAGCAAGAGCTCGGAGAAACACCCCTCTCTCGCATTTACTGACCAAACCGGCCCCTTGGCCTATGGGATTTGCTCGGTCAGCATACCTGACAGGCATGCCATAGGGAGTATTGAGAGGCCTTTCGTACCCTCTCATCTGCCATGGCACGCTCCAGAATTTGAAGAATGGGCTGAAGATCCTAAGAAACATATGACTATGTTTTCGGTAACAGAAATGAGTGCACAGGAATTTTCTGATCGGTTACAGCAATCTCGTCAGAAAGAGGCTTTTGTCTACATTCATGGGATTGGTAACACTTTTCAAGATGCTTGCCTGCGAGCCGGCCAGATGGCCTACGATCTAAAGTTCAAAGGTGCTCCGATTATCTTCAGTTGGCCAGCACACCTTAACATCAGGCAATACCAAGCTGATCAGACGTCGATCGATCGGAGCAGGGGCCCCTTGAAAACGTTTATTGAACTTGTGTCAAATGCAGCTCACATTGACACCTTGCATTTGATTGCTCACAGCCTTGGGAATCGGGGGCTTATTTACGCCATTGATGAGCTCAGAATACCCGCGAGCATTAAACGATTTCGAGAGCTGGTGCTTATTGCGCCAGACTTTGATACCGCCACCTTCTGGGACCTAGCCAAGGGAATATCCAAGTCCGCTGATCGAGTAACTATCTATGCATCCTCAAATGACATGGCCCTAAATTTAGCAAAGAGTTTAAGTGAGGGGCATCGGTTAGGCCTGGCGGAACCGGACCTATTTCTTATGGATGGATTTGATTCCGTAGATGCAACCGACGTAGATACCTCTTTACTTAGCCTACACCACACTCCTCATGGGAAGCCTACTGTAGTAACAGACCTCAGGGAACTACTATTGGGAAAGCCGGCAGCGAGTAGAACCTACCTTCGAGGGAAAATAGGCCATCGGTCGCCCATACCTTATTTTTATTTTATCCCTGGCGC
>CABVRR010000015.1 GCA_902500705.1 uncultured Nitrospira sp.
AAGTCGCGCGCATTCAGGTGGAAGAGCCGATCTACATCCGGCCCGCCGAACGCGTTACCTGGCTGTAAAACACTGATTCATTCGGATCAGGAGAATAGGGCGGAGCCCATATGGGCTCCGCCTCTTGTACTCAGGGAAATTCAGCTTCCAGCTTTGGCGAACAGATCAACTTCATTGAACTCCCAATAGATAGGCCTCTGCCGTAGTATGGCTAGAGAGGGCCTTTCTCTCAAATTCAAAGTCCTTCCCTCGGTATCTCTAGTCGGCATACGTGCGCATTTCAGAAAATGCTAGAGCCGATGTATCCAGCTTCATCAGCCTTTTGGCTCCCCATCTCTGAATCTTCTGCGCACTTGACGAGATACACAGCGTCCAGTACAGTTTTAAGAAAGTGTTTAGGCAGTCTTTTGTATGCCATTGGGGAGTACTTCCGGCGTGACATCACATCAGCAGCAATCAGTCCCCTTTGCTGCACAGGCTATTCCCTTTGAGGAGTTTCTCGCTTCGGGTAAACTTCCAGATGGCTATCTAGATAGCGAATATGTCGCCCAGCAATTTGTCGAGCGCCTTGTCCATTACATTCTTAGCGTTCCCTCAGGCAGCTATTCTATGGCTCAGTTGAGCCAACTCTTGGAGCAACTTGATCCACGCACACAGGTCTTCTTCTTTAAACGCTTGAAGGAAACCAGTCCGGACTGTTTGAAAGATTTTGCGTCTCTGTACTATGGATTTATGAACGAGTTTCACTCCCTCCTCTTCACATAAAAGTCACAACAAAAAATACTCCTTGTCGGGACTCCAATCTCATGTATAATTATGCTTCATCCAAAGGAGAAGGAGTATCATGAATCCATCGTTACAAAGGGCCGTTACCAGTTTCTATAATTTGATTTATGAAGCACAGACCTTCGCCACCGCGATGGCACGAATCGATACCGCTGAGCAGGAACATTACGCCGGGCGTATTGAAGGCCTCAACTGGGTTCTCGATCGCTGCCAGGAACTGGAAGACATGGATACCAACCTTACACCGTCGTCGCTCCAGCGCATCTTGGGAGAGGTCAAGTCCGATTTAGAGCATGAGCTTTCTGTGCAGCGAAGAGAGAAAGGACGCCGCGCAGACGGACGGGAGGAAGCCCTTAATTTTGTTGCTGATTATCTCTCTAGTCTCATCACGGCCACAGAGATCGAATCCGCAAAAACTACGGTATAAGTAACGGTCTTTATTAATATGGGGTACCCGCTTCTCCTTGCGCCAAGAGGGTGTGGTTCCATTTTCATCACCACGTCTGCCTGGTCAACGTGAATCATCATCTCTGGTGGCAGATGGTTGAGCTTTCCAGGCGGTTCCCGAATCACTTGCTACAGATCCTTGAAGGATGCATTCCTGCATAAGGCAAGGTCGCCCCAAAATAGCCTGTAGTATATGAGTGTAAGAGTTGGCAAAATCAAACAACCCTTGACCTCAACTTCAAGTTCTCACGACTATTAAATCATGCTTCCCCCTTCGCGCAGGCCAAGTGCTCCATGGATGCAAGGAACTCACAGGACACCCCGAAATCGACCACGTCCCTCCACCGAAACTCCACAAGAGCAATTTGGCTCGCTCAACGCATCACTCCTATTCTGCCCTCGATGCCGCGTTGCTACACCCACGAGAGAGCGGCTCTTGCTCGTATTACCTACTGGAAATCTTTACGAATACCTCTGTGCTCATTGTGGGACGTCGACGGGATCAAAGACCGACAACCCCACCAAGACCGTTCATATCGTCGCTCCATAACCTGAATACGCCAGGTTCCATCCCGACAGAGTTCAAGACTGTGGCCTGTCTTGCTCACATCGTCCCTCACCGTACAGCACTCAGGTGAAAGTCCTTCATGATGCGATTTGATCGCTTCTATTCGAATGCTGAGTTGTTGACATGGAGAAGGCGTGGAGGTGTCATTACAGGCTTCCTCAGAACAGAGTGAAATGAAACGATGGCTGTAAAAATCAAGGCTACGAGATGTGGTGCAAAGGACAGAGCAAACTCAAGGAGATACTCTGGTTAGAAACCGCTGATAATATTTCAACGGCGGAGAACGTAGAGCGCCCACGTGATTAATAAATTCAATCGAGAGGAATACCTTCTTCAATGAGCATGACCGGAATATTTTCCCGGATAGGATAAAGAATCTTCCGATCAGCACGTATCAGGCCACCATCGAGCTCAACAGACACAGGTCGTTTTCCAGAATTCATCAGCTCGCCACGAGCAATCGCCGCATTCAATTTTTGAATCATAGGGAGCTCAGCCAAACTCACCGCCTGCTTCGTTTCGGGGCAACAAAGAATCGCTAACAGTTCTTTATCGATACTCATGACCATTGATCTCCAACTGTGTCACACGCAAATAGAATAATCAATTAAGCGCCCCAAGCGCAAGCTGGATATGAATGCCCCATCCCACGGCATTTCTGCTACACTGAATGCGTTTTCACGGGAATATCTCGGATGATCAAAGCATTCTGGAAAACTTGCATGACCGGTCTGATTGTTTTGGTTCCGGCATGGGTTACATTCTTGATCCTGTCCACTCTTTTTTCAACATTGGACGGGCTAGTCGGTCGATATATGCTGGATCCTACTCCTGGCCTTGGCTTGCTCCTACTAGTCACCCTTCTGATTCTTGTCGGTCTGATTGCCGATCATGTGATCGGACAAAACCTCTTTGAACGCATCGAACGTCGGATAGAGCAAATCCCTTTGGTACAAAGTATTTATCTTACGCTGAAAGGCATGACAGACATCCTGAACTTTCGTTCTCGCTTTGGACGCAGCAAGGTCGTTGCGTTTCCGTTTCCCCGCGATGGATGTTGGGCATTGGGATTTATCATGGGGGCCGCGCCTCCGTCGGTACAAGTTGAACCTTCCCATACGCTTTTCATGGTGTTCATTCCGACAGCGATTCACCCTTTCACTGGGTTTCTTGCCTTCATCCCGGAACATGCGCTGCGGCCGATCAATCTTCCGGTCGAAGAGGCTATGAAAATGGAGTTTTCAGCCGGCTTCTACAAGCCTCCACATGGATGGCTTGGCACATCGCCATCGCTTCCTTCATAAGACATGAGGCCTGAGAGCATCACTATCAGACCGGCCGTCTGGGACGACGCGGACACCATCATCGAGTTCAATAAAGCGATGGCACTCGAAACAGAGAGCCGCCGACTCGATCTTGCCACACTGCGTAAAGGGGTCCTTGCGTGCTTAGGCAGTTCCGAGCATGGGTTCTATATCGTCGCCGAATTATCAGAGGACCGGAGCCCCGAACCAATCGGCCAGCTTATGATTACATATGAGTGGAGCGACTGGCGGAATGGCGTCTTTTGGTGGATTCAGAGCGTCTATGTCGCACCTGACCGGCGAGGATTAGGGGTGTTTCGAACCATGTATAATCATATCGTTGTAAAAGCCAAAGCGGACTCGCGAGTCTGCGGAATTCGATTATATGTCGAACGAGACAATCATAACGCCCAAGGTGTCTACCAACGCGTAGGACTGACTCCGTCGGTCTATACGGTATTCGAACAAGATTTCGTCCTTGGACATGACACGTCCACGCCATAGATATAGATAAGGAGTTCCTATGAAACAACTCGTTTGCTGTTTGCTTGGTCTCTCGATGGTCGCTGTATTATCTCAAGGATGCGCCTTTATTCGAGGAAACTATGGGGAAGAACTCGGACAAGGTGATGTGACTTCGATCCAAAAAGGCGTCAGCACGAGGGCAGATGTCGCTGCAGTCTTAGGCGCACCAGACCGTATTATTGGTGCGAATGATCGAGAAATATTTCATTACTACCACTACGATGTGAAATCTGGATCCGTGTTCATTTTTTCTCGCACCAACATCAAAAGTGATGATACGTATGTCATCTTTAATGGAGCCGGAATAGTAGAAGAAGTCGTCTCTGGAAAACGAAAAGGTCCCTTAGAGTTTCAGTTTTGGCCCTTCGACTGGCCCTTCAACTGATTTCTTATGCTGCTATGACGATGCTGCGAAATGTGTCTATTTATCTGATCTTAGCACTGACGTTTGTGTCCTTGGACGGATGTTCTCAAGGACCTCTAATATGGCGACGAGTGACGCTGAATCAACCTATTTCTAGCGGAGATGTGGTCTTCATCGTACCCGGCAAGACTGATATCACGGCGGTCGCTGAGAGACTGGGTGCGCCAAACGAGATTCTCACCTCACAAGGTGGAATCGTAACGCGTTACTATTTTGCAGATGGAAAATATTTCAAAGCGAATTACGGATGGGGATTTCGCTTTCTCATCCCCTTCTTTTCACCTGACCTCGATTTGGGAGGTGGTGGAATAGGTCGGGATGTCTTCCAGGTAACCTATGACCAGCACTGGCGTGTTCGTGATCATGCGTTTGCGTTCCATTCACGCTCGTCCGAATTCATGGTGTGGCCGTTTAAAGACTGAGCTCATCTGGTTCAATTGCCGCATGGTATGAGTATGGATATAATGACGATCCATGGAACCAGATTCCTCTGATCGCGACACAGACCTTCGCGCGGACGTCGTCTCTTCTTCCTATATTCCGGCCGATCAGGATGCCGAATTTCTTCAGCGGGATGAGCTGCGTCCCATTCGAATCGGACTCGAGCTGCTGAAGCCAGAGCTCATTCAACAAGAAGAACATATCAGGTCCACTATTGTGGTCTTCGGCAGTGCGCGGCTTCACGAGCCGGATGTGGCAAAGCAGGCGTTGCACAAGGCGGAAGCAGAAGCCGCTCGTGCTCCGGGTGATCCGGCTCGCCAGCAGCAAGTCGCCATTGCCAGACGGAAGCTCGAGCTCGCTGCGTATTACGACGTGGCGAGAGAATTCAGCCGATTGGTCTCATCGACCTGTCAGATCAACGGCCTTTGTGACTACGTGATTGTGACCGGTGGCGGTCCAGGCATCATGGAAGCGGCCAACCGAGGGGCGGCTGATGTGAACGCCAAATCAATCGGTCTCAACATTACTTTGCCGCATGAACAACACCCGAACTGCTACATCACGCCGAAACTCAGTTTTCAGTTTCGCTACTTTGCGATCAGGAAAATGCATTTTCTCATCCGGGCCAAGGCGCTCGTCGCCTTCCCGGGGGGATTCGGCACCCTGGACGAATTGTTCGAAACGCTGACCCTCCTGCAAACGGGCAAGACCGACAAAGTCCTCGTCGTATTGGTCGGGCGGGACTTTTGGGAACGGTTGATCAATTGGCAGCTGCTTGTCGAGTACGGACTGATCGCACAACAGGACCTTGAGCTGTTCCATTATGCTGAAACGGCTCAGCAAGCCTGGGACTTAATCGCACGCCACAATGGAGTCACCTCACCATGAAACTCTCATTCTACGGCGCCGCTCGTTCAGTCACCGGAAGCCGACATTTGGTAGAAGTACCGGGGTTTCGATTCTTGTTCGACTGTGGAATGTTTCAGGGGCGACGTGAAGAAACAGTTCGACGAAACCGAGACTTCGGCTTTGAGCCAAAGTCCGTGGGAGCGGTCCTGCTCTCACATGCCCATATCGACCATTCAGGAGCCCTACCGGTCTTGCCCAAGCAGGGTTTTTCAGGGAAGGTCTATCTTACCAGGGCATCCGCTGACCTCGCAGGCATTATGCTTGAGGATTCGGCACGGGTACAAGAAAACGACTGTCGGTACGTCAATAAGCAAGAAAAAAGACGAGGGAAGACATGCATCCAGCCGATTTACGACGGCAACGACGTTAAAAAGACCATCAGACGTTTTGAAGGCAGTCGATATGGAGATCAATTAAAAATCGCGCCCCGTGTCACGGCCTCGTTTCACGACGCCGGACATATCTTGGGATCCGCCGCCGTTCGCGTGAAATATACGGGGCGTGGGAACAGCACGACGGTTCTATTCAGCGGCGACTTGGGTCGATCCCATATGCCGATTCTGCGTGATCCCGAACCACCGCCCTCTTGCGACGTCTTGATTCTCGAATCAACGTACGGCGATCGACTGCACGAGCAGGTCGGCGAGGAAATGAAACAAAAGGCTCAGGATCTTTTAAACCATGCACGGATCCACAAAAGTAAGATCATCGTGCCGGCCTTTGCAGTGGGAAGAACGCAGGAATTAGTCATGCGGATTAAGGAGTTGGTCGGTGAAGGCCGCGTGGACCCGGTTCCGATTTATATCGACTCGCCGCTGGCCCTGAAAGCCACAGACGTATTTAAGCGACATCCTGAGTGTTACGATGAGGAGACGCTCAAAACCTTCTCGTCCGACCGCGATGTTTTTGGATCCCGGTACATTCACTTCATTTCGTCGCAGGAGGACAGTAAGCGGCTCAACGCCATGCGTGGTCCTTGTGTGATTATTTCTTCATCCGGTATGTGCGAAGGCGGTCGGGTCATCCACCATCTCAAGCACGCCATTCAGGATGAGGCGAACGTCATCGTGTTTGTCGGCTTTCAAGCCGAACATACGCTCGGACGCAAGCTCGTGGAAGGGTGGGATGTGGTGCCGATCTTCGGCGTGCCGACACCACGCCGCGCACAAATCGTCAAGCTCAATGGCCTGTCCGCCCACGCCGATCGCCATGACCTGCTGGCCTATGTGCGGGCGATCAATCCGCGCCCCAGCATCATCTTCGTGGTGCATGGCGAAGAAAAGCAGGCCCTTTCGCTGGGTACTGCAATTCAAACAGAACATCCGGCAATCGATGTACGGATTCCACATTATGGCAGCACACATGAGGTTTAGAGCGGCGTCTTCCTTGCCTGCCACGAGAAGAAGATTAGCGTTGCTGCTCATCTTGTCGTCCATTGTCGCTCCGATCACAGGGTGTCTTTCCATAGCCGCCGCCGAGCCTGAACAAGCACGCAAGCGCCTGAGGGAGTTGGGCATCGTCATCGGTCGGTATCAGACGGGCCCCTTCAACGCCATTACTGATGTCGAAGGAGTGAAAGTCGGCCACCAGACGCTCATACAGGGAGAAGGTCTTCTCAAGCCTGGTGAGGGGCCGGTACGTACTGGTGTGACGGTTGTCATTCCTCGTGACGATGTCTGGCATAAAAAAGTGTCCGCCGGATCCTTCGTGCTGAACGGGACCGGGGAGATGACCGGCCTCTCGTGGGTTGCAGAGTCAGGCTTTCTCGAATACCCCATTGCACTCACGAACACGCTGAACATCCCACGTGTCGCAAACGGCGTGATGAGCTGGATGATCAAGCAATATCCGGCCATCGGTATCGAAGACGATACGCTGACACCGGTCGTTGCCGAATGCGACGACGGACGGCTGAACGATATACAAGGGCGACATGTGTCGGAACAAGACGTCGTCACGGCACTCGACGGGGCCGTCGGTGGTCCGGTGACGGAAGGCACGGTCGGTGCCGGTACCGGCATGGTGTCCTATGGATTCAAAGGGGGAATCGGAACTGCGTCGAGAAGGTTACCGGTGGAAGAAGGCGGCTATACCGTCGGCGTGCTCGTAAACGCAAACCATGGCCGAAGACCGGAGTTGGTCGTCGCCGGCGTGTCGGTCGGAAAATTGTACGATCCACCAGCACAGATGTCGGGGGCGCTCTTACCAGGACAGAGCGAAGGCTCCATCATCATCGTCGTCGCCACCGATGCCCCGCTCGACAGTCGGCAACTCACGCGGCTGGCCAAGCGCGCCGCGCTCGGTCTGGCCCGCACCGGTTCGACGGCACGGCACAGCAGCGGTGATTTCATGCTGGCGTTCTCTACGGCGAATGTCATCCCGCACTATCCAAAAGAATCGACCTACAGTTTGATTCATCTTGCCGACACCCATCTGAATCCGGTGATCTCAGCCACGGTCGAGGCCACCGAAGAAGCAATCCTCAACGCACTGACGATGGCCACCACGGTTGTCGGCCGCGACGACCGCCGTATCGACGCGATCGATCTCACCCGCCTCACGACACTTCTGTCCAAGGCGCGACACAACTGACAACGGAGCATTTCACCACGCGGTGCAAGATGAGTGATGCTTGCAAATGTGACGACTCACTCGCTATTCTGCGGATCGTTAACCAGGAGGGACGGCATGGGCGACTATCAAATCGGTGGGGGGTTGCAGCTCATGACGGCGGTGCAAAAGACCGAAGCCTTTGCCGAGTTCCTCAAAGCACGAATGACGCACGCCTTGGAAACTGAAGATCCGACAGAGCTGCATTACCTTCTGGCGCAAGTCGACGACTACCATTCGTATCTGTGGCGATATTATAAAAAGCTCGCGCAGACTCGATCCCAACGGATGGATCCGGGGGTCTGACTCTCGACGCGCTCAGGGCTGGTCCCTCTGTAGTCATGTCGGGCTCATCCGCTTTTCCTCAACACGAGGCACGGCAGTGCGATTTGCAGTGGCTCTCTCGAAAACAGCTGCAACGGAATCTGCGGCACTGACTGTAGCCGACGACATTCGAGCGCAACTGGGTGCTGATCCAATTGACCTCGTCTGCGTCTTCTTTTCGGCTCATCACGTAGCCACGGCTGATGTCCTCGCGCAGGTGCTGACAGAAACGCTGCAACCGATCCTGCTGATCGGTTGCAGCGGAGAAGGCGTCATTGCCGGGGCAGAGGAATTAGAAACCGTCCCGGCGATCACCGTCTGGGCTGCCGCACTTCCCGACGTGAACGTGCACCCGCTGCGCTCATCCTTTTCTCCGACGCAGGATCAATTCACGCTCGCGGGATGGCCTGAACCTGGAGTCGAAGACGGTTCATTTCTTCTGCTTGCCGATCCCTTCACCACGCCGGTTCAAGATATTCTCGGACTTCTGGAAGAGCGGTATCCTGGAGCCAAGGCTATCGGAGGATTAGCCGGTGGTGGACAAGAGCCCGGTATGAATCGGCTGGTGCTCAACGACCAAGTGCTTGAGGATGGACTCGTGGGCGTCCATCTTTCGGGAGCCATCGACATTCGGCCGGTCATCTCGCAAGGGTGCCGTCTGATCGGTGAGCGGTTTGTCGTGACCAAGGCCGAACGCAATCTGATTCATGAACTCGGAGGTGTGCCGGCGTTGGAACGACTGGAAGCCGTCTACGAATCACTGACGGGGGAAGACCGACAACGCGCACATCGGGCGTTGCATCTCGGCATCGTTATCGATGAACACCGAAACCGGTTTGAGCGAGGAGATTTTCTTATTCGCAACCTCCTCGGAGCTGATCGTACCACGGGAGCAGTCGCAATCGGCGATGTGGTTCAGGAAGGTCAGACGGTGCAGTTCCACCTGCGCGACGCGGAATCCGCAACGGAAGATTTGAACGCTCTGTTGACAACAGATCGGATCCGTCATCGGCACCCTCCGCTCGGCGCACTCATGTTCAGCTGTTGTGGCCGTGGTCAAGGACTCTTCGGGCGACCGAATCATGATGCAGCTGCGACCACCGATCGTCTGGGCTCAATTCCGCTCGCGGGGTTTTTCGCACAAGGAGAGATCGGCCCGGTCGGCCACAGAAATTTTTTACATGGGTACACAGCCAGCATCGCCCTCTTTGCCGAACGGGATCGCTAGTCCGTTCAGGTTGACCAAGTCGTCCTGACCATGCCATACAATGAGAGGAGAAGATCGTATGAAATCACTATACATTTCATCTGTCGTAATGATGGTGATTCTGACATCAACAATAGGATTAGGAGGTCCCATGACTGAGAATAAGCAGGACATCACAATGCCCTCTGGGCTGAAATATGTCGATCAAGCGGTCGGCACCGGAGACGTGGCGGTGGCAGGGAAAACAGTGAGTGTCCACTATACGGGGTGGTTGGAGAACGGCAAAAAATTCGATAGCTCCGTTGATCGGGGGGAGCCTTTCTCGTTTCCTCTCGGGGCCGGGCGGGTCATTAAGGGTTGGGATGAAGGCGTGCAAGGGATGAAAGTAGGCGGCAAGCGCAAGCTCACTATCCCATCCGATTTGGGCTATGGTTCGCGTGGGGCTGGTGGTGTTATCCCACCCAATGCCACACTGATTTTTGACGTCGAGCTTCTCGGGATTCGCTGACATATCGTGCAGCAGACCCCCCTCATTGCTCAACATCGCGCCGCCGACGCAAAGCTGGTCGATTTCGCTGGATGGGAAATGCCCATCCAGTACAGCGGTGTAGTCGATGAGTATCACGCGGTTCGCAGCAAAGCCGGTCTCTTTGACGTGAGCCATATGGGACGGATCAGTGTGACCGGCCCCGGGTCCGTCGGTTTTCTCCAATATGTGACGACGAACGATGTCTCGAAAGTGTCCGTAGGCCGGTCGCAGTACTCGATGATCTGTAATCCTGATGGCGGCATTAAGGACGACATCTTCATCTATCACGTCAAACCCTATCAGTTTCTCGTCTGCGTCAATGCTTCGAACCGGGAAAAAGTCGTTGCGTGGTTGCATGAAAAAGTGACCCATGTCCAAGGTTGCACCGTCAAGGATCGTTCACACGAACTGGCGCAGATTGCCGTTCAAGGTCCCGCTGCTCGTGACATCTTGATCGACGCCGGAGTCTCTGAGGTCGGCTCACTCAACGTAAGGCACTGCATGGAGTCAGCGGTATTCGGTGGATCGACGCTCATTGCGCGTACCGGGTATACGGGTGAGCTGGGATATGAACTCTATTGCGCTGTGACATCGTCCACGTCTATCTGGGAGCGACTACGGGAGGCTGGACAGCAGCATGGTCTCAAGCCGGCAGGATTAGGCGCACGGGACTTGCTCCGATTAGATATGGGATATCTGCTGTACGGAAACGATATCAACGAAGCGATCAGCCCGCTCGAAGCAGGGGCTGGCTGGATTGTGAGTTTCGACAAGTGCGAATTTGTCGGGCGACGGTCGTTGCTGGCACAACAGTCACAGGGTGTCGCGCGTCGACTCGTAGGATTTGAACTGCTTGAAAAAGCCGTGCCTCGCCATGGTTTCAAAATATTCTCGGCCGATCCGCCATTCAATCTGATCGGAGAAGTGACGAGCGGAAATCTGTCTCCTCATCTCCAGAAGGGGATCGGCCTGGGCTATGTGTCTTCGACCCATGCAGAACCAAACACACCTATCACGATCGATATCCGAGGAAAACTCGTTCCCGCAAAGATCGTCAAGCCACCGTTCTATAAGAAACCCAAGAGCTGACGGCAGGGAGAGAGTCGCAGAAACGAAAAAATCGGACGCGACGTGCGTAGGTGCATGAAGCCATTTGCAATCAGGTATCTGTTCTCATGACACGAAACATCTATAGCGGACGAGTCATTACGTTGAACGTCGACACCGTTCGGTTACCGAACGGATTGACGGTTGATCTTGAGACCATTCGCCACCCAGGAGCAGCTGCGGTTGTTCCGATGAAAGAGGATGGAACGGTGGTCTTGATCAAGCAGTTTCGGCATGCAGCCGGCGGATTCATCTATGAAATTCCCGCGGGGAAACTGGATCCTGGCGAAGATCCATTGCACTGTGCTGCCCGGGAACTCGAGGAAGAGGTCGGCTATCGAGCCTCTTCCTTTCAGCTGCTCTCGAGCATCTTTACGGCTCCAGGATTTGCAGACGAAGTCATCCATGTGTACAAGGCCACCGGTCTCACGAAGGGTCGACAGCATCTGGATCGAGACGAGGTGCTGGAAGTCATCGAAATGCCGCTCGAGCACGCGATCAGACAGATTCAAGATGGGACAATTCGAGACGGGAAAACAATCGTCGGATTGCAAGCTGTCTACATCGGAAGCATCACGAATCGATAGTTGATCCGGTCGGGTATGAAAGCGTAGGCGGCCTGCCTCGATGGTCCATATGCAGCCTTGCCTCGATTCACAGTCAGGTGAAATCGTGGTATCTTCCAGGCCCGACGGTTCCCACAGGTTTCAGATTATGACACAGTCATATGGTGCACGATCGTGTTCTGCATCACGCCGACGGCGTGAGTGACGAGTGGTGATCGATGTCGTGCATGGCAACGAATGCTCGCGATCTCTAACGAAGGAGAACAGTCTGTATGTTACTCAAGGGGAAAAAAGGCCTCATCGTTGGCGTGGCCAACAAGCACAGCATTGCCTGGGCCATTGCACAATCGACGGCCGGCCAGGGAGCCCAGCTCCTCTTCAATTATCAGAACGAGCGTCTGAAGGAAAATGTGGAGGAACTTGCCGCCACCTTACCAGGGGCGAAGGCATTTCCCTGCGATGTCAGCAACGACGGCGAGATTACATCGCTCATGCAGCAGGTTCAGAAGGAAGTCGGCCAAATCGATTTTCTCGTTCATTCCCTCGCGTTTGCTCCGCGGGAAGAGCTGAGCGGACAATTTGTGAATACCTCTCGACAAGGGTTTTCCATGGCACTCGACATCAGTGCCTATTCCCTTGTGGCCGTCACCAGGGCTGCCTTGCCGCTGATGACCGCTGGAGGGTCCATTGTCACGCTCTCGTACCTTGGAAGCGAGCGTGTCGTGCCTCATTACAATGTGATGGGTGTCGCTAAAGCCGCGCTTGAAGCCACAGTGCGCTATTTAGCCTACGACCTTGGTCCATCGAATATTCGTGTGAATGCCATTTCCGCAGGACCGATCAAAACTCTGGCCGCACGAGGAGTTTCCGGGATCACCAAGATGGTCGATCTGCACAAGGAATTCGCCCCGCTCCGTCGTCCCACTGAGCAAGGGGAAGTCGGTGATACCGCGCTATTTCTGGTGAGTTCGTTAGGACGGGGGATTACCGGCGAAATCATCTATGTTGATGGGGGATTCAATATTTTAGGGATGATGGCGCCTGGTGAACAGACTAATTCCTGACCTTTCGGCAAGCGAAGAGAAACGTCGAATCCAGACCCTTTGATAATAATATCTCGTATTACTCAGTTCGCACACGGATACTAATTTACGCAACAGTCGCCGGTATTCATCGGATAACATAGACTCTACGAAGATGAGAGTAAGGGATCAATCCGTTGCAGACGTATCTCCACAGAGAGTCAGCGGACACCGGAATTGCTATGAGCCTAGGTACTGATATCGGGTAACAAAATTCCTCTGTTGGATAAAGAAATGAGACAGGTGAGAGCTCTCGTACTGAGAGGTATCTTGGGACTCAGCCTATTCTTCCTGTCGATGCCGTCTTTGGCACAGGAGGCAGGCGAGCGCCTTGCTAAACAGGCTCTTGAAGAATGTCATCAGGGGAGACTGGCTCCGGACCGTGCAACACGCCTCGCTCATTTTCAACAGGGGCAGACCTTGGGTGAGCGTGCGGTGGCAGCAGATGAAGGAAATGCCGATACACACTTTTCGCTGTTCTGTAATTTGGGAGAGCTGCTCCGCATCGACGGAGAATCGTTTACCTCGCTCTTCGGACTCCGCCGTATGATGAACGAACTTGATCGGGCTCTCGAAATTGATCCGGTTCACATCGACGCGCTCTCGGCGAAAGGCACATTGCTGGTGAAACTACCCGGTATCCTGGGGGGCGATTCAGAAAAAGGGGAGCAAATCTTACAAGAGGTGGTCTCGAAAGCTCCCAGAGCGGTCAATGCCAGGCTCGCGCTCGCGAGAGTGCGATGTCAACACGGTCGGCACGAGGAAGCCGCGCTGCTGGCCTCGGATGCGCTGGCCATTGCCAAAAAGCATAACCGGATTGAATTCATCCCTGAAGCGGAAGCAGTGCTGCAGCAAGCCCGATCCAACGCAGCTAAAACGACGAAGGAAGATCGTTCCTGAGCCTCATCTTCACACAGACAATGATCGTCTGCCCATCCTGTCCGCGCTTGTCACTCAACGGTTCTCCGAAGCGCTTTTAAGCGTCCCTGTCGCTTCTTCCGCTCAATCCGTCGGTTATGAGAACCTCGGGTCGGTGCAGTCGCTTTTCGTTTCTTACGTGGGGTCGCTGCGCGAAGAATGAGCGCCCGTAAGCGATCCAGTGCGTCCTCACGGTTGCGTTCCTGTGTGCGATATTGCTGAGCCTTGATCGTGAGTACTCCATCCGCTGAGATACGCTGATCGTGCAAGCTCAATAGGGCATCTTTATAGAACTGCGGCAAAGAGGATGTCAGGATATTAAAGCGCAGGTGGACGGCGGTTGAGACTTTGTTGACGTTCTGTCCCCCTGCACCTTGTGACCGCATGGCGTGCAGATTGATCTCGTGGTCCGGGATGGAAACAGACGAGGTAATGTACAGCATGATGCAGTAGCTAGCACAATCCTGTGATCATCGCAATGTGGCCACGGTTTCAATCGTTGACGGACGTCTATTCTCTGGATTCCTTCTTTCCTCGAGAAATTATTTCAGGGCTCCTATTTTTAAGTGGCGTTTCTGAGGTAAAAGCAGTACAAGGCTACGTCGATATTTGACTCGCCGACCTCAGAAAACCACCATGACAGATCTCTCAACCTGGTAACTATCTTGAGGAGGAAGCTATGCGATCCAGTCGAATAGAGCAGTGGAACCGGACTTGGGCAGGGTTCGTGGGAATTGGGGTGCTCATCGGAAGCCTAGCAGGAATCGAGATCGGTGTGACGCCTGCGCAGGCATATGAGCAATTGGGACCTAACACGAGATCGGACTTCCGGCTTTGGACTCCGGTCTATCTGACCGTGTCTCTTCCATCGAAGTTCATCGCCTATATGGAAGTGAACCCTCGTATTGCGGACGATGTCACCAATATTGACCAGCTGTTACTTCGTCCCGCGATCGGCTATCAACTGACCGAGCATATCTCTCTTTGGCAAGGCTATGCGTGGGTCGGCAACTTCAATCAACCCCATACGGCACCGCAGTCGCCGTTCTTTCAAGAGAACCGGATCTTTCAACAGGTTATCTATACACAAAAGTTCGGAGACTTCAAGTTCATGAGTCGCACCAGGATGGAAGAGCGATGGATTGAACATGCCGCCGGTACCGCGCTCCGGTTTCGCCAGATGCTGAAGTTGTCATACCCTCTCCCGGTCGCTCCGGACTGGGCACTCGTGGTGTATGACGAGATCTTCATCAACTTGAATTCGGTCGATACGTTGGATGAGGCCAGACGAGGCGTCAGCAAAGGGCCAGGTGCCGGAATCGACCAAAACCGACTCTTTCTGGGTGTCAACAAGTCCTTTAATCAGTACGTCAATGTCGATCTCGGCTATCAAAACCAGATGCTCAATAGTCGAACGCTCCATGGTAATGCGAATCTAATCAACCACATGTTGCTGCTGCAGTTTTATATCAACCTGTAATCTGGTCAGGTGGAACCGTTGTCTCTCTGCAGCGTTTCCATCGGAAGAATTGGATGATAGGAAAGGTCACGGCGGGCAAGACCCCTGCCCGCCGTGCTCACCCAATCACCACGGCTCTAGCACCTATGTCTCTAGAGCTTACATGAGGTCTATCATCAGCGAATGTGGTGGCCTTGGCTGTGGTCGACATGCAGATCTTTGTGAATTTCTACGGTGCGTGCCGCAGTATTCTGAACGATACGGCTGTTTGTTGGGAAAAATGCCTGAAGTTGTTGAATCTGTGCGGGCGACACCTTCAGCGGTTCAGGCAAAACATACCAGCTGACCCCTTCACTGCAGGGTGGTGTCGTTAGAGAACCTGCATAGGTCAGAACCTGTTCGTTGCCCACTGGAATCAACTTGGAGGGATCCAGAGAAAGCCCGGCAGCACTTTTATTGTACGCGTCGTGCTCTAGCGGAGTATTCTCGATGATCTTTTTCAAGATAAGATTCTCTGCCGTCGCGCCTTGTGAATCGTCTAAGAAGATACCCAACACGGCAAGTCTTCCGTCCTCCCGCTGATGCACGAAATGCAATTCCCCTGCGTACTGTTTCGCAGCAGGAGACGTATCGGTGACGACGATGTGCTCGCTTGGGGTATGAAAGTGCAACTGAACTAGCGGATACGCATCTTTCCCGATGAGCAGTCTCCCTGGGTAACCAGTTGAGAAAGAGACTTGTACTGCATGGCCTGTGTTCCGAAAGACATAGGCATTACCCTTGTCGCTCGCAATAGCAGCCCCCACTGTGCTGCTGATAGAAGGCGCGTACCGCACGTGCAAGGAATTGGCGTGTCGGTCTGGTTCGGCGGGCGGAGTATTGTCAGGACTCTGAGTCTTCGGGTTTATCGGGATTGGAATAGGGTTCGATGTCAAATTGAGCACGATCGGCGATTGATGAGACCCAATGGCACATTCGGCAAAGACAAGGGGCATGGAAGCTTGGTTTGCGCTCGGTTCACCGGGAATATTCGCCCAGAGTGTCCCGTCCCATCCCTGACTCTCGTCTGAGTGGTCCCAATGACCTGCCAAGGCATGAAGGCTTGGTACGACCATCGCCAGACCAAAAATGATAACGCCCATCGAATGCTTCTTCATATGTTTTTCACCCTCACGGTTATTGTGTAATGCAAC
Organism: uncultured Nitrospira sp.; assembly: GCA_902500705.1. GTDB lineage: Bacteria > Nitrospirota > Nitrospiria > Nitrospirales > Nitrospiraceae > Nitrospira_D. Next base: position 16,400 of record CABVRR010000015.1, read on the forward strand.
GTCTATTGCACGGCATGTGGTATCTTTCGACGGCTACGCGTCGTAGTGAGGCTCAGTACGGTTCGTAGCAGCAGCTCCGGCACATGCTCTCTTGCGTAAGTCGCTCATCTACGAGCAAGAACGCACTCACCTCGGCATGGCCGCCAGTTCTGGCTACGATTAGCAGGTTTGTATTCGGCAATCCGGAGCTGACACTCCTAGAGAATGAGCGCCCAACATGTTGGAGAGAAAAGGCGATTGAAGAGAGTAACTTTCCCCAACACTTGGGCAAACAAAGAGGATGGAGAACAGGACAAGACCGATCACTTCTTTCATGAGACCTCCTTTTAATGATGAGTAGATGATGAAATGGGCTGGAGAGGGGGCAACGGCATCCGCCTTCTCCCTGAGACGACTAGCATGAATAGAGCAGCATTTATGCGAAGCCATGCAACGGCCCTGGCGCATCACTCATGGCACGGACAGAAGCTTCTCGACCGTGGTTGTGGCAGCATGGCACCATGCTGTTGACACAGGACGGATCGATCAAGCAGATGGTTGGACGAATCTCCTGGTCTTGCCGGCCAGCATTGACGGTACAGATGCCGCACGTGCGCACCTGGGCTTCACAAGAATACTCTGGCATGTACCTGCGTAGGTGCGCAACGTAAGCGGTTAGCACATCACCTCTCGGTCTAGGAGGTCTTCTCGAGTCAGCACAGCGCTTGGCAACGCAGGATCAATGAGAATATCAATGGCCTGCTCCGCTAATACTTGCCCAATGAAATGTCTTGGTTTTGCGACGTTGCTGGAAGTCCATGCGCACTCGCGCCATGGTCCACCGACTGCCATTCACCCGTTGTACGTGGAACGTGAAACCGTCGATCGCTGGCCGTGGACAAGTTCATCCCTCTGTCCTCTTTTCGGCAGAACGTTCGTCGTTCCGATGGGTAGTATCCCATCGTGCCTTCATAGGGGAATGTGTCGGTTTCGAGTCGTTCGGTTTTCCAGATGAGCAGACATTGAGCAAGAAGGTGGGGAAGTCCTACGCTCGGCGTCGAATCGCTTGATTCTGGACGGAAACCGTCCATCTCTCCGACTACCGCAAGTTGATTACCCTTCTTCAGCATGTCATCGTCTGGAAACCCAGTAAAGACTATGGCAAACCTGAATGGCTCTTCCGGTCCCTTACTCGTAGGACTATAGCCAAGATATCGATTGGTTGGTTGCTCTTCTGCCAGAATAACGACACCGCCTGGTTTCGGGATAACTTGCGTGATCCGCCCTGCTAATTGCACTTTTGAAGAAATGAAATTCGCTCCCGAAGTGTAGCTCGCCTGCTTCTTCCAAGCCGTGATGACAGAGGTGTCGGTCGTGATATCGTTCGTAATCTCCGGAGGAAACAGCGGAGCAGTTGCGCAGGCGTTCAACCATAGACACATCGCAAGCAAGTAGATGGTACGCATGGCGAATCTCCTTAAATTATATTGCTGAGCGGAACGGTGAGGCTGTTCTTGCTTCGCACGTCCAACCTGCATGACGATTGTTGGGATCGCTCAAATGACACGTTCCATTGTGAGTCTTCGGTCAGTGCCTTGTGCAAAGTGTCTGCCTAGTTCTGCGTATGAACAGACGTGTTGCACCGATTCAAATGAATCTCAGTATTTAGAATGATGAGGGGACTATTTTTCTGATTTTGTGCGGGTGGGTAGCCGCACAGACATCATGCGGAAAAAGAAGAAGAGAGCGAAACCGCACAGGTCATACGGTGCGCAATAGTAAAATGACGACCGCGTGTCGATTGGGATTCCCGCCACAATTCATGTGATTCCGTTCTAGTCGCCGACAAAATCCATCCAAAAGAGCGAATTCGCACTGTGCGTTAAGGGCGAAATAGCACCTTTTATATTGATTCTGCGTTTTCCACTTTGTCATAGTAGGGACCGCTTAGAGCCTGGGAGGTGCCATTCGTAAGTCCGGTCTAGACACTCTGGACAGACCGGACGAAGGAGCCCGTACCGTGTATCTCCAGACTGACTCATCAACCCTTCCTCAACATACAACTCTGACAGTGGAAGCATCGCTGGTCAGCCGGCGCGTATCACCATCGGTCATCAGCATATGTGATGGGTCACTAAGCGTCTCAGGCCTTACAAGAGGAATGGGAATGTTATTAAGGGTCTTGTTTTTTACATTGATGCTTCTGGTCTAGGCCGCGGTGCACACGCAGCCGATCGGATGAATAACCGTCACTCAGTCGTGTGCATATTGGTGTGACGGGCACTCGTGAGCTGAAGTGGAAAGGACACGGAATGCGATCGAGGGTTTTGTTTTTGATCGTAATTGTTTTGCTGGGAGAAATATCGCCGGCATTAGCCGAATGGTCGGTTACGGCGAGCGGGAATATTTTCTACACAGATGACGTGGCCCTGTTTTCGGCGACGCGGCGATCAGGCCTTGACGGCGATCCTTCCCAGCCCGTCTTGGATTCCACTCGGACCGGACTCGGGTCCGACATGGTCTTTGAGCCGGGATTCCTCATTGCCAATGGGATCACCACGAGCTTGGGCCGCACGGTCTTCTCCATCAAGCCCCAAGGGTTTATTTATGCGGTGAATCCTGAATGGAGCCAAGCCAGCGTCGCCCTCGAGGTGTTACATGCCTTTACTCCCAACACGGCACTCCGACTTCGCTACTTTGCGGCTCCCGACCAGCTCCTTGGGAATAGTGAAGTGAGTCGTGCCGAACCGGAAGTGTTCGCGAGCGAGAGAGTGACCTCCCATGTCGGATACATCAGGCTCGAACAGCGATTGTCGGAGAATTGGGAGTTCCGATTACAAGGGCGAGTTGGAAAGCGGCTCTACAACGAGGCCTTCGCCAGACGCAATACGACATTTTGGACAATCGGCCCCCATGTGTTTTGGCGGGTTAGAGAGCATCTCAGGCTCTTTGCCGGCTATCAGTTTGAACGAGGGCTCGCAAACCATCGGCACGACTTCGAGGCCGAAGAAGACAATTCTTACGTCCATCATTTTGTCGCGGTCGGCCTGGATGCTGAGCTCATGCCGCATCTAGAGTTGGAACTAGACTTTCACTACGAACGAAACAATTGGAGCAGTGGAATTCGTGGCGATGAGCGAAACGGGGAACATGAGAACATCTTTCAGGGAACCGGGCGCCTTCTTTACCAGCTAACAGACAGCACGGCAGTGGCGTTGTACGTTCAGAGGGCAAATCGTCGGGTGAATATTCACCAGACAGTCGATCACAACACCAACGTGGGAGTTGGAGTCAATCATCGGTTTTGAGCACCACATATGGTCGCTGTTACCTCTATTATAAGGCCTCCTCCGTTCCGTTTCTGAGGCACTTTGGTTCTCCGGTAACCACTCGTGCAGTGTTATCAAACTAAGGAAGGGCTCATCATGAGGATATTCTCGTTGGTACTTGCTGGTTCAGCGTTGACCCTACTAGCCAATTTCTCATACGCGGGTGAGCCTCACTCCATTCCTTGGGGCTACGAGGGTGACCAAGGACCGTGGCATTGGGGGAGCATAGGGCCGGAATTCAATCTCTGCGATAAAGGCATGGCACAATCTCCCGTTGATTTATTGCAAAGTCGCCCGCTTGTGCTCGATGACATTCAGTTTTCTTACAAAGATGCGCCGTTCCATGTCATCAACAACGGGCATACGTTACAAGAACTTGAACCAATCTCAGACACCGTCAAGTCCCGGTATCCGAAGCACGGTCAGACCGTACTCCATTTTGACAAAGACAGCGCCATTATGCTCGATGGAGACCTGTACCTCTTGGAACAGTTCCATTTCCATGCTCCAAGTGAGCACACCATCGATCACAAGCACTATCCGATGGAACTGCACCTCGTCCATCATAATGAACATCACGAAGCGGCGGTGGTGGCGGTTTTCATGGAGGAGGGTAAGCACAATCCGTTCTTTGAAACCTTCTTGAACCACGCCCCTAAAAAAGCCGGTGAATTCATCGAGGACCGGAGCAATGTCATCAATCCAGCTGAGCTTCTACCGAAACGGCGTAGCTATTACAGCTACTTCGGATCGTACACGACCCCACCCTGTCACGAGGGTGTTCTGTGGACGGTGATGCACGATCCTATCGAAGTGTCCGCCGAGCAGATCCAGAAGTTCCGTTCCCTCGTCGGCCACGACAATGCCCGACCGATTCAACCGTTGCACAAGCGCTTTGTGATGGAATCAAATTCTGTGGAGACTGCAGCTGTACGAAAATAGCGATGCTGATCGCTCGCTACTTATGGCAAGTGAGGAGGCGAGTGAATCTTACCGATATTCCCAGAGGGTGCGGTAGGCAAAAGTTTCGCGTCGAGCTACTGGAAATTCTGATCACCTATTTGGGGAGGAAGTTTATTTATGCGACCCTTAATGCGAAATATACTGGTTCTGTTCACGCTAACGTTGCCGGTTCTGACCCTTCATGCAGCTGAGTCGGAACCCACCCCGTGGGGATATGAAGGGGCACATGGACCGCTTCAGTGGGGAAACCTTGGACCCGAGTTTTCCCTCTGTGATAAAGGCATGTCGCAATCCCCCATTGATCTGTTGCGCAGTCACAAAATTGGGCTTGACGACATTCAGTTCTCTTACAAGGATGCACCGTTCCATGTCATCAACAACGGGCATACGTTACAGGAACTTGAGCCTCTTTCGGAAACGGTCAAATCCCGGTATCCAAAGCACGGCCAGACGGTGGTCCATTTTGATAAGGACAGCACCATCATGTTCGATGGTGATCTCTACTTGCTCGAGCAGTTCCATTTCCATTACCCGAGTGAACACACCGTTGATCAAAGGCACTACCCGATGGAGCTTCATCTCGTCCACCACAACGAACGGCATGAAGCAGCGGTGATAGCGGTTTTTATGGAAGAGGGCAAACACAATCCGTTTTTTGAGACGTTTTTGGAGCATGCGCCGGCCAAGATCGGGGAAGTCATCGATGATCATGAGCACTTCGTGAACCCAAATGATCTCTTGCCCAAGCGCCGATCCTATTACCGCTATTTTGGGTCATATACGACTCCACCCTGCCACGAGGGTGTCATTTGGGCTGTGATGCATGATCCTATACAAGTATCGGCGGAACAGATCCAGCGGTTCCGCACTCTTTTAGGTCATAACAACGTGCGACCTACGCAACCGCTGCATAAGCGTTTTGTTCTGGAGTCACAGTAATGGCAAGAGGATAATTCGGACGCCATAGCGGTTTTCTCTTCTGAGGGCCTCGGTCTCCATGCCGGGCCCTCACATTAGGCCAAGCCTGTCTTTGAATTCCCCTCCCTTTGAGGCATTGTGCGGGTCGAATGGTCTCAGGCATAAGTGGTATCTCCAAATTACATTTGGTGACGACCATGCCACAAATTCTCAACTTGAGCCGGCACACCAGTGATGAAGATGCACAGCACCTCACTTCCCTACTGATCTTCCACCTCGTCGAACGCTGTGGAGGACAGTTGCAATTCACTGCGGAGGAAGTTCGACAGATCAAGAAGGAGCTCTCCACCAAGATGGTGCAGATCCAGCTTGGAGAGGACTTGCGGCTTCGCATCATCAATCGCCTGCCTGAGCTTTATTAGATACCTACCGAGGCCATTGGCAGCCGGTGATTTCCGTTTCATCAGCTGGCCCGATGTAGATCTCACAACTCTCGTGCCCTTCAGGTCCAAGCTTGGTTTCTAGGGCACCATTGCATCAAGACCTGCTTGAATATTAAGCCGACGATCACGGCAGGTGATTCTGATGAAGCTATCCAAAGGCCTCTCACCCTTCGCAAGGTCTTGCACAGACACTGATCTTCTTAGAGGCTCAATCCAAACATGATATGGCCGTGTTGTGCTCGGCGCTAGCCTGCAAGCCAACAAACACTATCATCAGTCGGTTGCTCGGGTCAGTCATCGTCGAACATTGCCTCGATACGCACACTAAAGACAGTGCGCTATCGCTCACTTCTCTGCTGAGTACGCTACTCCCCTGAGACCTGCGGTTGTGACGGAGCGCACACCAGAGTTGGTTTCACCATCCTAAACCTAGAGATTTCCATGGGAAGGCTCGCAATGACGGATTGGCGCGGCGCTAGGCAAACACTTTGCACAATGCCCTAAAACAGGAAGGGAATCTGAACCACATGATGAACGAAAGATTCCAATACGACTCAGACGGCTCTTTACCTGTCAGGACTCCTGGCAGCTTCCCGCGAATCATGATCCCCTGCAATCAGAAATGTAGAAGCTTGGCTAGAGCGCTCTACCGGATAGCTACACCACAACCATCGTCACCTGAAGGTCTTGTCGTATGAATAAACTCGTCCAGGTTGCATTAAAAAAACCGTATACCTTCGTAGTTCTGGCCATCCTCATCCTCGTGTTTGGGACGATGACGGTGGTCGAGGCACCGACGGATGTCTTTCCAAATATTCAGATGCCGGTCAGCTCGGTAGTCTGGCTCTATGATGGCTTGATGCCGCAAGAAACCGAGGGTCGGGTCACGCGGGTCTTCGAGCAAATGCTGACCCAGACGGTGGAAGGCATCAAGACCATCGTAAGTACCTCGTATTTCGGACATTCCATTATAAATATCTTTCTCCAAGACGGAGTTGACCTCGCTGGGAGCGAGGCCGACATCGTGGGCATCTCGCAGACTTCTGTCAAAGCGCTCCCTCCCGATGTTGCGGCACCGATGGTGATGCGCCTATTCCCTTCTCAAGTGCCGGTTGCCGTCTTGCAAGTTGAATCCGACGTGCAGACACCGGCAGAGCTCTACAACCTGTGCGTCATGCGAATTCGGCCCATGCTTGTGACGATACCTGGTGCGATTCTGCCGCACCCCTATGGCGGGCAAGACATGCAGGTCATGATCAACGTTGATCAAGACAAGCTGAGGGCCCGTCATCTCACCACGGAGGATGTGCACCAAGCTATTGAGAAGCAGAATCTCGTGCTGCCGGGCGGAGACATGAAGATCAAGGAAACCGACTGGCTCGTGCTGACGAATGCCTCTCCATTAAAGATTGAAGAGTTCGATGACATCCCAATCAAGCGAGAGGGCAACTCCTTCATTCATTTGCGTGATGTGGCCACGGTGAGACTGGCCGGGCGGGTGCAAACCAACTCCGTGCTCGTTGACGGCAAACAGGCGGTCATTGTCGTCGTGATGAAAAGCAGCGAGGCCTCAACCATTGACATCGTGGACGGGATCCGAAAAATGATCCCTCGAATTCAGGAGGTGGTGCCTGCTGACGTGAAAGTGAGTCTGCTCAGCGACTCCTCGGTCTTCGTGAAGGATGCGATCGCTGACGTCGTCCATGAAATGATCATTGCCGCGGCCTTGGTGGGATTCATTGTCTTACTCATGCTCGGATCCTGGCGTCCGACCGTCATCGTGCTGACCTCGATTCCGCTCTCCATTCTTAGTTCGATGATCTGTCTCCATCTTCTCGAACAATCAATCAATATCATGACGCTCGGTGGGCTCGCGCTGGCGGTCGGCATTCTTGTCGATAATGCGGCCGTCATGATTGAAAATATCGACACGCACCTAGCTATGGGGAAGCCGTTGGAGGAAGCGATCATCGACGCCGCCAATCAGATCATCCTTCCGACGTTTGTTGCGACGCTGGCTATCACGATCGTGTGGGTTCCACTGTTCCATTTAACCGGTATTGCCGGTTGGATATTTCCGGCCATGGCCGAGGCGGTGGTCTTCGCGATGCTGGCGTCCTTTATCCTGACCTACACGCTTGTTCCGACCATGGCGAAGTATGTGTTGAAAATTCATCATGCAACTGGAACTGAGGGCGGCATATTTGCCCGCTTTCAACATGAATTCCAACAAGCGTTCGAACGTTTCCGTGATCGATATACTGCGCTGCTTGAACAGGCGGTGGCTCATCGGGTGGGATTCGTTGCGATCTCCATGATGGTTGCATTGCTATCTCTTGTGCTGTTTGCCTTTGAAGGCCAGGAGTTTTTCCCCCAGATCAAGGGAGGGCTATTGCAGATGCATATGCGGGCACCCCTTGGCCTACGAATCGAGGCTGCGGGAAGAATCGCATCGCTCATCTCGAACGATATCAAGGAGATGCTGCCGGGTAATGTTGACACGGTCGTCAGCAATTGTGGCCTCCCCGTCGGCGCCCATAACCTAGCCTTTATTCCCACGCCAACAATCGGGACTCAGGATTGCGATCTCACCATCGCACTGAAGGATGAAAAGTCACCGGTCTGGGACATTCGAAATACGCTCCGTAAAGGATTGTCCGAACGCTATCCTGGAACAGAGTTCACCTTTCAGCCGGCTGACTTGAGCGATAAGATTTTAAACTTCGGCTCGCTCGCGCCGATCGACTTGCAGATCAACGGTCCTGACCTCTATGCCAACTACGAGTACGCCCAAAAATTGGCCGGGAAGTTTCGACAAATCCCTGGAGCGGTCGACGTGTACATCTATCAGACGATGTTTCAGCCGACGATCTTAGTCGAAGGCGACCGGAGATTTGCGCTCGGCTTGAATCTGAGTCAACGCGATTTTGGATTCAATATGCTCCTGGCCACCGCCGGCAGCCAACAGATCGATCAGAAATATTGGCTTGATCGTTCGACTCAACAGTCGTATCGGCTCAATGTCTATACACCGCAGCCACAGTTGGCGAGTATCGGAGATCTCCAGACCATTCCTGTAGCCCCAGAAGAGCGCGAAGCATCAGATGGTGGAGAGGCGAAGCTGCATTTGCTCGGCAATGTCACCAAACTGTCGCTGATTGGTACGCCTGGTGTGGTGACGCACCGAAATCTCTTGCCCATGATCGACGTGTTGATTTCAGCTGAGGGGCGGGATCTCGGCGGCGTGTTGGCTGAAGTCAAAGGTATCGCGGCAAGTATGAAAGATGATCTGCCGCGTGGGGCCGAGGTGGAAATACATGGCCAAGCCGAGGTCATGCACGACGCCTTCGTTGAGCTAGGAGGTGGTCTCCTGATTGCAATCGTGTTGATCTATCTCCTCATTGTCGTCAATTTCCAATCCTGGCTCGACCCATTTATTATCGTAACGGCCCTGGTAGGAGCGTTTGCGGGCATTGCCTGGTCACTGTTCATCACCCACACCTATATTTCCGTGCCGGCCTTGACGGGAGCGATTATGACAATGGGCACGGCAACCGCCAATTCCATTTTGCTCGTTGCCTATGCACGAGAACGAATAGCGGTTCATGGTGACGCCATCAGGGCAGCGGTTGAAGCCGGGAAAGCGCGTATTCGCCCGGTGCTCATGACAGCTGCCGCCATGATCTTTGGCATGCTCCCGATGGCCATGGCCAACTCCCAGAACGCGCCGCTAGGGCGAGCCGTCATGGGAGGATTAACCGTCGCAACACTATTCACCCTGTTCTTCGTCCCCTGCATCTATGCCATCGTTTATCATCGGCGAACAGTTCTCCAAAAGGAGCATGCTTGATATGAATAAGTTAGGTGGGAAGCTCATTCTGATTCTCGTCATCATCGGATTTGCCGTGATCATCTTTTACCGAATCAATGAGGGACAGCACGAAGCGTCTGCCCTTCAGAAGAGTGCGGTGGAAAGTGCTGTCACCCCAGTGGCCCTCACCATGGCTAAGGTAGTGGATCCGAATGAGTCGATTACATTACCGGGAAATATCGTGGGTTGGTATGAAGCACCCATCTATGCGCGTGTCGAAGGCTATGTGAAGGCCTGGCACAAGGACTATGGGGACGTTGTGAAGAAAGGCGATGTTCTCGCCGAAATCACCACGCCGGATCTTGATGCCGAATATAAACAAGCTCATGCCGATCTGGAATCCGAGCGTGCCATGAACTCGCTGGCCCAACTGACGGCACAACGCTACGTAGCGATGCGGGAGCATCAAGCGCTTTCGGAGCAAGCCATCTCCGTTCAGCTCGCAGAGGCGCAGGCCGCGGCTGCCAAAGTCAAGGCTGCTGAACAAAAAGTCAAAAACATTGAGGCCTTCATCGGATTCAAAAAGATCACGGCTCCCTTCGACGGAGTGGTGACACAGCGGAACATCAATGTAGGTGATCTCGTGAGTAAAGAGGGGAACCTCAGCGGAACCGACAGCAAAAATAACCTCTTTACGGTAGCTGAGGTCGATAAACTACGACTCTTCGTGAACGTGCCTGAAGCATTCGGGCCGTTTCTTGCCGAGGGCATGGCGGCAGATGTGACGGTGCCTCAAATCCCTAATCGTCATTTTAAATTCAAGTTCCTCACTGTTGCGAAAGGGTTCGATGTGAACACGCGCACGGCGGTGACGGTCTTCACCATCGACAATAAGGATCGAGCGCTCTGGCCAGGTTCTTACGCCAGTGTACATCTGACCGCTCCGGTCGATCGCAAAGTCGTGACCATCCCAACAAGTGCGCTGGTGTTCCAAGAGCACGGCACTCAAGTCGCTGTGGTGGTAGACGATGATCGGTTGCACTTCAAAGGCATTACAGTGGCCAAGATCTATGACAATTATATCGAAGTGTCTGAAGGACTCACTGGGAACGATCGAATCGTAAACAATCCCAGTGCCGCGTTGCTCGAAGGTGACAAGGTGCGGGTGGTCACACCGGTGGCCGGATATGACATTGTGACGCCACAAGCCAAAACGTCTGAACCTGCAGAGTTGAAACACTGATCACTACAACTGCTGAATGGTATTTATCGTATGAAGACCAAAAGCTACCGCACTCGATATATCAATAAACAGGCTCTGACGCGCACCTGCCCATCCTGGGTAGGGCGCAGCGTCGTCCTACTCGTGATCTTGAATCTGCCTGCTTGTGGTTGGTTTCCGGCCGTCAATCTTGCACCGAAGTATGAGCCGCCGCAATACGTCGTTCCTGATTCATGGCAAGGGTCGAGTCCCTTCGTTGTGGCAAAACCGTCCGATGAGGAGCTTCGTCCGGATTGGTGGAAACTGTATGCCGATCCGACGCTTGATCGGCTCATCGAGCAGGCCATGGTGGCCAATCCTGATCTGCATGCAGCGGCCGAACGTTTCGTGCAAGCCCGTGACATTATGATGGCGACACGATCTGAGTATTTCCCTCGCCTTGGCATAGGAATGGGTGCCTCTCACAACCGGCAATCGTTCGATCGACTCTTTCGTCCTGAGAACAGCCCGCTTCAATCAAGCACGGTTGATCCTGGCGGGATTGCCTCATGGGAGCCTGATTTCTGGTCGGCGCTCCGCAACGCTGCCCAGGCAGAAATTTACCGCGCAGAAGAACGTGCCGCCGAATACGGGCTGGCGAGACTGGGCATCCAAGCAGAAGTTGCCGCGAATTATTTCATCGTTCGCGGATTCGACGCGCAGACTGCGATTTATAAGCAATCGATCGATCTCTACAAAGATACGCTTAATGTGGTCAAGACGCAGTTCGCCGGGAAAATTGCCTCGGCTCTCGATGTGGCTCGCGTCGAATCGCTGCTGTATGGTACGGAATCCAGATTGGCGCGCATTGAAGGCCAGCGTAAGGTGGCAGAGCAGGCCATCGCGGTTCTCATCAATATGACTCCGGACAGTTTTTCCATCGAGCCGGTGGACGAACTCCGGATGGCAAATTTCGCAATTCCAACCACGCTTCCGTCCACCCTCCTCGAACGACGACCGGACGTAGCCATGATGGAGCGACGCATGGCCGAGGCGAACCGGGTCATCGGTATTGCGCGGGCGGCCTTCTTCCCAAAAGTGTCATTCCGCCTCACGGGAGGATTTGAGGAGAAAGGTCTCGACTTAATCAAAATTGCCAATAGCTTTTGGTCCTACGGCGCGGCGTTTGAGCTGCCGTTATTCCAAAGCGGGTACCGCCGTGCCCAACTACAGCAAGCCTGGTCGGCTTATCGGGAAACGGAGGACCTCTACCGCCAGACTGTCTTGAAAGCTTTTCGTGAAGTGGCAAATAATTTGACGATGACCAATCGCCTGACGGTTGCGGTGGAGCGACAGCAAGCTGCGGTTGGGGCCAATTCTAAAACGCAAAACCTTACCCTGCAACTGTATCGCGGTGGATTGGCGAATAGTCTGGAAGTGATTTATGCGCAGCTTGGCACTCTTGAGGCTCGCATCAGCTCAGTGGAAATCAAGACGGAGTTGCTGAAATCATCCGTTGAACTCGTCCGCGCGTTTGGCGGTGGGTGGAATCGTAATCAACTCCCGTCTGATGACGAGATTCAACCCTTCGGAATTTTTGACTATTCCAACCTCGACAAGCCAAAGCCAGTCGGGGGAATCGACGTCAATACGGGGGAATCATCAAAGCCGTATCATGATTTGACGAAACCAGTTGGTCCATGATCAAGCGGCGATACACATCGAATACAAGCGTAATCACAGCAGATGCGATGATAGATCGCTATCTCAACTCTGAAGGTGCGGTGTGTGATATTGACGGTCTCGATACAGACGTTGTCCGGACCGCCCGCACCACGAAAGCCAAAGAGGACATTATGAAATTGACCACGAGCATCACCATCGCCTCACTGATCATGCTTTCGTGCCTTCCGGCAAAGACGCACGCAGCTGATGTGCCAAGCGTTGCTCCGGAAGCGGTTGCAGACTATATCCGTGCCGTGGTGCAAAGTCACCGAGCCTTCTACGAAGGTCATGTCGTCGATCTTCTGGAGGAACAGGGAGTTGCGAAGGCGGGCAGTGAGTGGAGCACTCAGAAAATGACCATTCCGTTACCGGTTCAAGTCGTGAATGAAACGAGCCAAATGTTTTCGACGAAATTCACCGGTCTTCGATACCAATTGATCAGCCTGTGGCCTATTAATCGAAAAAACTCTCCACGGGATCAAATCGATAAGAGTGGTCTAGAGGCTCTAGGTGCCAGGCCTGAACGGCCCGTTACTCGAACGGTCAAAATCAATGATCAAGTGTATTTTCATGCGATCTATCCTGACTTGGCTGTCAGCCAGTCGTGCGTTGCCTGTCATAATGGTCATCCGAACTCCTCTAAGAAGGATTTTCAGATAGGAGACATCATGGGCGGCTTAGTCATCGAATTTCCTTTGAGCGCTCAGTAAGTGCTCCACAGAACTCAAGACAAAAGTAAGCGATTCAAGTCATGGATGCTTCGTCGTCAGATTAGGAGACCGATTCTTCCTATCTCAGATGGCATTGTCACTGTGGAAAGTCTCATGGCTCACAGAATAGGAAATGATGAAAGTCAGAAGTGAAATTCCATCGAACGGAGCTAACCTTGAGAAATCGGTCACAGATGCACGCGCATCTCGACAGATATCGGCAGGCCATGACTTACGATCGAGAAGCTCTATGAACAAAGATCACGGTCATATCCAGATAAAAGGCCTCATTGTGGAAGATGACCAGGGAAAAGAATTTGTGATGGTGTGTGACGCACCCTCAAGTCAGATAGGCAGGGTTTTTTCACTGAGCGGCTGGCAGCGGAGGCGCCTGGTACCACTGCGTTACTCAAAACGGGAGCATCAACAAGTTGTGGCGTCGGTATTACTCGCATTGAATCATCTGCTTGAGAATGTCCCACGGCTCCTCGGATAGACCAATGTGCATTTTGCGGGTATCCTTGATGCGGTGGCTACGGTCATAGTGGGTGCCGCACTTGCGAAGCGTGTTGAGCACATGAGACAAAGGCCATCGGCCGCTGATTCGTACTAAGTATGTAAGTCAAAACTTCGTCTGACAGTCAACGAGCCCTTCCCTGGGTTACGCCGTTAAGATTTCCTCCTTCACCAACGACACTCAATCCAGCTCCTTCAGGAGCGCGACACGATGGAGCTCGTTCAACGTGGTCTTATGGAAGCGCTCGCAAATCCCGTTCATACCCAGACCAAGAACGTTCTTGTAGCTCATGCTCACGCTGTTCCAGCACCCTGCAGTGCTTTGTCCCGAGGCTCAAAGGATAAAATCTGTAGAAACAAGTGCTTACAGCAAGAGTCAAATCAATTCTCGACAGGGAAATGAGAAGAGCTTAAAGGGAATGGGGCGTCCTTGTGAATGCTTCAAGCGCTCGGCATGAAAGTTTTTCAACGCGCTGGTGATTTTATCCACCTGATCATCCTGAAGCACAGCGATGATCACGGAATTCCTTCCAGGGTAGAAGAACGATCCGACCACATTCCCTGTTTCTCCTTTTCCCGTGGCGTTATCGATGAGAGTATACGCGCTGATACCGCTTTCGCGCATGGCCTCTTCCAGATCATTGGTCATTGACGAACGAAACACGATCAATAGTGCGACCATAAATCATCCTTACTGTTTCATGTGTGAATTCCGTTATGATTTCAGCTTTATGCGCTATACGATTGAGAGATGGCCAGGATTCCATTTCTCGCATTCTTCAAAAGCCGGATCACTTCCAAGATTAATCGTGCAAGAAATCTATCGGCCTCACGGAGGTGAGGTCAATTCAGTTCCTTGGGTCCTGAAGGTCAAGATTAGCGGGCTTTCCCTCGCTGGTCCCAACTGGGCGATCATCGGTGGGCAGAGCCCATCATTCACAAAAGCTTTCACATCACGCTCTGCCATACTGCGTTGGTCGATAACCTGACGGGACACGGAACCGTCAAAAAATCCGGCCCTCATACGCAGCTCCCACGTGCCAAGATAGGTGCATCCCTGAGGGCTTACTGTAAAACTAGCCGGGAGAGACGTTTGCCAAATACCCAATGCTGTATCGAAACTAATCTCAGTGAGTTGGTAGGAACCAGTCGGCAATTTCAGTACAAATGGTCCTTGGCGTGGGAGGTCATCAATCACGATCTCCTTCCCGAAGGACTCTTCCTTGAGCCTCCACTGAATATGAAATGGGCCACGAAATGGCCGATCTGGAGACGCAAACTGTTCACCGTTACTTCCCAGGAGCTGGATGCGACCGAGAACCAAACCTTCGTCCAACTTCAACGAATCGGTTGATCCTGGATTCATCGGCGTGCGGACCGATGCGCAGCCAAGTGTAATAACTAGGCTGAGGCAGAGAAGGGTTACGAAGACTCTCGATTCACTGAACCGTTCAATACTTCTCTTATATTGCGTTGCTAGATGAGTCGCCAAGGCTCTCATGGCCGTCTCCTTCCGCAGAAGAATCGCTACCACTGATCAGTGTGAGCATGACGGAATCCCTGTTTCATGATCCGTAAGCACGAGGATTCCAATGACCGACCAGTTTTCCGCTTCCTTCTCCGGAGATCTTCTATGAAAGGAGTTGAGCAAAAACCGAGCCGTTGGCTATTGATAGGTTTGTGAGCCGGGTTTGTGAAATCTCCAATATTGGAATCAGCAGGTTTTATCCTTCGAATAACGTCAAAGAACATTTAATAGAGTCAGAATTATGTGTTCTGCATGGTATCGCACAGTGTGGAGAGTGCGTATACGCTCCTTTTGTCGAATGAATTGCCATCGTCGAATGCACAGGGTTCTCAAGCTGGTCATGAACAACTCAGGAACGGTCTTTAACTGATGCCTTGTAAGGCTTGGGCAGGTAGAATTTCAAAATGCACGGCCTTGAGCGACCACGCACGATGCGCCCCAATAACTACCGCACATTTCATCAGTACGAGAAGAACCACATTGGCAACAGACCGAACGTGAATGTGATGGACTACGTGCTAATCAGGAATCCTCAAGCCAATCTCGGAAGTAGGCGCATGTACAGACTCGAACGCATCATCATGGCATCACATGTGCTTCAGAGAGACTATAAGAATATGGTCGTGTGCATCTATTCAGGTGAAAAACTGTAACTCCTCAGGTGAGACTCTAGCAGGCGGTTTCAACTAGGCTTCTGGTAAAGAAAGCCTGGGCAGTAGAACGTGGGAGAAGTGGTTCATTGGAAACAGCACACACATCGAAATCAGACAGCCCGCAAAACGGAATCTCAGGACTGAAGTTCTGGCGGAACGATCTCTTGGCAGGTCTACAGGTCGCGCTGCTTGGGCTCCCGCTTTCCTTGGGCATTGCTATAGCCTCAGGAGCCCCTCCGGTCGCGGGTCTGATATCCGCCATCATCGCGGGGTTTGTCTTCCCCCTTCTTGGTGGTGCCTATATTACGATCTCAGGTCCTGCAGTAGGACTAGCGCCTGCATTGCTGGCCGGCATGTATGTACTCGGTCAAGGAAGTTTGGAGGTGGGGTACCCGCTTGTGCTCGTGGCCGTTTGTCTCTCCGGCGGTCTTCAGGTGTTACTGAGTATCTATGATGCCGGACGACTTGCCATGTATTTCCCAAGTTCTGTTCTCCAAGGCATGTTGATGGCAATCGGGATCCTGGTCATTATCCAGCAGCTACCGGCTCTCCTCGGCCATCAGGTTCCTTATACGAATGACGTGCTAGGCGCGCTTGGTCGGCTCCCCGATCAAATCGTGAATCTCAACCTGCAAGTGTTTGCCGTCGGATTTGTCGCTGCTGTAATTCTCTTCATCTTCAATAGTACTCAGATCAAAGAGCAGTTTTGGGCGAAAACCATTCCTGCCCCACTGCTCGTCGTTATTTGGGGAGGACTCGCCGGATGGTTCTTGCAGTTCCCCTCGGAATATCTGATCTCGGTTCCGGATGAAATTCTGCAACAAGGCGTGCGCTTCCCAGATTTTGTCTCCGCCTGGACACATCCGGAGCTCTGGATCACGCTCTTGGTCACGGTGGTCATCCTCACTCTGATCAACACGACCGAGTCCTTGGTCACCCTCCGTGCGATTGATAAAATTGATTCCTTCAATCGTAGGTCGGATCCCAATATCGCGCTGCGAGCAATGGGGGTGTCCACTTTGCTCTCTGGTTTGGTCGGAGGGTTAATGATTATTCCAGGAGGAATAAAAAGCACAGCCAACATGCTTGCTGGGGGGAAAACGTTATGGGCGAATACATACTATGCTGGATTCACGGCAATTATCTTATGGTTCGGGAGCGCACTGATCAATCGAATTCCCCTCGCTGTCTTAGCCGCTCTGCTTATTTTCGTCGGTTGGAAACTCTGTAATCCATCGATTGTTCTCCGCATTTTGAGGGTTGGGAAAGAACAGATCGTCATCGCCCTTGCGTGTGTTATAGTCACCCTATTCACATCAAATCTCCTCATTGGAGTGTTGATGGGAGTTCTGACGAAAGTCGTTCTTCTTTTTTACGATGTGGTGAGAGCGTTATCGTTTGATTCGCGCTTCCGCCCAATCACTCAGGACTTCTTTTCCACGTATCTCACTGAGTCCCTAAAAGAACTATTCCGTGATCCCGTCATTCGTATCGGAGACGGTCGAATCTCGGGTGAACCTTCGCTCATGATCTGTGAGTCGGGGAGCCACATGCGTCATCCCTATAAAATTTATCTCTCATCGATCAGCTGCATGAACGTCTTGAAGCTTGATGCACGTCTCCGAGAGTTCTTGGCGGATGTTCCCCCAAAGCACGATTTGATGCTGATCCTACGTGGGCACGTGGTAGACCACACAGCCATGGAGTATTTGTGCTATTTTCGCCAGTACTGTTATCAGGCAGGATATAATTGCATTATCGTCGGGAACGAGTACTTTATTCCTTATTCAACCCATGCATTGGCCTACCGGGTGAATCACGCTCATGAGAACGCGGCCTAGATCTGTCGCCACGGTAACGTGTGTCGAGAGTCGTTACCCAAAATATGATGCCTGACACAGATAAATAAGTGGAAAGGGACGGTTTTCAGCGATCGTTTTTTTCTCTGCCTCAGAAACCATGGGCTGTCACACAAGTCTGTACCAGACTGGACCGGTTCGTGGGGAGACGTGACCATTCGATGTGGAGATAATTCGACCAAGGCGTTTGAGATCGGGAGAATAGAGAAATCACTCTCTACATGTTTCATGGATCTTATTCTCAAGGACATGGAGGCGACCAGGAGGCAGACAGCCGAACGGTCCACTCAGCTTGTCATCTCACAGGAGGAACATCATCTGATGCAGGTTAGTATTTTCCTGGTCGATGACCAGCCGGCCTTTCGTGCTGCATTGGAAAAACGTCTTTCCAGAACGCAGCATTATGTGCGGTCGTTTGAGTCAGGAGAAGAGCTCCTCGAAGCAGTCGAGCAAGACCCGCCGGACCTGATCGTCCTGGATCTCAAAATGCCAGGTATGGACGGCATTCAAGTGCTAGAAGCCCTCCATTCGAAGTCGCCCGAAGCTCTGGTTGTCCTGCTGACTGCCTATGGGACAGTGGAAGATGCTGTTGAGGCGATGAAACTCGGCGCCTTTGACTTTCTCATAAAAACGGTCGACCTTGAAGACGTCGAGCGAGTCGTCGCTCGCGCCGTTAATCATATTCTCCTGCGGCGAAGAATAGCGTATGAACATCAGCACCAAGCCGATCAGTATAATTTAGGTGATCTCATTGCGTTCAGTCCCGCGATGAGAGCATTGGTCGGGCAGCTGCGGCACTTGATGCAACTCCCGAATGTGCCGGTCTTGCTCATGGGGGAGACGGGTACGGGGAAAGAGTTTTTGGCCCGTGTCATCCACCATAACAGCACACGGGGGAAAGGCCCTTTCGTCAAAATCAGTTGTACGAGTCTTTCTCCTCAGCGGTTCGAGCGTGACTTATTCGGGTATGAACGCGGGGCATTCGCCGGCGCAGAGCGGCGGAAACTCGGTCTCCTCGATCAATCGGAAAGCGGCACGCTCTTTCTCGATGAAATTGGAGACCTCGATTTGTCGATGCAAGGAAAGGTGGTCGGAATCGTCGAAGATCAATCATTCCGAAGACTCGGCGGAACAGAAGATATCGTCGGAGACTTTCGTGTGCTCGCCTCCTCCTACCGTGACCTCAAGGCGGAAGTGGCGGCCGGTCGGTTTCGCGAGGATCTCTTTTATCGTCTCAACGCCGTCCCATTCGTGGTGCCGCCGATCCGGAATCGCCTGGAGGACATCGTCCCCCTTGCCAAGGTCTTCATGATGAAGTACGGACTGGAACTGGGAAAAGAGGTAACCGAAATCGAACCTCGAGCCATTAAGCAGCTTCAACACTATACCTTTCCCGGAAATGTGCGCGAGCTTCAAAACATGATAGAGCGTGCGATGATGTTAGCCGTGGGCAGGACCTTAACTCCAGGAGACTTTCCTGGTGCTCAGTAAGGGTGGGTCATTCGTGGATGCTTGACCAGCTTCTACCGACGGCCGGTATCCGGTATATAGAGAATGGTGGTCGCCCAGTTTTAGTAGGATTTCGATCAGACAAAATCTTATGCAAATGGGATCCAAATACAGGCTATTCAATGATCTCCCGATTCTCCCCAAACTGCTGCTGATCCCAGTGGTGCCGCTGCTTTTCCTCCTCCTGCTAGGCACGATGACCTACATGGGTGTTCTGACATTTTTTGACGATGAAGAACGATTGAATGCGAGCTATGTCCTTCAGAAGACGGCTGCCCAATACATGCGATCAGTAGCCGATCTAGAAACCGCGTTCCAGGGATATATCATCACAAAAAACGAGCGGTACATGCAAAGTTTCGCAGAGGGAAAGACTACGCTCCTTGCTTTCGAGCGGGAATTGGCCGGAAGACTCCCCGTTGAAGAAGATCAACCATTCAGAGAGCTTCACAAGCTCGTCACGCAATATGTCGCGGAAAAGGAGAAATACATCCACAACGTCCAAGCTGGATCCCCTGCAGAAGCGGTTCGATACATTCAGAGCGGGAAGAGCAGGGAGATGATGGTCGAGATTCGCAATTGGATGACGCGGTTCGATCAGTTGGAGCGGCAAACGACGAAGGCGGAGTTGGCACAATTGAGCTACGATCAGAGCTGGGCGATTGCTATCATGTTGATCGGTGCGGTGGTCACCCTTGCCCTGGTCATCGTGGGGCAAGCCTATATCGCACAATCAATTGCGGCTCCTCTCGTCGACTTATCGAAGATGGTGAGCTCAGGGAACGGAGAGACGATTCCCGTCATCCCTTCACTCGATCGCAAAGACGAAATCGGCGAGCTGACGAGAGTGATGGGAAACATGAGCTCCCGGATCCGCCAGGATATGGAAAAACTCCAACAATCGGCATACGCACTCAAGAAACTCAATGCCTACTTGTCTACTTCGGAAGCCAAGTATCGCGGCCTGGTGGATCACGCTCCGGTGGGTATCGTGATGACGAAAGGAGTGAAAATCACATTCAGCAACCGCTACAACCAACAGCTGGCTGGCCTCGACCCCGAAGAGGAAGTCGCACCGGCCACATTTCTCCAGCGTATTCATCCCGAGGAACGAACCAGTGTGCTGACGACTCTGGCCCAAGCTGTTGCCGAAGGGCGGCCCTGTGAAACGATCTTCCGCTTCGTCCATGAGGACGGAAATGTTCGAAAGATTTTAAGCCGCCATGTACCGATCATGGATTTTGATTCTTCCGATATCATCTATATGGGGTTCAATATCGATATCACTGCTCTCGAGAGTTTGCAGGTGCGTTTGAACCGGGCGGAAAATCTCGCGACATTGGGACAGGTCGCTGCGGGTATCGCGCATGAACTCAGAAACCCTTTAGTCGGCATCGGCTCGACGGCCAAGGTTCTGCTGGACGACCTCGAAGCCAACGATCCAAAACTGAAAGAGGTCGAAGCGATTCTGTCGGAGACTCGGCGGTTGGATCGGATCGTCAATGAAATCGTCGACTTTGCACGTGTCCGCCGCTTGACCCCGACAGAGGTCGATCTCGTCCAACTTGTGGATGAGGTGTCGAAACTGATGAAGGTGAGATTGGACGAGAAAGAACTCTCCATTAAGACGAATGTTTCTCCCATGATCAGCGAGATTCATGCAGACCGTGACCAACTCAGGCAGGTGATTTTGAACATCGTGCACAATGCGATTGACGCGACGCCACCGAGAGGTGGTCCTATACAGATCACCGCGGATGAATTATTCCGCGAAGACAGGCCAGGGATCATGATTCAGGTAAAGGACACCGGACAGGGAATCCCACCAGGTCTTATCGGACAAGTATTTCAACCGTTTGTCACGGCAGGAAAACGCAGCGGGACAGGATTAGGTCTGGCGATTTGCAAGAATATCATTGAAGCTCATGGGGGCGATATTTACGTCACCAGCGAAGTCGGAAAAGGGACGATTCTCGGTCTGTGGATGCCGCTCGAGCAAGAGCCAACCTCAACGAAGGTTTAATGCCATGCGCGCGATGGTTTTCGTAACAGATGATGAGCAGGTCATTCGTACCGCGATGGTCAAGCGGCTGGTCAGACAAGGACATCACGCCGTCGGATATGAATCCGGTGAGGCGCTGATGGACGCGTTACAACACAAGCACCCAGACCTTGTGTTGCTCGACCTCAAAATGCCCGGCATGAACGGTCTTGAGGCGCTCAAGCATATTCGTCACCTGGCTCCCTCCGCGCTGGTCATCATGTTGACTGCCTATGGATCAGTACAGGACGCTGTGGAGGCGATGAAGTTGGGGGCCTATGATTTCTTGATCAAAACCGTTGATCTTGAGGGACTTGATGCGGTGACGGCTCGTGCTCTTGACATGTTGAAGCTTCGACGTCGTCTGGACGCGGAGCTCAGCGGGCAGGCCAGTCAATTCCATTTAAATACCCTCGAAGCCCATAGTCCAGCAATGAAGCACTTGCTGGAGCAGGTTCGTGGAGTTGCGGAAAATCCAAAATCCTCCGTCATGCTGCTGGGTGAAACCGGCACAGGAAAAGAATTTCTCGCACGAGTCATCCATCATAACGGACCGAGAGCGTCGGGGCCGTTTGTGGGAGTCAATTGTACTGCTATTCCAAAGGAACTCTTTGAGAGCGAACTGTTCGGGTACGAGCGAGGGGCGTTTACCGGCGCGAATCAGCGTAAGCTCGGTTTGCTCGAAAAAGCAGAAGGAGGAACCCTTTTTCTCGACGAAATCGGCGATCTTGACATGTCAATGCAGGCCAAACTACTGCGCGTGATTCAAGAGCGTTCGTTCAGAAGGCTCGGAAGTACCGATGATCTGGGTGTCGATTTTCGCCTGATCACGGCGACAAATCGGGAAATTAAGAAAGATGTGGAACGCGGATCATTTCGCGAGGATCTCTACTTTCGCCTTAACGTCGTCGCCTTTGAAATTCCGCCCCTGCGCAAGCGCACAGAAGATATTCTGCCACTCTGCCAACGGACGATTGTGCGGTTCGCTCAGGAGTTCGGTAAATCGGTTCCCGAGCTTGATAATGAGGCCCGTCTGGTCTTGGAGCACTATCAATATCCGGGGAATATTCGAGAGCTTGAGAATATCATCGAACGGGCGATGATCTTTTGCGCCGGACAACTGTTGACGGCCGATTACCTACCCAAGGAATTGCACGACACCATCAAGCAAACAGCTACCGCTGTCTCGGTGGGAGAAGAACGGCTCATCCGCATTGAAATGCATGTGGGGAAACAAACACTTGAGCAAATTGAAGAATCGATTATAGAAGAAACGTTACGTCTCGCAGACTACAACAAGAGTCTGGCTGCCAAACAGCTAGGCCTCACTCGATTTTCGTTGGATCGACGTTTGAAAAAATATGGTGAAACATAGGCTGGGGGGCATGCACGGTGTGCGCCCCACACTCGTATATATCGTATCTTGCAGTAAATGTTGGAAGGAGGGTTACTAGAAATATATAAAATGTTTAGCTCGTCACTGTATTGAGCCTTAAGCGGTAGGTCGTTTCTTCCCGAAATACTCCTGTCGCCCGACGGCCACGTCGGCGACGTACATGAAGCCGGAATGCCGCTCGAAAAGCGGACGGAGACCGGCGAGAATCGGCTCGACTTTGTCTTCCGGCACGACCGTGAGAATCATTTCGAGGCTTTCCTGCTCACTGAACATAAAGTGCGCCTCGCGGACACCATGGTGACCCTTCCCGGAAATATTGCCGATGATCGTGTAGCCGGACGCTTTGACTCGATCCAGCAGATCGGTGACGAAGGAGCGGTGTTCTCCTGCGATGATCACTCGAATTTCTTTCATCGGATGTAAAGTCAGTCCCATCAGCACACTCCTTTCTTCACGTGTAGTCTGTGCAGGTCTGTCACGGCTACGACGACGGTTCTATGACGTTCCATACTCCATTCGGATGATATCGATACCAGCCCCCGTCTTCAGGATCGAGCGCGATAAGATGAACCCACTGGTTATGATAGAAGTGCTGTAAAACCTCATGCCGCGCAATCAATTTCTCGATCCGGGCACGGGGCGTCTCCACGATGGTCAGCAGCCGCATCGGCTCATGGTAGGGCGCCTCGCTGTTCATGACGGTTTGTCGGGCCAGCCCAAGCCGGAGATCGCTCCAGGGGCCGGACATGATGCCGAGCCGACCGACGACATTGTGGTAGATCTTGCTTCCGCTGCCGTACACATCGTTGTCGACGGCGGAGAAATAGTGTTCCATGTTGATCCACTGCGCCACGACCTGTGGGGCCGTGAGCAACACTTCAAGCAGTCGATTACTCGGGTCTTCTCGATAATTGTACGAGTGTAGGAAGACACGTCCTTCCAGGTCCAACCCTTTCGTGAGCTCCCGTCGTCCGATCAAGAACGACGTATTGTTCGACAGACCCCACTCTGGCCTGACTTGGCTCCAGTCGACGCTTCGCCTACGAACGTGTGCTTCAGCGGTTGCCTCAGGGAGCACCTGCTGAATATCGGGAAACCGCGCACAGCGTTCCTGGCTCGTCAGTCCCGAGGCGTCTTTGAGGTCTTCCTGCAGCCGAACGAGGTCTGCCCGGTGTGTCGGTGGTACGTCTTCCAAGTCGAAGAGCTGCACGGCGTCGGTTGTCGTATCCATTTGTCCGGCCAAGAAATGCGTATCGGACGGAATGTCGATCCGCAATTTGGCGAGTCGCTTGCGAACTTTGGGGTTGTTCGCCATCATCGCGAGGGCACGAGCGTTGGGTTTCCCCTCATTGCCGCCACAGGCTCCGCAATCGAGGGCAGATTCATAGGGGTTGTTATCTGATGTGCTCCCATGGGCGCAGAAAAGAACGAGCCGCGCGAAGTTCTTCGTTAGTCCCATCATTCGGAGCGCGGTGTCGACGGTCAGGGCTTGCTCCTCCACGGTGAAACCGGTTCTGGTCAGCCGCTCTTTATGTCGTGATGCGGACCGCGCCGTCAGATCGTATTGCCGACGCAGAGTCTCAATAAATGGGTTGATCGCCTCAGGCGCAAGGCCGGCTCGTTCAATTTCTTCGGCCGCGATCGGTGGCTCCGGGTCGCCTTCTATGGTCAATGCGCGCTGACGTAAGCCTTCGACAAGAGCCGGCGTGATACGGGAACTACGAAGTCCGAACTGCTCATGCAAGGCCTCTCTGATCACAGCTTGCTGTTCCGCTTCGAGCATTTCGGCGGTTTCGCCAGGGGCCAACTTGTCGATCGTCAGCGTGGTGGCCAATGACGGAACGAACAGGCGCTTTAACCAGGCGGTCCAGCGGTGATAGAGCGCTGGGATCAATGTCTTGCCGAAAATCGGCAGACCATAAAACCAGCCCAGCGATTC
The DNA here is from genome assembly GCA_902500705.1 of uncultured Nitrospira sp. Classification (GTDB taxonomy): domain Bacteria; phylum Nitrospirota; class Nitrospiria; order Nitrospirales; family Nitrospiraceae; genus Nitrospira_D. The sequence goes on from CABVRR010000015.1 coordinate 40,920, forward strand.
CACCATGACATAGGGAGTGACCACGTTTTCTTTCAGGTCGTGCAAGAGGGTATGCCCCGCCTGCACCCACTTGGCTCGAGCCGCGTGCAGTGAGACCTTATGATCGAGATAGCTGCGCGGAATTTCGCGTACCTCGTTCTTTGCCCGCATGATCACGGGGAACTGTTCCGTATCATGTTCCTTTCCCCAGGCTCGATAGCGGATGAAGGCGGCAAAGAAGCCGGCGAAGCCATAGGTTTCATGCGGGCCGACCGATTCGAGATGGCGGCGGAACGGTTCGGAGCGCACGTCGATACAGTAGACGGACTGCGAGTACGGACGCGTCGTCTCAACGGAAGCCACAGGCACGGTATGCGCCCGTAAGCGCGACAGCAGCTGTTCCTGGTAGCCCGCCTCCAGGGCCGTGAGCCAGACCGGTCCATGGTCCGATTCGGGGAACGCCTCTATCCAGTCGACGACTTGCTTGAGTTCCGTAGGGGAGCTCTCGATAAGAGCATCGACATCGATGGCCAATGAACGGGCCAGGGCGAGAAGCCTGCGGACGGCCCCACGGCGAACGGCTGCTTGCAGTTGGGGAATGACGTCAGTACGGTACCGAACGAGGATATTGTTCCAGCTTTGCCCTTTCCGATGCGAAAGCCGATCGACTTCCTCGGCATAGAGAGCGGGCAATCGCCCGGCCACCCGCTGTCGTCGAAGATAGTATTCTTCGGGATAGTCACGCATATAGGCCGTCACGGCCTCATACCGCCCGTCGATGCCGAGATAGTCCTTGCACGCTTGTTGAACCAATTCATTCGCGTACCAGAGACGAATCGCCAAAAACTTGACCAGGCCGACCGGGTGCGCTTGCTGCCACGGGTACTCCCGTTCTTCTCCACGCCACTTAATGAATCCGGCCCAACCGGGCAGCGCGGTCAATTGCAACGACAAGTAATCTTGTAATAGTTCGGAGGGAATGCCCAGCGAATCTAGGCTTTTCAGAAGTGCGTCTTCGGGATAGTCCGGCAGCTGTGCGATCTTCCTGCAGCTATCTTTGATTCCGCAGGGAGACCATTCGTGGGAGGCCATGGCCCGCCAGGCTTCGTACAGTCCCTTTTCACGGTTCGGCATGACCCATGTGGCATGCCCTTCGTCCAGAAACGCACCGCACCACTTGATCATCTGTTCGTTGATCTGCTGGACGATCTGTGTGCCGAGCGTATCGTCGCACCAGTGCGACAGCGTGAGCCATCGGCACAGCGAGGCTTGATTTTCATCTACGACTTTGCGGATGCGATCCTCCAGTGAAAAAGGAAGGAGGACAAGTTCCAGCTTCCGGGAGAGTGCGTCGATCAGCGGCCTGTCGGGATCCTCAAGCTGATGATCGAGCGGTTCCATGGACGGCGCGCACAGGCCGTCAACCAGGCAGGCACGCAAGACCGAGCCGTGCGTCACGGTATGTGATCCGATCGTCACGTGTTTATCGATGATGCGTGGTTTCAGCGCTTCCTCAATGTGAGACGACTGAATTCGGCCGGTCTGGAGGTACGCTCGATACAGATGGCTGGGAAGGTAACCGTTGCCGCCCATGAACTGTTTTCCGCGTTTGACGGCTTCATCAAACGGCAAATATTCGATGCTGTGGAGCGGATTATGGTGGACGAAGGTCCGCATCGGCCAATACTGCGCAATGACTTCCCCCGCAAGGCGGACGACCCCGCGCAATTCCATTCGCCGAGATTCAATATCGGTGAGGTGCGTCAGCGGTTCCATGCGAGTGACTGCTCCATGACGGCGGTCGTGGGGGCGGCCTGATCCGGTGCGTACAAGCTGGTTGGAGCCAGGCCCAGAGCCAGCAAGGCGAGTACCACGATCAAGAGCGACGTAAATTCAGGATGCCGAAGGTCGGCATAGCGTAAATCCGGCCGGCGAGTGCCGAAGAGCAACTGTTGCACCATCTGCATGATATACCACGAGGCGGCCAGCCACGCCGTCAGCGCGATGAACAGGCCGATGGTCGACGAGGGAGGTGTGGTCAACAGCAACCCCATAAATCCCGCGAATACGCCGAAGGGCGGGAGTCCCATCGCCGCCAGGCCCAACAGAGAAAAGAGGACCGCATATTTCGGCATCGCCGCCGCAAGACCACTGATGGCCTGCGGATCCACATCGTCTCCGTATCGCGTGCGGATCACTTGCCAGGCGATCAACAGTCCGCCGGTCGCGAGGCCGACGGCTCCGGCCAGCACCGCCGCGCGCGGTGTCGCCTGGTGAGCCCCGGCGACAAACCACCAGAGAATCGAGAAAAACGAGACGCTGCCGTAGCCGAGCAACAGACGGACTCGTGACTGAGCCAATGCTTTGATCGCACCGTATAATGAGCTCACCAAGGCCATGAGGCTGACGACCGCCACGAATTCATTCGGCATCGTCGGCATGGCCGTCGCCAGTCCGTGAAGGCCGAGTATCGGCAACAGCAACACAATGAACGGCGGCAAGCTTCCCGGCAGTCTGGTCAGCGCCGTGAGGTATCCATCATGAAACGGCATGAGCGGCAACAGCACGGCGCAGGTCGCCAGGGAAGCCACTGATGAGAGGGGCGGATCGACGATAAGAGAAAGCCCCGCGCCTACGACACCGACACCGAAGGAACCGATGCCCCACCAGGAGATGGGCCAGAGGGTCGTGTGATGCCGGTACAACAGGAACATCAAGATCAGCATGAGCACGATCAGGCACAACGGGCCGAACACAGTCCCGGCAGTAAGGACACCCATTCCCAAACCAAGAAAGAGCAAGATCATGCTCCAGGAAAGTCGGTGCTGTTCATGAACCGGCTGACCTAATGCGGACACCACGGCGGCGATGGGAAGCACATAGAGCGGTAAGAGACCATCAGGCAGCGTCGGAATCGGAATCAGATTGGCGATCGCCACGGTCAACGTGAGGGTGATGACAGAGCACATGATGGCCGTCATCTTCACGCGGTAGGGATCAGACCAGACGGCCAGACAGACGAGGGCACCCGCGAACGGCATGCCGACGAACAACCAGGGTATGAACAGCTCGATCATCGAGACCACCCACGTTCCAGCTTATCGATTCGATGAACCAACTGCGCGGTCGTCGAGCCGATCAGTTGATAGAGCTCATCGGCATACAGTCGATTCAGGAATACCGTATAGAGTCGCAGGCGTAGGCTTTCGATCCAGGTCGGCATCCAGACCGTCCGACCGTGGGCGCGCAGGTACAGATAGCTCCAGCCGAAGATGGTCATGAGCGCGGCCATCACAACAATGACGTCGAAGAGCCAGTCCGGAATATCGGCGGTCTTAAAATATGACGCCACTTCGCTCGGGTCGGGGTAGAGAAACGCAGTGAACGACTCAACGGCGAACAGATACACGAACACGGTGAAGAGAAGTGTCAGCAGCATAGCGGCGGAGACTTTCCACGAGGCGACGGCACGCAATCGTGTCAGCGTGAGAATCGCCTGCGAGGACGTGATCCAGATAAAAAAGAGGATGATAACGGTTCCTTGAGATTCCAGCAATGGGATACGCAGCACACCATGCGTGACCAATAAGATCAGCAACGGAATAAACAGAGTCGTCACAAATCCGGTCGACCAGGTCAGGCGAGAAAATCCTGTTTCCTCATCTTCATGGCTCGTAGGAGGGAAGTGCGGTTCCTGTCTTGCCTTGTGGATGACATTGCCACAGTTGAGGAATACCGTGGCCTTGAAGAGACCGTGCGCAATCAGATGAAATACGGCCAGCGAGAAGGCGCCCAAACCGCATTCCATGATCATGTAGCCCATTTGCCCGATCGTCGAGAAGCCGAGCGTCTTCTTGATGTCGTTTTGCGCCAGCATCATCGTCGCGCCAAGGACGGCCGTCAGGGTACCGACGACGAAGGCCATGTGCAGGGTGGTTGAGCTCAGGCCGAAGAGCGGCGCCAGACGGTTGATGAGAAAGCCCCCCGCATTGATGATGCCGGCGTGCAGTAAGGCGTGAACAGGCGTGGGAGCGAACAGCGAGCCTGGCAGCCACAGATGCAACGGAAACTGAGCGGACTTCCCCATCGCACCGATAAAAAGAAGGAAGGTCACAGCCGTGGTGGCGTTGACGTCGAGTCCTGGGAGAATCGAGAGTGTCATGGGGGTGGCAGCCGCCCTAGCGAATAGCTCGTGAAATTCGAGCGTGCCATAGAGTTGGTAGGCGAGGGCAATGCCGCCCAGAAACGCCATATCGGCGATACGCAGCAACGTAAAGGTCTTGAACGCACCCGCCAACGTCGCGGAGTGAATGTGATTGTGCGCAAGGAGATAAAGCAGGTAACTCAAGATCTGCCAAAAGAGAAACAGCATCATGAGGTTTCCGCTCGAGACCATGCAGATCAAAACGAAGTCGGTGAGACAGATCAGCACCAGATACCGACGCGCATGACGATCCTGATACATATAGCGCGTCGAGTAGCAGTAAATAATGGTGCTGACACCCGTGATCAGCGTCATCATGACCGCGCTCAGCCGATCAACGTAGAACCCGAGGGGAATAATGAATGACGCGACGGAGGACGGATCGTAGAGCCGAACCGTGACGGGACCTTGGGACGTGACCAAGACCAGTGTCCCGATGGCGCCTAGGAATGCCAGACCGATAGGGTAAGCAGCCAACTTCGCGCGGGTGACACGCGGCGTCTCGCCGCCGATCATCACGATACCGGCGGCGACCAAGAGAAGGCAAGGAACGATGAGGACTAGCGACAGGAGCATGTCATCTACCAGATCAGTGAACAGTATCGGTCTTCCTCTTAATCAGGCAATGGAGCATCCTCCTGCCACGATAGAAGGCTAACCATTAATACGGGGTCCCTATATTCGTCAAGCCGACGTCGATCACAGCGAGCGTTCTTGCGCGCGCTTATCCATGCGCTGAATGACGGATGTCAAGATGTGGCCCACTCGATATAAGATGGTATCCACATAGAGTCGATTGACAAACAGGACATAGAGGCGAATCCGAAGCCCGTCGATCCACGGCGGGGTCCAGACGGTCCGGCCATGGGCCCGCAGGTAGAGATAGATCCAACCGATAATCGTCACTGATGTCGAGAGTACGAGGAGCAGGTCGAAGAGCCAGTCGGGGAGATCGGCAGCCTTGAAGTAGGAGGCCACCTCGTCCGGGTCGGGATACAGGAACGCCGTGAACGATTCGACGGCAAACAAATAAACGAACACGATGAACAAGAGCGTCACCAGCATCGCGGCGGAGACCTTCCACGAGGCCACTGCGCGCAATCGTGTCAGTGTCAGGATTGCTTGCGAGGACGTGATCCAAATGAAAAAGAGAAAGATGACGGTACCCTGAGATTCCAACAGGGGGATTTGTAGCACGCCATGAGTCGCCAGCAGGATCAGTAAGGGAATCAGCAGAGTCGTGAACACCCCGGTCGTCCACGTCAGGGGTGAATACCCCTCTTCCTCTACCTGATGTCCGGCGTGCGGCATGAGTGGTTCTTGTCTCGCCTTGTGAATGACATTTCCGCTGTACAAGAAGACCGTCGCTTTGAACAGACCGTGTGCAATCAGATGAAATACGGCCAGCGAGAAGGCGCCCAAGCCGCATTCCATGATCATGTACCCCATCTGGCCGATGGTCGAAAAACCAAGCATATTCTTAATGTCGTTTTGCACCAGCATCATCGTGGCGCCGAGGACGGCCGTCACCGTGCCGATAACGAGGGCGATATGTAATGTGGTTGAGCTTATTCCAAAGAGCGGCGCCAGACGGTTGATGAGAAAGCCTGCAGCGTTGATGATGCCCGCATGCAGCAAGGCCGTCACAGACGTCGGGGCATAGAGATACCGAGGGAGCCAGCCATGGAAGGGGAATTGGGCCGACTTACTCATGCCGCCGACAAGAAGCAGCAAGGTCACGGCCGTCGCGCCGTCGAATTCGACGCCAGGAAAGAGGGACACGGTCGCCGTCGATTGCGCGGCGACGGCAAACAGGTCAGGAAATTCCAGCGTGCCGTACAGCGAGTACGCCAGCACGATTCCACCCAAGAAGGCGACATCCCCGACACGTAACAACGTGAACGTGCGGAACGCGCTCTTCAGCGTTTCTTGGTGGCTATGGTTATGGACAAGGATATAGAGGAGATAACTCAGCAGCTGCCACAGCATGAACAGCATCAAGAGATTCGCGCTGGACACCATGCAGAGCAGAACGCTCACGGTGAGCCCGATCAAGGCGAGATACCGGCGCTCATGCACATCTTGGTACATATACTCGACGGAGTAGGTGTAAATGATCGTGCCGATGCCGGAGATCAACACCATCATGACCGTGCTCAACCGGTCGACGTAGAGGCCGATCGGCAGGGCCAACACGGTGGACGCGTCCGGATCGTACAGTCGAAGCTCAATCGGGCCTTCCGTGGCCACCACGTACAGCGTGACGATGGCGCTGCAGAAGGCCAAGCCGATCGGCCAGGCAGCGATTTTCGCACGAGTCTGGCGTGTGGCCTCGCTGCCGACACTTACGATCAGCGCGGCAATCAGTGGAAGCAGCGGCACAAGCAATACAGCTGACATCATCACCTCACCAAGACCCTGAAAACACAAAAGCCAACCATCGGCTCGATGCAGGATCGAGACACGTTCGGTTGGCTTGTACTGCGACCGGCCTCTTCTCGTGAATTGCCGGTCACCCTACGGCCCGTCAGTCAAGAACCAGGTGCTCTTGCCGATCCCACTCACTCGCGTGGGACAGGCAACATGACCGTGTGCTGAATACGACTCCATGAATAATATGGAGGACAAGAGAGCGTCAAGTCAGAAATGACGGACCAGGGCTTCCATCCTGCACGGTTCGGACTCGAAGGACCTAGAACCTATCGAGAGAGAGAAACAAAAGACCTACGATGACACTTGTTCATCTCGTTGCAGGACCGTATAATTCTGCCGCACAATCTTATGGAAAACGCAGTACGTAACGCCATCATCAAGTTTGAGCAGGAATTCATGGGACGCGGTCCCGATGAAGTGCGTGCGTGCATCGTGCGGGACTTGGTCGTGGTCCGGCTCAAGGGCGTGCTCACCCCGGCCGAGCGGCAGCTGGCAAAAACCGCAGAGGGGATCGAGATGGTGAAGCGGTTACGACAAACGCTGATCGTCTTGGGCCGCGACAAGCTCTGCGAGCAAGTCGGCGAAATCACCGGCGCCAAAATTCTGGGGGTATTCACCGATATCGACGTGCAGCTCGGAGAGCGCATCTTCGTCTTTACGATGGATCGGGAAATCCAGAACGGGACAAGGTAGCTACGCTCAGCGTCCCACACGAGTCATTCCGCACACAGCAGTCCGCAGATCTATGATCTCCTTGCATCTCTTTCGATAGCAGTATTTTCTTCAACCGTCATCGTCACCCACGGATCGACCGGCTCGCCTTGATGGACGTGTCATGCCTCAGCGGCTGACGCAAGCACAACCATCGATCGAGTGGATTTTATAATCATGCCCCATGATTGAGCGAGACAGCACTACATGAATTTAGAAGGAAACTGTTTCTGCAGAGCGATCGCGAGCATGTCGGCAATCACATAGACATGGTGCTCCATCGCCGGCCAGGCTTCTTCTTCTCCGGCATAATCTCGTTCTTGAAATTTGGTGATTTGAGTAACATGGTGCTCCACATGAGTGGCAAATGCACTTCGAACCGCGTCTTTGGAGAGATGCGGATTGATCCGACTAAACAGTGCGGCCAGGTCGTCGTTATTCGACATGAGCAGTGTCATGGCGACATCTTGCTGGCGCACATTCTTCGCGACGGTGGCCTCGGAATAGGCTTGAATGGCTTCGTAGTGTTTCGTCAGTAATGCGTGAAGCTGGTCGGAGACCGCATCGCCATAAAAGGGCTGAAACGTCCGTGCGATATCTTTTATATTGGTCGCGACGGCATTTTCGGCAAAGCGTCTCGATCGGCGGTCGTTCTTCGCGATATCCAAGACGACATTGCGAGTCCAGAAAAGGTGCCGAGACCACTCGTCGCGCAAGACGGCCTGCAGATCGGCTGCGGTGGTAGGATGAGCATCTGTGCCCCAGTCATGAGCACATCCGGTGAGGCCCACGCCTGCAAGTACGAGCACCGCCATGGACCGACAGAATACATTCATACAACCCTCCCATATGAATAAGATCGCACTTCTCCTCTCGCCCTCGCCCATGAGTCATCCCTCAAGAACGTGAGTGAAATTGGACAGGTATGCAACCGGCACATCGAACGTCTTTCCGATTAAACAAGCATGGACGCAGAAGTTCTTCGTCCGAAATCACACTGACGAATCTGGAATAGTGAGTCAAGCTTCCCGTGTAAAGAGTATGTTACGCTGGTGTAAATTTGTGTGGTGTGTATCGACGCCCCTCCCTCCTGATCGGCGAAAAGTCGAGCAGACAGCGTATACGGAAACAGTCCGCCGTGGAGGAAATGTAATTCGAGAATGAGCAAGGACATGAAAGGATCGTGGTAGAGAACTCCATGACGCGGCGCACGCTTGAAACGCTGTCCTTTGACAATACCTATGCCCGCCTTCCGCACGCCTTTTATGCGCGAGTGAACCCGACACCCTTCTCGTCTCCACCGTATCTAGTTCATGCCAACCCGGCGGCGGCTGAGCTGATCGACCTTGATCCGGAGCAATCCACTCGATCCGAGTTTGCAGCGCTCTTCGGAGGGAGCGTATTGGCGCCTGGGATGGAGCCGCTCGCCATGCTGTATGCGGGCCATCAGTTCGGCGTGTATGTGCCGCAACTCGGCGACGGCCGGGCGATTTTGCTCGGTGAAGCGACGAACGTCCGAGGAGAACGATGGGATCTCCATCTCAAGGGCGCAGGCCTGACCCCGTTTTCACGGGATGGAGATGGTCGTGCAGTCCTGCGCTCGACGATTCGCGAGTATCTCTGTTGCGCCGCAATGCGGGGGCTCGGTATCCCTACCACACAGGCGCTCTGTCTTGTCGGCAGTGACGACAAGGTCTATCGAGAACAGGTCGAAACCGGTGCCACGCTGGTCCGCATGGCGCCGTCGCATGTCCGCTTCGGCACGTTTGAAGTCTTCTATTACCGGAAACAGCATGAGCATCTGAAAGTCCTTGCCGACTACGTGATCGCACAACACTTTCCTCATCTTCACGAGGACAGAGACAAATATGCGCGCTTCTTCGCTGAGGTGGCTGAACGCACGGCAACGTTGATCGCCCAATGGCAGGCCGTGGGATGGGCGCACGGGGTGATGAACACGGACAACATGTCGATTCTCGGGTTGACGCTGGACTATGGACCCTACGGGTTCATGGACGATTACGATGCGGGCTTCATCTGCAACCACTCCGACCACAACGGCCGCTATGCCTTCAACCAACAGCCCTACATCGGCCTCTGGAATCTGAG
>CABVRR010000016.1:0-4978 GCA_902500705.1 uncultured Nitrospira sp.
ACCCCGACAGCAGTTTTCGAGACTGCCCGATTCGGCCGCTCTCGCACCTCTCCGCTCTGGTAGATCGTCGGCAGGCATGACTATCGAGCCGGTGAAGGCGAAACATGCTCGATGGGTGGGCAGAGCTTACCGTGGTCGATGCAGTTTTGCAATGGCTTCACAATCTGAACGTCGGACCACATAGTTTCCGAGTTATGCAGTGGCGGCGGGAAATGACAATTCGCTCAATTCCGCGTTTTCCAGCCCCCGTTTGACCAAGGTTGAGATGTCCAGCCCGCGCTCGATTTTCAGGACATCGTCGAGACGGGTTTTGGTACTCGGGTATGGGGGGACAAACAATTTGCAACAGTCTTGGTCTGGTTCAATCGAAGTCTCGTAGGTTCCGATGCGTTTGGCTTCGTCGATGATCTCGCGTTTATCCATCCCGATCAGCGGACGAAGGATCGGCAGTTCCGCCGCATCCTCAATGGCGCACAGGTTCTGGGGCGTTTGTGAGGCGACTTGGCCGAGGCTGTCCCCTGTCACCAGCGCCCAGCATTGCTCTGTTCTCGCCAGCTCTTGCGCGATTCGAACCATCATTCGACGATAGAGCACGACGCGGAACGGAGCAGGCGAATTCAGGACGATCTCACGCTGAATCTCTCCGAATGGAATGATGTGGAGGCGCGAGTCGTATTGATAGTGGGTAAGTATCCGTACAAGATCGCGCGCTTTCTCTTCGGAGGCTCGGCTGACTAAGGGACGGCCCGAGAAGTGAATAAAGCTCGCCATGCAGCCTCGTTTTATCATGCGATAGGCTGCCACCGGCGAGTCGATGCCGCCGGAGGTCAGACAAGCGACTGTCCCACTGACACCGACCGGCATGCCGCCGGGCCCTTCGATCTTTTCTGCGGAACAGAAGGCATCTCGTGACAAGAGCTCCACATAAATCGTGAGGTCAGGGTTCTTCAGACTGACGCGCTTGCCGGTCTTTTCACACACGGCTGCGCCGAGCGTCCTCTCAATATCCATTGATGTCATGACCAGGCGTTTGTCGGCTCGTCTGGCGGTGACACGAAATGTCGAAAAGGATTTTCCCTCTAGTTCTTCCATGGCGGCGGTGGCGAGGGTTTCAAGGTCGGGATCGGCCAGTTGAAGCGGGATCACACGCCCTAGAGAAAAGTTGGCGATGCCGCAGACACGTCGAAGTCGATCACGCACAACGTCAACAGGGGCTCCGGGCGGGAGCCATATTCGGATACGACTATGAAGATTCTCGACCTGCCGGACTCCGATATCCTTGAGAGCGATTCGAATATTGTTGATGAGGGAGTGCTCGAAGTAGTCTCGATTGCGCCCCTTCAATGCAAGTTCGTGATAATGGGCGATGGCACAGTGCGTCATGATTGAGAATAATCTGTTCAGCCAGAACGACGTCGGGCGTGGTCTGTGTGTGTTGCGTTGAATCAGGAGTCGCGCTCAGTTCCGTCCCAGACGTTCAAGAAACCGTTCGGCGTCGATGGCGGCCATACAGCCGGTGCCGGCTGCAGTAATTGCTTGACGGTAATGAGAGTCCTGTACATCTCCGGCAGCAAACACGCCGGGCACGCTCGTCGCCGTACCGGCATGCGTTCGAATGTAGCCTGTTGCATCCATCTCGATCTGGTCGGTGAAAAGCGTGGTATTCGGCCGATGGCCGATGGCCACAAAGACGCCGGCGCAGGAGAGCTCCGTCGTTTTTCCTGTGACGATGTTCTTGAGACGCACGCCTGTGACGGTCTCGGCACCCAGAATGTCTTCGACAACGGAATTCCATATGAAGGCGATTTTCTCGTTCTGCATGGCTCGGTCTTGCATGATTTTGGATGCACGCAGCTTGTCGCGCCGATGTACGACCGACACTTTCGTTGCAAACTTCGTCAGAAAGGTCGCTTCTTCCATCGCGCTGTCTCCTCCACCGACGACCACCAGTTCCTTGTCTCGAAAGAAAAATCCATCGCAGGTCGCGCAGGTGGAGACGCCGTGGCCCGTGAGTCGTTTCTCGTTCGGCAGGCCGATCTGAATGGCTGATGCACCGGTGGCGATGATCAGGGTCTTCGTCTCCAAGGTTTCTTCCCCATCGACCGTGACTGTCATGGGGCGAGTCCGGAGATCTGTCGCCGTGACGTCTCCTGTCTTAAAGACCGTGCCGAACCGTTCTGCTTGAGCCCGCATGTCCTTCATCAGTTCCGGGCCCATGATGCCCTTGGCGAACCCCGGATAGTTTTCCACGTCAGTCGTGGTTGTGAGCTGGCCGCCGGCTTGCCATCCTTCGATCAGCAGTGGAGCAAGGTTTGCTCGGGCCGCATAGATGGCAGCGGTGAGTCCTGCAGGGCCGGAGCCGATGATGATGAGCTGATGCATCGGGGTGACTCTAACACAGGGCGAGAAGCAGAAGGTAGGCGGTTGTTAAGGTGTATTCTGATGAAGGTTTTTTTCAGGAAGGCAATGAACCGTTACAGCGACTCAACATTGTATAAACCTTGGCAACGTCCTGTGCGAGCAGTCTCTTCTCTTTCGCTCCGTCGAGAACGATGTCTGCGAGTCGGCATTTCTTCTGCATCGGTATTTGGCTCCGGATTCGTCGAAGCGCCTCAGCCTGTGACAGACCATTTCGCTTTCTGAGGCGGGCGATTTGAGTTTTCTGATCGGCGGCCACGACGACGATCTTGTCGACACGTGTGTCGATGCCTGCCTCGAAGAGCAGGGGAACATCATAGATCACGACGGCGTTCGGATTCTGTGTGGCAGCCGCTCTGGTCAGGCGTTGTTGTTCGCGGGCGACGCGAGGGTGAATGATGCGTTCAAGCCGCCGTCGTTTCGCGGGACGGCTGAAGACGATCGAGCTGAGGACTTGCCGGTTGATGGTACGATCAGGGTTCAATATCTGTTTGCCGAATACCTGAACGATCTCCTGCCAGGCTGGTTTGCCGGGCTGAACCATCGCATGCGCTAATTCATCGGCATCGATCACCACGGCGCCGCGCTTCTTAAACATCTGTGCCACGGTACTTTTTCCGGTGGCGACGCCTCCGGTGAGTCCGATCAGAATCATGACGGCGAAGCTTATCATGCACGGGGTCCCGCAGGAAACCGAGATTGACATCCTTAGTTTCCTGCTTGTAAGAAACTCTGCATGCGACAGGCCTTTCTTGTAGCGATGCTCTGTGGATGTGTGGGCGCCTGTGTCGGGATGGCCTGGGCCGAAGACGCTCCGTCCCGTCCGCAGACGATCACGGTTGCGCTCGACGGGTCCGGGGATTTTTCATCGATTCAAGAGGCGGTCGATAGTGCAGGGAAGGGTGATACCGTCTTGATCAAGGCGGGAGCGTACGCCCAGGACCTGACTATTCACAGTAAAGAGAGGATCGCGATTGTCGGAGCAGGAGTCGATAAGGTCGTGCTCTTGGGACAAGGTCAGATGGTCGGTGTCTTACACGTGGGGAAATGGCCATATGGGGCGACGGACATCGAGATCAGCGGTTTGACGATCAACGAACATGGAGGTCACGCCCTTGGCATTTTTAACGGACATCGCATCACGCTCCGTCAGGTGCATGTGAAGGGGATGGTGTTCGGTCAGCAAGTTCAGGATGTACGGATCGAAGACTGTGTGATCGGAGGGAGCGAAACCACGGGTGTGCACTTTTCTGATTCTCAGGCCACATTGGTCGGAAACTTTATCCATGATAACGATCATGGCGTGAATGTGACCGGCGCGTCGTCGGTTCGGCTTGAGCGCAATATCATTACTAGAAATTTGTTTGAGGCTGTTGTGATCAGCGGCCAAGCTCATGCGGTCTTGCTCAAGAATACATTGGTCAACAATGGCGGCGGCGCGGCATTCTTGGGCCTGTCGACGATCGAGGCCTCGGGGAATATTCTGAGCCGAAATAAAGTCGGCTTTCTCATTGCGACATCGAGTCAGACCAAGACTACCTACAATGCACTGTCTAATAGCGAGGCGAATTTTATGAGAGCCGGGTCGCCGAATGTTCAGGCGCCGGAGTTAATGGCTGAATCGGATATGACCGTCGATCCACGATTTGTCGATGCCGAACACGACGACTTTCGCCTGAGGCCCGACGCGATGCTGCTCAATCGTGGAGGGTATGAGTATCTCGGTGCGCTTCCTCCACTTCTCACGCCTCCCCCTGCACACAAGCAATTACAGTAAAAACAATAGGATGTGGGTGCGAGCCTTCATGGTGAATGCGTATGGTATGCTTTCTCTCTAGCAGGTGCTCTTCCGGTTCATTCTTTCATTCAAGTAATACCCCAAGTGAGCCGAGAAGGATTCAACCAGGAGGTTTCCCTTGGCTAGCTTTCGCAGTCATCTTGAAAAGCTCTCAGGTGAAGACATCCCCTCGCTCATGGACATGGAATCCGGCAAGTTGGTTGGGGCCGTCCTCCCCATGTCCGAACAGGCACAGATCCAAATGCGGAACAGTATCGAAGTGATTGAATATCTCTTGAATCAGGAGCGCGTGATTTGGAGTTAACCATTCGATCTGTTTGACCTGCCTAGTTTCTTTCGCCCCATCTCATCACATCCTCCAGCGTCCCATGTGATCTTCAAACACCCTGTACAGCTTCAGCCTGTTCACCGAGCGTGCTGTTGCTGTTCAGAGAACTATGGGGAAGACCGAAGAGGAAAACGGCACCGGGTATTTTCGTCACGTGAATACCGGCTTGATTCCTACGTTGAGTGGGTGCATCGTAGTCCGATTCCATCGATGCCTTAGACGTAATGTGTGAGGGTTCTGATGAGGAAAGTAGTTCGGAGATCTTCTTCTGCTCGGGTTTCTCAAGGCGCCGAACGGCAACGCCTTGATGAGGATGCAGTGCGTAAGGCGCATTGGAAACGGTGGGGGCCTTATCTCAGCGAGCGCGCATGGGGAACGGTGCGTGAGGATTACAGCCCGTACGGGACTGCATGGGAAGCATTTCCTCATGATCA
>CABVRR010000016.1:5078-9219 GCA_902500705.1 uncultured Nitrospira sp.
TATAAGTATCCTCAGGCTGAGTTTCCTTATACCAGACTTGTTGATGAGAATCGCAATCGTGGGCGTGGAGAGTCGGAATACGAGCTGATCGACACGGGTGTGTTCGATGACAATCGCTACTTTGATGTCGTCGTGGAGTATGCCAAAACGACTCCGGAAGATCTCTTCATCCGTATTCAGGTGACGAACCGTGGACCGGAATCCGCGGAGATGACGTTGCTGCCCACACTCTGGTTTCGGAATACCTGGGCGTGGGGGATCGATGCGCGCCGACCGAGAATGCGCGAAGGGACATCTACCGATGGGATGAGTGTCATCGAGTTGGATCATGAATATTATGGTCAACGGCGCCTCTGGTGCGCGCAACAACCGACACTACTCTTTACGGAAAATGAGACAAACTCACGACGATTGTACGGCGATGAGGAAGGTTCCACCTATGTGAAAGACAGTTTTCATGATTATGTGATCCATGGTCGAACGGAGGCGGTGAACTCTCAAAAGGTCGGTTCAAAGGCGGCGGCCCATTATGTATTGACCCTGGCGCCAGGTGCATCGGAAGTTATTCGTCTTCGCTTGACCAATGACATGTCGGCCGAGAGGTTCACGTCGTCGACGTGTGATCGCTTGTTTACACAGCGGATTCAAGAAGCCAACGAGTTTTATGATGAACTGGCTCCGCCGGATCTTTCAGAGGATGCGCGACAGGTGCAACGGCAAGCCTTCGCCGGGCTCCTGTGGAGCAAACAGTTTTACTACTATGATTTGAAGCGTTGGCTTGTCGGTGATCCTGGAATGCCGGACCCGCCTTCTGCGCGGCTCCATGGGAGGAACTCTGACTGGACGCATCTCTATAATGCCGACGTGATCTCGATGCCGGACAAATGGGAGTATCCATGGTACGCCGCGTGGGATTTGGCCTTCCATTGCATTCCCTTGGCTTTGGTCGATTCAACGTTCGCGAAGGAACAGCTCGTCTTGATGCTTAGGGAATGGTACATGCATCCGAACGGTCAGATGCCCGCTTATGAATGGGCGTTCGGAGATGTCAATCCTCCGGTCCATGCCTGGGCCGCGTGGCGTGTGTACAAGATTGAGAAGAAACGGCGAGGCATCGGTGATCGGGTCTTTCTTGAGCGAGTGTTTCATAAGCTGCTCTTGAACTTCACCTGGTGGGTCAATCGAAAAGATGCGGAAGGGAAGAACATCTTTCAGGGAGGGTTCTTAGGGCTCGACAATATCGGTGTGTTTGATCGAAGCGCACCCTTGCCGACCGGTGGCCACATCGAGCAATCGGACGCGACAAGCTGGATGGGGATGTATTGCCTCAATATGCTGTCGATCGCATTGGAGCTGGCGAGAGACAATCGAGCGTACGAAGATGTGGCCAGCAAGTTCTTCGAGCACTTCGTGTATATCTGCCGAGCCATGAACAATATCGGCGGCGAAAAAATAGAACTCTGGGACCGGGAGGATGGATTTTTCTACGATGTGCTGCACCTTCCGGATGGACGAAATTTCCCACTCAAGGTCCGGTCTCTGGTCGGACTCATCCCGCTGTTCGCCGTCGAGACGCTGGATTCAGATCTGATCGACAGCCTTCCCAGGTTTAAGCATCGCATGCAATGGTTCATCGAAAACAGACCGGACTTCAGCGCACATGTCGAGACCCACTCGTATGACGGCGGAGTGAGAAGGTTCTTGTCGTTGGTGAACCCGACGCGACTCAAGTCGGTGTTGCGGTATATGCTCGACGAAGAGGAGTTTCTTTCTCCATACGGCGTCCGAGCCCTCTCGCGGTATCACAAGGACCATCCCTACATTCTGCCGATCATGGGCAGAGAATATCGGGTAGACTATGAACCTGCCGAATCGAGCACCGGACTCTTCGGCGGAAATTCGAACTGGCGAGGCCCCATCTGGTTCCCGGTCAACTATCTCCTGATCGAATCACTCCAGAAGTTCCACTACTTTCTCGGTGATGAGTATCGAGTCGAATATCCGGTACGTTCGGGCCATTTCATTCCCTTGAACGAAGTGGCATCCGAACTCTCGCGCAGGCTCACAAGGATTTTCCTCCGCGATAAAACTGGACGACGCCCGGTCTATGGAGGCTCAAGGCAGTTTCAGGACGATCCGTTCTGGCGGGATGCCATTCCGTTTTACGAATACTTCCATGGCGATAACGGTGCCGGAGTTGGTGCCAGCCATCAGACAGGGTGGACGGGATTGGTTGCCAAGTTGATTCAGCAGTCGGGGGAGTAACTCGAGACGGCACGGCCAGATACTCGTTCTCACATGAAGATCGGAAAAGACGATTGCCACAATCTGGATTATGCCTTGAGCCTGGAGTGGCTGGAAACGAATGGGCGTGGAGGATTTGCCTCGGGGACGGTCGCCGGTGCCAACACTCGCCGATACCATGCGCTGTTACTCACGGCGCGCAGACCACCAACTGATCGCTCTGTGCTGGTGAATCATGTCGAAGAATGGCTGAGCGTCGACGGCGAGGCTGGTTCTCTTTCAACCAACCTCTATCCCGGCGTGATTCATTCCGACGGATATACCCATTGCCTCTCATTCTCATCGAGTCCCTGGCCGACATGGACGTTTGTGTACAAAGGCAAAAAAGTTCAACGTGAAATATTCTATCTTCGAGGACGAGACACCGTCGTCGTCCGATGGAAATTGATGGGGCGACAACGAGAACCGATACTCCTTCGTGTGAGACCCATGTTGACGGGACGGGACTATCACGCTCTGCATCACGAGAACGAAACTCTTGATGTTGAGGCCACGATCGAGAACGGACGGGTGAGATGGCATCCGTATCATGACCGACCGGCGGTTCAAGCGGTTCACTCAGGAAGCTATTCCCATCAACCTGACTGGTATCGACACCTTGAATTTCCTGTCGAACGAGAGCGAGGGTTGGAGTGTCAGGAAGATTGGTGGTCGCCGGGAGAGTTTCGGTTTGAGTTGCGATCCGGACAAGACCAGACGCTTGCCTTCAGCAGCGAGGACGTGGACGATCTTGCGATCGTCGGAATGTCGAAACGCGAACGCATCAGTCGTGCACGGTTGCGCAAGGCTCTACCGGGAGTCGATCCGTTGGCCGACGCGTTGCGGCAGGCAGCGGATACATTTTTGGTCGAGCGAGGCACGAAACAGACGGTGATTGCGGGGTATCCTTGGTTTACCGATTGGGGGCGGGATACCTTTATCTCGCTTCCTGGGCTCTGTCTCGTTACGGGTCGGCATGACGTCGCCTGGCAGGTTATCGAGTCATTTGCTGCGCACGTATCGGAGGGGATGATTCCCAATCGTTTTCCTGACGCTGAGGAGGCGCCGGAGTACAACACCATCGATGCGTCGCTGTGGTTTGTCCATGCTGTCGACCGGTACGTCACGTACAGCAAAAATGCGAGAGGCGTTCAATCCATTGCATGGCCTGCGATCAAGCAGATTCTCGATGGATATCGCCGAGGCACTCGATACAACATTCACGTCGATAGAGATGGGCTTGTTACGGGCGGGATTTCTGGGGCTCAGCTCACCTGGATGGATGCGAAAATCGGCGATCAAGTAATCACTCCGCGGTACGGAAAGCCGGTCGAAATTCAAGCCCTCTGGATCAGAGCGCTGGACGTCGGGGCTCGGCTTGCTGCCAAATTTCAAGAACCTGACTATGCTGCTGGTTGTCGTTTTGACCGGACCAGAGCGGTGGAGTCGTTCCGTCAACGGTTTTGGTATCACGAAGGGACGTATCTGTACGACGTCATCGATGGACCGGAGGGAAACGACGCATCGATTCGTCCCAATCAAGTGTACGCCATCTCTCTCTGCGACGATCTGCTGTCGAACGAACAAGCCAAACAAGTTCTCCGAATCGTCAAAGACCATCTCCTGACCCCGATAGGGCTCCGGACGCTGTCGCCTCAAGACAGCCGGTATCGAGGACGTTATGAAGGCGGGGTGTCAGAACGCGATCATGCCTACCATCAGGGAACGGTCTGGCCGTTTCTCTTAGGTCCCTTCGTCACGGCATGGGTACAGACGTATGGGATGAATCCTGAGGCTCAGATGACGGCGCGATCCTTTCTGGATGGATTGGAATCCCATCTACAAGCGGCCTGTATCG
>CABVRR010000016.1:9319-12276 GCA_902500705.1 uncultured Nitrospira sp.
TCAGTCATTGCGGCCCCTCACGGAATATTGGCCGAGGAGTTGCCGAAGGAGCCGGTGTTACCGCTTAGCCTAGCCGGTAAGGCAATGCAGGTGGCGCTGGAAGCCTGCAAGAGAGACGGGTATCGTGTCAGTGTTTCGGTGGTTGATCGTGCCGGGGTCTTGCGTGTGATGGGACGTGCCGACGGCGCCGGATCTCATACGGTCGATAGTAGCCGGAAGAAAGCCTACACGGCGGCCAGCATGAGGCGCACGACCAGTGAACTAGCCGATCTCATCACCAAAGTTCCCACGCTTCAGGCCCTTCGGGATATGAACGGCGAGACCCTGGTACTCGGTGGAGGGCTCCCCATCGAAATCGGTGGAGAAGTCGTCGGAGGAATCGGTGTCGGTGGGGCGCCAGGTACCCAATTGGACGATGCCTGCGCGCAGGAGGGACTTGATGCAATTGGTGCGGCTCCGAAGGCGTCAACGGCAAAGTGAAAGGGAGCTTGTGGTTCGCCGTGCTGGCACAGACGGCGATTCTTTGTGCGGGGTGCAACAGCAATACCCCGGAGCCAGCTTCGGTTGATATGGGATGGGTGGGCCTTCGACTCACGCTTGTGAGAACGGCGACAGATCCATTTCTTCCGCGATTTAATCTCACGCTGAACGTCAAGGGCGGGAGGTGTGCTTCGTCGACGGAGTTGTTTCCCGATACAGGGTATGCCGGGCGACGGAATGTCTATCAAGCGGCAAAGGGCATGGTGTATGTGGTTGGACAGTATGATGCACGTATCGTTAATGCACAGAGTTGCGAGACCAGCCTCTCAGAATTCCGGCACCTTGATCGCGATGTCGTCTTTATTGGAAGCTTCGATCAGGATGAGCTTAAGCACTGGACCTATTTTCCTGCCGCACAGCGATCGGAACGGGCATTTGAAAAACGCTAGCTGGAATCAAGGTCGGACGGATCATTGAAGCGCCAGTGCCTTAACCAGATGTGGCACTAGTCCAACGTTTGCCTCACACCGTAAACTTCGTCAAGAAATGCAACAGGCCATCATCGGATATCATCAAGATGAATACGGCGATTGGGTTGCCGATCTTGCCTGTGGACATGGACAGCATGTCCGGCATCAGCCTCCATTCAAGAATCGGCCGTGGGTGCTCACCGTCGCCGGTCGGGAACAGTATGTGGGAACCCACCTGAACTGTAAGAAGTGCGAAGAACCGGTGGTTGATCCTCCTCTGATTTCAGAATAAGTTTCGCACTGAAAGACACCGGTTTATTTTCATTGAGGTTCATCCCGATATCCTTACATGGAAACGGGCCGATCAGGCCCTATCTTCCGGCAGAGCCATTCAGATCTGTTGACAAGGCCTGAGTGTTTGTCTGACAACTCGTTTCCGCGTGATCGGGGTAGAGTGGACCGACTATGTTGTCCCAACGATATCAGATTGCCGTTCTCCTTGGGTTGGTGGTTCTGTTGAGCGGCTATCTGTTATTGCCGCTGAGCGCGTCTTATCTTTTAGCGAATAGACTTCGAAGCTACGGCTACAGCAACGTTATCCTTCAGTTGGGCTATCCTGGTTGGGCGCATATGGGCATCCCTGTGGTCGCGTTTCAACAGGATTTGGGTGAAGAGCGGTTGATGGTCTCGTTGACGGATACGGAGATCCACTATGACCTGACGCAGTTATTTCAAGGTCGTGTCCGTCGCATTGTGCTTCACGATGCGTCCATTCATGTGCTGAACGTACAATCCGCAGTTCCGACGACCGACGATGAAAAGGGAGCGGATCAGCCCGATGACGAAGAGTCACCGTGGCGATTGCTCACGGCGGGGGATCTTTTACGCAGTCTCCCGATTCTTCCGTTCGACGAGCTGCAGCTTGATCATCTCACCATTTTTCGTGAGCAGGCGACGGGACCGCTCCGCAAGGTGACGATCGACGGCAATCTGACCTATAGCGGTGGGGAAGTCGACGGGCATCTCGCCTTTCGGGGTCGTGATACCTCGTCGTATGGCCTGGTCGTCGTCGGGCAATCTGCCGGTGCCTGGTCCATGACCTTGGCATCGCAGCGACCGCAGGCGGAACCAATTGTGTCCTGGCAGTCCCACGCACATCCAAACGGTCCGCAGATTCAGGTCAATGGGCGTCTTCGGGTCAATGTACAAGAACTGGCCCCATTCATTGCGCTGCTGGTCCCGATCGGTCCTGAATTGGAACGGGTTACCGGAGAAGTAGCCATAGACTGGGCCGGTATTGCTGAGGCAGAGTCTGCACTCAGCTCATTGTGGGAAGATGAACGGGCACATCTGGACGGCAATATCCGTGTCAATGTCACACTGCCCGCGCTCAAAGGCGTGGCAAAGGACATTGCAGTTGCCTACAGGGGAACATTCGGAGGGAATGCGACTCAGGCAGAGTGGACCATGAGTCCCGGTGTGGTGCTGACGGCGACGATCAATACGCAACCTCGTATCATTCCTGAAGTTGTTCGATCGATGCTGCCCCATGGGGATCAGCCGGTGCGGATTGAGAATAAGCAGGCAGTACAGGGGACTTTCTATTGGAAAGAGACCCCCATCCGCACTGTGGCGCAAGGACCGTTGCATGTGACCTATGGTCGGACACCGGGACCCTTGGTGGCGCAATTCGAAACTACCCGCGCCGAAAGCCTCGGCAACGAATTGGTGATGGCCGAAGGGGCCTATCATCTGGAAGGTACCCTTCCGAAGGCCGTCACGGAGCGGCTTTCGGCGAAAGAGGCGACGGGAGCAGTACAAGGAACCGTGAAGCTGGCTCGGACACATGTGCAAGGTGTGTTATTGCCACCTTCCTCAGTGACGGCAAAACAGATTCGACAGGGCTCCGCGCTCATTGCCAGTGTGACCTTGAATTTGTCGGAGCCCTTGACGGTGGAATGTGATCTGACAGCGATTCATTGCCATGGGGGCGTGATGATCGCAACC
>CABVRR010000016.1:12376-48293 GCA_902500705.1 uncultured Nitrospira sp.
TTTGTGACGGCCAGGATCGAGCAGCCGCTGCAGTCGACACAGGGTGTGATGCATGGTGTCATCGGTCCGCTGACATTTAACGCCGACCGACGACTCAGCAAGATGCTTATGGGGATTCCTCCTTCAATGGATGTGATCGACGGCAGGTTGACGGTCACCGTTGATGGCTCCTGGTCGAGTAATCTCCACGATCGGGCTGCGGGGACGAACGCGATATCGGCAACTGCAAAGATCGTGGCCGACAAACTGTCGGGTCACTACGACGATTATGTTGTGAAGGGCCTGAGCACCACGATGGCGTTATCGACGCGTGGGTTTGAATCGATCATCATGAGTCAGCCGGCCGCGCTCTCTATTATGGCGGTCCAGAGCGGTGTCGACATGACCAACCTTGCGGCTTCCTACCAGATGAGATGGAAATTAGCGGATGAGTTGCCGACAATCCAGGTCAGCGACTTCCAGTGTGAGCTATTCGGAGGAACGGTCAGCAATCCGGGCCCGATTGTGGATGCCGCCAAGCCGCCGGTGACGACGACCTTTTTCTTGAAGAATCTTGATCTGGGAAAAATTCTCAGTATGGAACAGCAGAAGGGATTGCAGGGGACCGGAACGCTCAACGGAACGCTCCCCGTTACCATCACATCGGGGGGCATTATTGTCAAGGACGGCGTCATCGAGTCACAGCCGCCCGGGGGAATTATCCGGTATGCCTCGACGCCGGAATCGTCAAAGACCCTTTCAGAGTCCGAGCGGCAACTTCAGCTCGTGGCACAAGCGCTCAATAACTTTCAGTACTCGCTGTTGCGCGTTGGTGTAAAATACGGTGAGACAGGATTGTTGGACTTGAATGCTCGGTTGGAGGGTAAAAATCCGGACCTCCGAAATACTCCGCCGATTCACTTCAATGTGACCGTGCAGGAGCATATTCCGACGCTCCTCAAAAGCCTCCGTTTGGTTGAGGATATTCACGGGACCATCGAAAAGAAATATAAGCGAGTAGGACCATTATGAGGCAGGCCATGCAGAGCAGACGTGTCTTGGTGGCGATCGGAATGTTGGTGTGGGGCATCTTCTCCCTGATGACGGGGGCCTGTACCCCACGGGTCGAGGTTGCGGCGTCGGAGAAACCGATCACGATCAATCTCAACGTGAAGATCGACCATGAGATTCGGTTGAAAGTCGATAAGGACTTGGATCAAGTCTTGTCGAATGACAGCGGACTATTCTAGTTGTCGGAGGACATGATGCGCATTATACGACTGATCATGACGGTGTGGATGATGGTGCTCTGGACGGCGGTCGCTCCGCCTGCGTTTGCATTGTCGTTGGATGAGGCAAAAGCAAACGGGGCGGTCGGGGAGAAGGCCAATGGCTATCTGGGAGCGGTGAACTCGTCGACAGCCGACGTTGAAGCGCTGATCGCGGGTGTCAATCAGAAGCGGCGCCAAGCGTATGAAGAGATCGCTAAACGCAACCGCACCAACCTGCAGGCCGTAGAAGCTCTGGCCGGAGCAAAAGCCGTTGAGAACACCAAACCCGGGAATTTTGTAGAAGGATCTGGTGGGTGGGTCAAAAAATAACCGTTAGCCGTAGCGGTCGTTCTTCCACGGGAATGCGGTGTTCGAATACCCGCGCACTTCCCAAAACCCCTTTTCGTCTTTATCGGAAAACGTAATGTCCTTTACCCACTTCGCACCCTTCCAGGCATACCGTTTCGGGACGACGACACGCACCGGTCCGCCGTGGTCACGGGAGAGGGGTTTGCCGTTCCAACTATGGGCAAGTAGCACATCATCATCGGCACAGGCTTCAAGTGGAAGATTGGTCGTGTAATCGTCGTAGGATTTGAACAGGACGAATCGAGCGAGCGACAAGGGTTTTACGACAGCCATGATCTGTTTAAAACTCACACCTTCCCAGTCGTTGTCATATCGGCTCCACGATGTGACGCAGTGGAAGTCTGATCGGTCGGTGAATTGTGGCTGTGCGAGGAATTGCTCCCATGCCCACGTGGTGGGCGTCGTGACAAACCCGCCGATGCTGAGCCGCCATTCCTCTAGTGGAATCTCTGGTTTGAAACCGAGGTCCAGTACCGGGAAGTTCTCCACGAGATGCTGGCCGGGAGGCAGTCGAGCATCCCCTTCATAAAAGACTTCACGTTCCTCTCCTCCTCGCCGAGCACGAGCCCATTGTTCTTTTGTTTTTATCAAACGTTTTGCTTCATCCATGGTGGCCTCCTCGTACGAGACTACGGGAATCCGACCCAGTCTGGCAACCGACTCCTTGGAATTGACCCTGTAGGATATTTCATGACCGTGCGACAAATACCCATGCGGCCTATTTGTTGACAGAACAGAATGGAGTCACCATGATACGCCAGGATGTTGATATGACGACACAGGTTTCGAATCAGGCAGGAACAGGTAAGGCCAATATAGGAAAGATCCTCATTGCCGTTGTCCTTACACTTGTCGTCGGCGCGTTCTTCTATTTTGACCTCGGACGGTTCCTAACGCTGACCGCTTTGAAGGAAAATCGAGACAGCTTGCTCGCATTCACAGATGCCAATTTTTCTGTAGCCGTCGCGATCTTTATTGGAACCTATGTCTTGGTGGCTGGTTTGTCCCTGCCAGGTGCCGTGATCCTGACGTTAGCCGGAGGATTCGTGTTTGGCGCAGGGTTGGCAACCGTGTTTATTAACGTGGGGGCGACAACTGGTGCAACCCTGGCATTTCTTGCCGCCCGGTATGTGTTGCGGGATACGGTGGAGCACAAGTTTGGTGCCAGACTTGGCTCATTCCAAGAAGGATTCGCCAAAAACGCCTTTAGCTACCTCTTAACCTTACGACTGATCCCGCTCTTTCCCTTCTTCGTAGTAAATCTCGTGTCAGGACTTACCCGGGTGAATGTCGGGACCTATATTGCAGCCACCGCGCTTGGCATCATTCCTGGGTCGTTCGTCTATGCCTATGCAGGACGCCAGCTCGGCACGATCAATTCGCTGAGAGAGATCGCCTCTCCAAGTGTCGTTGGTGCCTTCGTGCTCTTGGGACTGCTGGCGCTATTGCCGGTTGCATACAAGAAGCTTTCAGCTAAAACCGCGTGATGAACACCTTGTTGAGGAACGCTCCTGGCCGAAGGATGTCGGGGTATGATGGTCATCAAGGATTATCGGAATGAGTGAGCACAGCCAATCGTTAATCCTTCCACACGATCAGTATAACCAAGAGCTCGTCGCCAATGTGCATCCTGACGATTGGATCAATCCGGAGCCGACCGGACGCTACAACATCGTCGTGATCGGAGCAGGAACCGCCGGCTTGATTACGGCCGTTGTGGCCGCGAGTCTTGGTGCAAAAGTTGCGTTGATTGAGAAGCATCTGATGGGAGGGGATTGCCTCACGGTCGGGTGTGTGCCGTCGAAAGGAATGATTCGAGCTGCCAGAGCCTGGGCCGATTTACGAAAGGCCGCAGAGTTCGGTCTTCGTATTCCCGCTGGAGTGGAGTATGACTTCGGCGCTGTGATGGCGCGTATGAGGAAGCTGCGGGCCCGCATCAGCCGGAATGACTCTGCTCAGCGCTATGCAAACCTCGGTGTCGACGTGTATATCGGCAGCGGGCGGTTTCTCGGTGCCGAGACAATTCAGGTGGAAAGCGCAGGGGGCAGTCGCATCCTCAGCTTTGCAAGAGCCGCAATCTGTACGGGGGCGCGAGCCACTATTCCTCAGATACCGGGATTGCATGAGGTCGAATATTTGACCAACGAGACGGTCTTTTCACTGACGGAGCTGCCGCAACGACTCGGCGTCATCGGGGCCGGCCCGATCGGCTGTGAACTGGCGCAGTCCTTTGCTCGGTTTGGGAGTCACGTTCATCTCATTGAAACGGCGCATGGCATCATGCCGAAGGAGGATCGTGATGCCGCGACGATTGTCGAACAGCAGATGGCCCGTGACGGCGTGAAACTGCTTTGTTGCAGCAAAGACCTGAGGATACAGAAGACCGACCAGGTTAAGCGTGTGATGGTCGATTCGCACGGCCAGCGGTACGATCTTGCCTTCGACGAAATCCTTGTCGGAGTCGGGCGGACACCCAATGTGGAGCGGGGCGGACTAGAGGCTGCGGGAGTCGAGTACGATAAAAACGGGATTATGGTCAACTCTAGGTTGCAAACCTCAAATCCGAACATCTATGCAGCGGGAGATGTCTGCTCACGTTACAAGTTCACCCATGCCGCAGATGCCATGGCGCAAATCGTGATCCAGAATGCGCTGTTCCCACATCCGCTCAATGTGGGCTACGCCCATGTCGATGCATTGGTGATGCCGTGGTGTACCTTCACCGAACCGGAAATCGCCCATGTCGGGATGTACGAACAGGAGGCAAAGGAGAAGGGACTCGAAGTTGAAACCTATACGTACAAACTGAATGAAGTCGATCGAGCGGTGCTTGACGGGGAGGAGGACGGGTTTGCCCGTGTGCATATTCAAAGGGGAACGGACAAGATTCTCGGTGCGACGATCGTGGCGGACCATGCCGGCGACATGATCAGCGAATTTTCGGTTGCGATGAAGGCGGGAGCAGGAGCGAAAACGATCGCCGGAACGATCCATCCCTATCCCACTCAGGCCGAGGTGAACAAAAAAGTGGTGAACCTCTGGCGAAAAGCGCACTTCACGGAGGGTACCAAGAAGGTGCTGATCAAGCTCTTTGCCTGGATGAGGCGATGACGGCATATCGTATGGTCATGGAGCTGTTGCGAGCGCCTCTGGTCTTGACGATGATGTCAATCGTTGCTGTCTCTGAGTTGGCGTGGGCTCAGAGTTCGCCGATAGTAGAAGTCGGCAAGTTTTCCGAAGCTTCGGAGGGGGCGGCACTCCCGGATGGATGGAAACCGCTCACCTTTAAGAAGATTCCTACCCAGACGAAGTACGAGGTCATCCGTGATGGTGGCGTCACGGTCGTCAAGGCCAGCAGCGAAGCCTCGGCTTCAGGGCTCACCAAAACAGTCAAGATCGATCCACGTGAATATCCGATCGTCCGCTGGCGTTGGAAGATTGAGAATGTACTCAAGAACAGCGATGTGCACCGCAAGGAAGGCGACGACTATCCGGCCCGACTCTACATCACGTTTGAATATGATCCGGACAAAGTGGGCTTTGCAAAGAAACTGAAGTACAAGGCCGGCCGCGCCCTCTTCGGTGACATTCCGATCGCAGCGCTCAATTATATCTGGGAGCGTAACACTCCGGTCGGCACCATCATTGAGAACGCCTTTACGGAATTTGCACAGATGATCGTCGTGGAAAATGGGCCACAGAAAGTCGGGCTTTGGGTAGACGAAGAGCGAAACCTCTATGAGGATTATAGGCAGGCGTTCGGTGAGGAGCCGCCGATGATCAATGGTGTTGCGATCATGAGTGATACGGATAATACGAAGGAACGAGCGACCGCCTACTACGGCGACATTCTGTTCATGAAATCTCAATAATCACGTACGATACCTACCTCGGCTGCAACCTGTTCTGATCTCTCGTGTGTCTGTAGTTCAGTAACCGTCATCATCGCAATCCCTCGTTGTATATCAAGATCTTAAGAGACTCGTTCACACTCTGGAGTCGGCGTGCATGTCATTCGCTGCTTGAGGTCCTGTCATGTGTCCTTGGGGCGCCTGTGATCAAAATGTGATTATTTCGAGAGGGACGAGTGATATCTGGTTGGTACGGTGAGACGGTCACGATCACACAACTCACCTAACGGACAAGGGAGGGTAGGATGATGAAAAAGGGGTTTGCGAGGATGGCAGCGGTGGTTTTTGCCTTATCCGGTTGGATGGTCGGCACCGTATTGGCTCACGATGAATGGTTGACAGTCTATACGATGTCAAACAACCCATCCGGAAACGCGGTCTTGGCATTTTCGCAGCAGGGGGAGGCGTTGGTTTCGGCCGGAACATTTCCCACGGAAGGCAAAGGCACGGGAGGTGGTCTCGGCAACCAAGGGGCCTTGGCCTTGAGCGATGACGGAGAAACGCTGTTGGTCGTAAATCCAGGGAGCGATGATATTTCAGTCTTTCGGGTCGATCGTCGCCGCGTAACCCTGGTGGACAAGGTCAGCTCCGGCGGAATTCGCCCGATCAGCATTACAACCCACGAGGATTGGGTCTATGTGTTGAATGCGGGGGGAGTCGGCAACATCACCGGATTTGAATTGACGAGTCACGACAAGTTGAAACCGATTCCGGGGTCGACGCGTCCTCTCAGCGGGCCTGCGACCGCTCCGGCGCAGATTGAGTTTTCTCCTTCAGGAGACACGCTGGTTGTGACGGAAAAGGCCACACAGATCATCGATACCTATACGGTGGATGAAGACGGCGTGGCGATGGGTCCGATCTCACAGCCTTCCCATGGGGTGACTCCATTCGGGTTTGCATTCACGAAACGAGGGATTCTTGTCGCCAGTGAGGCGTTCGGGGGAGCGCCGAATGCCAGCGCCGTCTCCTCCTACTCGATCAATAAGGGTGCTTTGGCACTCGTGAGCGGTTCGGTTCCTACGTTTCAATCAGCCGCCTGTTGGATCGTGATTACAAAAAACGGAAAATTTGCCTATGCCAGCAACACAGGCAGCAATAACATTTCCAGTTATACCGTCAGACGTGACGGGACTCTACGGTTGCAAGAAGCCGTCGCGACTTCGACGGGCGCCGCTCCGATCGATATGGCATTGAGCAAGAACAGCAAGTTTCTGTATGTGCTCAACGCCGCAGCCCGTTCGATCGATGTCTTTCGTGTTGATCGTGGGAATGGGCGCTTGACCGCAGGGGTTGGAACCTCCGGCCTCCCTGCCGGGACAAACGGTCTGGTGGCACGCTGATAGGGTGCGAGGCTCATGGCCGACGAGGAATTCACGGCGCATGAGCCTCGCTTTCATCTGATGGATATCGAGATGAGATCAATTTGTTCTCACCGATTTATGCATTTGCGGTCATCGACGGGCAAGATGCTCTCTGTGGCTGGAACCGAAGACGCACTGGTCATGCGGTTGCGGCGAGGTGAAGAAGAGGCGTTTCATGAACTGGTCGATCGACACCATGGTGAGCTGATCCGGAGAGCCCTCGTCTATGTAGCGGACCGGGAAACGGCCAAAGATGTCGTGCAGGATACCTGGATGGCCGTGATCCAAAACCTGCATCGGTTTGAAGGCCGATCATCGCTTCGAACATGGATCTGTGGAATTCTGGCCCACAAAGCGAATGATCGTGGAGTGCGCGAACAACGCCACAGGAATTTATCCTGGGGTAAGTCCCGGATGATGTTCTCGCGCTCGTGGGACGATCGGACACCGGAGAAACTGCTCGCTGCCCAGCAAGCAGTCGATGCGATGCGGCGCGCCATTGATCTCTTGCCGGACAATCTCAAAGCCGTGCTCATCCTCTGCGATCGGGACGGAGTCAAGACGGCGCAAGTCTGCGCGATGCTGAACATCAACAGAACCAACCTATACGTTCGACTCCATCGGGCAAGAGAGCGTGTGAAAGTAGCGGTGGATTCTGCTCTAGGGTAAGCTGAAGGCTCGATCGATCGGAATGGATTAGGCTATGCGACTAATATCTTGTTCAGAATCTGTTTCGACATGAGACGATCAGACAACAATTCCAGGTTTACGAGAGGGTGTATTCAGCATTTGGGGAAGGCCTGATGACTCGAAAAATTCTGGTGGTTGAAGATGATCAAGACATTGCGCATCTTGTGCAATTTCACCTGCGTGATACGGGGTATGAGGTGGACGTGGTGCATGACGGCACGGCGGGGCTGACGCATGCGCTTGCTACATCCTATGATTTGATCGTTCTTGATCTGATGCTGCCGGGGATGGAAGGCTTGGAATTGTGCAGGACGCTGCGCACGAGCCCACAGTATAGCCCGATTCTCATGTTGACGGCGAAGTCGACGGAAATTGATCGCGTGTTTGGACTGGAGGTCGGGGCAGACGACTATCTCACCAAGCCGTTCAGCGTGTTGGAGCTTCTGGCACGAGTGAAGGCTTTGTTTCGGCGTCTGGATGCGCTGAGATCGCAGCCCTCTCCCGCCGAGCACAAACCGATTCAAGCGGGCGAACTGGCGATCGATGTAGGCAAGCGAAAGGTCACGCTCCGCGGGAAACCCATCGATCTGACAGCCAAAGAGTTTGATCTGCTGCTGCAGTTTGCCCAACACCCTGGCCAGGTGTATACCCGCTCAACACTCTTGGATGTGGTGTGGGGATATGCACATGAGGGCTATGAGCATACCGTGAATTCCCACATCAATCGGCTCAGAGCTAAAATTGAGCAGGATACCAGTCGTCCCCGGTACATTCTGACGGTGTGGGGGGTTGGCTATAGTTTTTCAGAGGAATGGTCGCACGAGTAGGCGTATGTTCAAGACGCTATACGGGAAACTCGTCATGGTCTTCCTCGGGCTCTTTTGCCTGGTCGGTGCCGGGGGGATTCTCTTGACTCTGTATACGACCCGACTCTATTTCCAAGAGGTCAACCAGAAGCTGAACCAAACCCTGGCCGAGCGCATGGTTTCCGAAAAGATTCTGATGCAATCCGGACAGATCAACGAGGTCGCGCTTCAGGACATGTTTCACATGCTGATGGTGATCAATCCGGGTATCGAGGTCTATTTACTCGATGCGCAGGGAGCGATCTTGACGTTTTCTGCACCTCCTGGAAAGGTGAAACGACAACGTATTTCTCTTGAGCCGGTGAACCGATTTTTATCCGGGGCTGAAGACTTTCCCATTCTCGGTGACGATCCACGTGAGACTCACCGCCGGAAAATTTTCTCGGCGTTTCCGATTGAGTCGCTCAGCGGCGAAATCGAGGGCTACCTCTACGTGATCCTCGGCGGTGAAGAATTCGATTCGGTCGCGCAGATGCTTGAGGGGAGCTACATACTCCGCGTGAGCAGTTGGGTGGCCGCTGCGATGCTGCTGTTCACGCTCGTCACCGGATTAGTCTTGTTTAAACTCATGACTCGTCGATTGAGAATGCTGACTCGGGCGATGGAAATGTTCAAACGGAGCAATTTTACCGAGCTTCCGGAATCGTCGCATCAGCCGTGCAGCGGCGCAGTGCCTTCTCGGCTAGGCGATGAAATGGATGAGTTGGGAAAGACGTTTACGCAGATGGCGGATCGCATCCATCAACAGGTCGGGTTGCTCAAACAGACGGATCAATTGCGACGCGAATTAGTTGCCGATGTCTCGCATGATCTTCGCACACCGTTGACGTCGTTGCAGGGGTATCTTGAGACCATGCTGCTCAAGGAAGGTGCATTGTCGCTCCATGAACAACGGAAATATCTTGAAGTGGCGACCGCTCAGAGCAAGCAGCTTGGAGCGTTGATCGGTGAACTCTTTGAGCTGGCCAAGCTGAATTCCCGAGAGATGACGCCGCATCGTGAACCGTTCTCTTTGGGAGAACTCGTGCAAGACGTGATTCAAAAATTTCGGTTCATCGTGGATGCACGGCGACTCAAACTTGAGGCGAACTTTGGGACGAATCTTCCCTTTGTGTCGGCGGATATTGGACTGATCGAACGGGTGCTCGAAAATCTTATCGGGAATGCCGTCCGGCACACACAGGAAGGAGGAACGGTCACCGTGGCCCTCAGCCTCGCGCAGGAGCGGATCATGACGCAGGTCATGGATACCGGATGCGGCATTTCAGCCGAGGATCTTCCATTTATCTTTGACCGATATTATCGGACAGCGGACAGCCGGCAAGAACAATCTGCAGGCGCGGGACTTGGACTTGCCATCGCCAAGCGGATCCTTGAGCTTCATGGAAGCGCCATTGAGGTCCAGAGTGCCCTGCATATCGGAACAACGTTTCGGTTTGCTCTGCCTCCTGCGCTCACGGTACGGCCGTCGACCTGAGTGCGTTGTCATCGAAATATGATCGTTTTGTGAATCTTCGGACAGAACGCCATGTTATCAGTGAGCGGTGGTTGAAACATCAGATAGCGAGGGGATGTGTACTATAGGGCCGGCTGAGCCATAACCACAGGGCGCGTCTATCTGAAAGCAGGTTGGCGACTCGTCACTGAATCGAATTGGCAAAGCCTCCTCGCGTGATTTCCGCGCGGACGCGGTCGCCGACTTTCTTCCTCCCGCGTAGGTGTTTGGTTTCGCGGCTGACATAGAGCTGGACCTGGTTCCCTTCATAGTCTTCGACGGTGTAGGTCGCACCCGTGATGTGAGTGAGCGTACCGCCGATAATTCTCCATGCGGGACCTGGTTGTCGGTCATGTCCGTTGTTTGCGGTTCCGTCGGGTGCTTGCTTCACGGTTTCAGTGAACGAACTGGACGCAGTAGGGTTTTCATGCGCTGAGCCTTTTGCGAAGGCCGTTTCTGTCATGCCGATCATCAAGCCTCCAATCATCAGTGAACACAGCATCGTGTCCTGGTTTGTCATCGCGGCCCTCCTAGCATGGTTTGAGATAGTCTCGTCGCTGATGGTTCAGCAAACCATCAGCGACGTAGGAATGAAAGCTATTTCTGACTTCAGAAACATGACAAGCAGTTGGGAAAAATTGCAGGGTCAACGCCTCGTGGGCAGATCATGCTGATACAGATTGACGGAACAGGGGGGCACGCTACCGGGCAGGCGGATGGACTTCCACCTGGAAAGAGATCAAGGCCAAGCCTGGTTCAAGCCGTATGGGGCGGAGTGGCCAACTTGGTGTTACGGCGGCCGCTTTTGGCGATTTTCCAAGCCTGTCTTCGCTGTAACTCCGCCTGCGGATATTGCAACCTTCCCTTGAACGAAGGTCGGTACGAAATGTCGCGGCAGGAGATCAAGTCCGTCTTTGGAGATCTCTATCGGAATGGACTTCGTGCGGTATTCGTTCAAGGTGGAGAACCTCTTCTAAGACGAGGTTTAAAAGAGATACTTCATAATTTAGTTGAGGTTGGTTTCAAGGTCACGCTGATTACGAATGGGACGAAATTGACCGCACATCTTGTCGAGGTGTTCGATCACCTCGGGGTCTCCATATCGATCAGTCTGGATACGTTGGATCGGGCCAGGTACGAACGGATTCGGGGTGCGGATCAACTCGAAGATGTTTTGGCTGGCCTCAATTTGCTGAGCCGCTACCGCCATCCAAAATTTCTGACCGCTATCGTCAGTGAGCTCAATCGAGACGACGTCGAGGCTGTCGTCAGATTTGCACAGGAGCAAGGATTCTTGCCGGTCGTCGGAGCCTATCATTGGGATGTCGGCCTCTATGGGAAGCAAGATCAGGCATTGATGTATGAACGGGAAAATGCACGACTCGTCTTCGAACAGTTGCTCGAGCATGATCTGCTCCCACCGGGTTATGTTCGACAATATGCCAAGGACAACATTGCTTGGCTCAAGGGAGAATCGCTGAAGTCCTGCGACGCGGGCCGGTACAGTATCGCTATCGATGCCTCAGGGAATGTCTCGCCCTGCTTGTCGCTTCCCGCAGTCGGGAATCTGCTCCACGATTCATTCGATACCATACGTGCTCGATTCGATCGCCAAGCCATTCGATGCTGCTCCGACCGGTCGTCGTGCAATCGAGTTGATGGGCGAGTGATCGGGTCGGTGCTTCGGCACCCCGTCGCTGCCTGGAGGACACCGATCTCATGGTAATGAAGGAGGGAGTGTGATGCGGTGGATCCTCATCGGGCTGGTCATGACGCTCACGGCCTGTTCCAGCGTCCCTACGTCGTTCACTCCCGTCAACCCGTTGTCGGCCGGCGATTTTGCGCATGGATTGTTGGGGCAGGTCCTCGCTACACATGTCAAAGACGGAGTGGTCGATTATCCCGGCATTCAAGAGGATGATCGACTCGCGGCGTATCTCGCACAACTGGACCGGGTTGATCCCAATGCGCTTCCTACGCGCCAGGATCGACTGGCCTTTTGGGTCAACGCCTACAATGCATGTGCCATCAAGGGCATTCTTGATCAGTATTCACCTAGGAGCTATGTGGGACGGTATCGCTACTTCATCGGACGGGACTATCGAATTGGGGGAGCTCTCCTTAATCTTTATGATCTGGAGCGGCATGTGTTGATCAAACAGTTTCAGGAACCACGAATTCATTTTGCCATTGTGTGCGCGTCCGCGTCGTGCCCAAAGCTCCAGTCCTGGGTTTACGAACCCGGCCGACTTGAAGACCAACTCGATCGTGTCGCCACGGCGTTCATCAACGATCCCATGAAAAATCGTTTCGATCGCAGGGGAAAAATTGCGTCGCTCTCAATGATCTTCAAATGGTTTGAAAAAGATTTTTCGATGTCAGCGGGATCGGTGTTGGCGTATGTCGCTCGCTATATCGACGATCCGGACTTGGCACAAGAGCTCGTCCAGCCGGGGTACCGAATCGAGTTTCTTGAGTATGACTGGAGTTTGAACGGGACCCCACCCAAGGAGCGTGATCATGCTGGTACGTCCTGATGAGAGGGTGCCGATTGCTCGGCTCCTGACGTTTTTGGAACAGGGGGAGCGTATGGCGCATGACTGCGCACGAGCTCAGGCGGCGTTGACGGATGATGCGGGACCACGCCGGTTTCTCATCAGCCAATCACGGCAAGAAGCCATGCATGCGGTCGTGTTTCAGGGGGCGATCGCGTGGCTGGCCTCAAAACATCTTGGAGACGCGCCGTTCTTGCCGGCCTTCGAGGAATACCGAAAACTTCTCGACGAGGCGGTGAGGAGTCGTAACTTGGTTGAAACCTACCTGGCCGAGCAGGTCGTGCTCGAAGGGTTGGGCGAAGCCGTTCTCACACGTATGGAGCGAGGATTGGCCAAACGCGCGGCGCCATTCGGTCGGCTGCGCCGTATCTTGCTTCATCAAGAGCACGCGCATCACGGCTTCGGTCTTCGTCAACTGGAGCGAGCCATCGATCGTGGCGAAACAGATCGCGCGGCTCTTCGACAACAAGCACAACGCTATCTGGACTTGACCGATTCGATGGTCTGCGCGTTGTGCGATCTCTTCGACAGCATCGATGAGGACGCGGGTGCTTGGGCTGCCGATGTCCGAACGTTTCTGCCGCAGTGGGTGGTCGCATGATCTCCGTCGTGATGCCGACCTACAATGAAGAGACCGTACTACCGGGCAACCTTCACGCGTTGTGCACGCAATCTGGGGATTATGAAGTACTGGTAGTGGACGGAGGAAGCACCGATCGGACCCGTGAGGTGGTCATGGATTTCACCCGCAACACTCAGCACTCGAGGCTCGGAGTGGTTCGGCTCTTGACTGCCCCTAAAGGTCGTGCGTCTCAAATGAATGCCGGTGCGAAAGAAGCCCGTGGTGAATGGCTGCTCTTTCTCCATGCCGATACGGTCTTGCCGCATCGAGCCGTGCAACGGCTGAACAAGCTTGAAGCGGACCATGACGTTCAGGCCGGTGGTTTTATGCACCGATTCTCGGGGGATGATTGGCGATTGAGGCTTATCTCCTTCCTCGACAACTTCCGCTGTACCCGCAGCCGCATCATTTATGGTGATCAGGCGCTTTTTGTCCGCCGTGCGCTCTTTGAGCAATTGGGTGGGTTCCCCCAACAACCGATCCTGGAAGATGTTGTCTTTTGTGAACGGCTTATCAGAGTGACCACCCCGTTGTTGCTCACCCCTCCGGTGGTCACTGATTCCCGCAAGTTCATCAAGATGGGGATTTGGAGCAGCTTTATCCGTGTCCTGCTGATCATTCTCCATGTCGAGTTCCGTGTACCGGTCCTTCCTAGAGCGTTTTTTCAGGACATACGGTAAAGATTCCTTCTTCAAAGTGAAAAACAGCTGTTATTTCATACGCAATCGTTCCATTTTTCGTAAGACCGAAACGTTTCTAGCTATTCGTGCATAGGCACCTCTTCTCAACAATAAGACATTCTTGGACTCGAAGCGGTGGAATACATGAAAACTCTCGGTACAGTGCGGAAATTCCATTTGGATTGGTTTCGCGAGTAACGGGAGTGAGATTAGTATCAGATCCCATTTCCGTATGACCATTCCGCTGTCGCTGCTTGAAGAGTGCTAGCGACATGTCCTGTCCATCAGGACCCTGCTAGAATGTGGGCATGGAAGTCATCACCACACATAGCCATGCAGACTTTGATGGCCTGGCCTCGATGGTGGCAGCGCGCAAACTCTTTCCAGAAGCCAAGCTGGTCTTGGCGGCTGGAGCGCAGGAAGCTGTCCGAAATTTTCTCGCCGTGCACGACCTTGACATTGTCACACTCAAGGACCTCGACCTTTCACAGATCACCAAGCTGGTACTCGTCGATACGCAAGAGCCGGATCGGATCGGAGTGCTCAAATCGTGCATGGAGAATCCGTCGGTCGAAGTCGTGGTGTTTGATCACCACATCGAACCACATACACCCTGTGCAAGTTATTCGAAACAGTCTGTGATTGAATCGGTTGGGGCTACGATTACACTTCTCGTCGAGCAACTTCGGCGGCGACATACTCCGATCACGCCGTTTGAAGCAACCGTGATGACTCTGGGCCTCTATGAAGAGACCGGATCGTTCGGATTTGCTTCCACGACCAGCCGGGATTTTGAGGCCGGAGCGTTTCTCATCGCAGCCGGTGCGGACTTGAATATGGTGACGGAGACTCTGCGCCGTCCTCTCGATCCGGATGCCGTTGCGATGCTCAATGACCTGTTGGAACACAGTGACGTGCATTACTTGGAAGGCCGCAAGGTGCTGGTCGCGACGAGCACGGTCGATCACTGTCATGGGGAAGCCGCTGGTGTGGTGCATCTGCTCGCTGAATTACAGGGAGTCGATGCCGTCGTTGTGGCGGTGATGATGACAGATCGGGTGCAAGTGATCGGGCGGAGCCGCAGGCCTGAGATTGATGTCGGTTGGATCGCGCGAGAATTTGGCGGTGGAGGCCACGCCGTGGCGGCAGCCGCCACGGTCAAAGGCCGGACACTTGTGGAAGTCAAAGAGCAGATCGTTCGGCTGCTGACCACACAGTACCGCCCGACGCTGCTGGCTCAGGATGTCATGACTCGACCGGTGAAAACGATCGAGATCGGTACCAGTGTGACTGAGGCCGGACAGCAAATGACAGCTTATGGACTGAATGTTTTTCCGATTGTGGACGAGAAAGGCCATTACACCGGACTTGTCAGTCGAGAGTCGATTCAGAAAGCCTTGTTTCACCGACTGGGTAAAATAGCAGTGCGTGACATCATGCAGACCGACGCCTATGTTGCACAGCCGGACACGCCGTTTCATGAGATTGAAACGGCGATGATCGAGCACAACCAACGTTGTGTCCCGATCATCAAGGACGTGAAGATCATCGGCGTCATAACGAGGACGGATCTGCTGCGGACATTGCACGATGATGTGTTGAAGGTTGCTCGAATGCGGACGATGCATCCGAACGAAGCCGACACGGAGGTCGGAGGGCCACGCCGCAACGTGAAGGGATTGTTACAGAGCCGTTTGCCGCATCGTCTGATGGCGCTGCTGGAAGATGCAGGGCAGTTGGCCGATCGCCGTGAGACCCCGATTTTTGTTGTCGGTGGCTGCGTACGGGATCTGTTGCTGGGCATCGAGAATTTTGATGTGGACCTTGTGGTTGAAGGTGACGGCATCGCCTTCGCGCGAGCGCTTGGGGAAATGTGGCATGCGCGAGTGAAGGTGCATGAGCGATTCGGCACGGCCGTCCTGCTATTGGCGGATGGCTTCAAGCTTGATGTGGCGACTGCACGGACGGAGTATTACGAATATCCCACCGCGTTGCCGACGGTCGAGCACAGTTCCATCAAAAAAGATTTGTACCGGCGTGATTTCACGATCAATGCCTTGGCTGTCCGCCTGAACGGCAAGGGGTTCGGTGATGTGCTGGACTACTACGGTGGGCAACGCGATCTGAACGCCAAGGTGATCCGAGTCCTGCACGGGTTGAGTTTCGTGGAAGATCCGACGCGAGTATTTCGGGCGATCCGGTTTGAAACTCGGTTCAGGTTTCATTTAGGCAAGGATACAACGGCGTTGATCGCCGGGGCCGTCAAGATGAACCTGTTTCAACGACTATCCGGTCATCGCCTATTAGAAGAGCTGAAGTTGCTCTTAGCCGAGCGAGAGCCGAAACAGGCGATCATGCGATCGGCGGAGTTAAACCTCCTGAAATTTATTCACCCCAAGCTGAGGTGGTCAGACCGGTTGGATATATTATTTGCTGCGCTCGAAGAGGCCGTCGATTGGTACCGACTGTTGTATTTGGATCGAAAGATGGATGTTTGGCTGGTCTATATGATGGGACTGCTTGATGTGTTGCCTGAACCTGCGGTGAGCAATACACTGAAGCGGTTTCCCTTTTCCGAGTCGGAATCCACGAGACTCAAAATGGCTCGTGCGGGTTGTCGTAGTGTGATTCGTCGATTGTCCTCGAAACGACCGATCAAGCCGGCTGATGTCTACCATCTCTTGTCAGGGCGCTCAGATGAAATGCTGTTGATGCTCATGGCCAAGAGTAAAGGCGAGACCATCAAGCGGCAGGTCTCGGCCTTCCTCACGACCTATCAGCACGTGAAATCGATCTTGACGGGCAGAGATTTGAAGGCGATGGGACTCAAGCCAGGACCACAGTTCAAGCAGATCCTCGATCGCTTGCTTGATGCGCAACTGAACGGCGCAGTAAAGACAGAAGCAGAGGAGCGACAGTTTGTCCAACAGGTCGCGCATGACCTCAAGTGAGCTGTTGGGAGTATCAGAAACAACGGATCAAGGGCGTGAAGGATTGAATGGCATACATAGGCTAACTTCTCCAACTGTTTGAGCGGCCACCTCTCTCGAATCGAAGCATCTCTCCTACAATTGTCTATCCACGTACTCTTTTCTTCCGCTGCCGGCACGAAGTCTTTTTGTAAGTAATTGTAAAAGTTTCGCTTTTTAGAGCCAAGCGCCGTTCAACATGATATCCATTGAGTGAGGACGAGCACCATTGCTCTAAATAAATGGTTCGTTATTGCCGATAGTTAAGTATTGCGATGGTAGATGACGCTATTTGGCAAATTTGTCTCTATGGGCTTTGTGTCGGTGTGGTGATTGCCGTCATGCTGGGCTTGCCGCCCTTGCTTGGCGAACGGCACTGGAAGAAACCCGAACGTCGCTCAGAAAGCGCAACGGGCATTCCCTATGAATGTGGGATTCGACCGACTGGCAGCGCTCAAGTCCGCCCACCAGTGCAATATTATTTGATCGCCATGTTTTTCGTCATCTTTGATGTGGAGGCGGCGTATCTCTATGCCTGGGCCGTCGCTGTGCCTGAAACAGGCTGGCTTGGGTTTATTGAAGTCACGATCTTCGTGACCATTCTGTTAGCGTCTCTTGCGTATTTGTGGCTCACCGGAGCGCTCGACTGGCATGCACAGTCTCACCGTCTGCGAGTCCGTCACCGCCAGACACCAAGCCTGCAGGAGTCAAAGGAGTTCTACGATGACCGAGTGGCGTGACGGAAGACTTGAAGGGGTGCGCATTAGGGATGGTGGAGATGGCTCGTTGACCTCTGTTGTTGGCGACTCGGTCCTCTTTGCAACACTACAAGACCTCTTAGCGTGGGGACGCAAGAATTCGCTCTGGCCGTTGAACTTCGGCTTGTCGTGCTGCTTCGTCGAGATGGCCACGAGTCTGACGAGTGTCTACGACGTCTCTCGGTTTGGTGCGGAAGTCGTACGCGGGTCACCACGGCAGGCCGATGTGTTGGTCGTGTCGGGAACGGTGTTTATGAAGGTGGCTCCCGTCATCAAGCAGCTCTACGAACAGATGCTGGAACCGCGTTGGGTGATTTCGATGGGGTCCTGCTCAAACTCCGGAGGAATGTTCGACGCCTACTCGGTCGTGCAAGGCGTCGACAAATTCATTCCCGTAGACGTGTATATGCCGGGATGCCCGCCCCCGCCACATGCTTTTATGGAATGCCTGCTGCTGCTCCAGAATATGGTGGGATCAGAGCGCCGACCCTTGAGCTGGCACTTCGGTCCGCAGGAAGTTCAGAGACCCATTATGCCTTCGATGCGAGATGCGAAACGAGCGGAGCGAATGAGTCAGCGTGAATATCCCGGAATCGATGTGCTCCCAAGAACCGATCTGCTCTCTCCCCATTTTGCAGGGCAGCCGGACGGCCGTTCGAAAGGCCAGTCATGACTCCGCGATCCTCGGGCCTGCGCGACACGATGAGTGGTGAACAAACGGGGTTGGTAGAGGAGCTCACGACGCATTTCGGTTCAGAAAGATTTCTGACTGCGGTGCAATCTACCAAGGATGGGATTCCGACCATCTGGATCGAGAAGCATCGGCTTCGTGAGACACTCCACTATGTCAAATCTGAGCTTCCTCGTCCGTTTCCCATGCTGTTCGATCTGAGTGCGACAGACGAACGGCTTCGCCGACATCATGACGGACTACCGATCAAAGCTTTTACCGTGTTCTATCATCTTTTTTCCCTCGATCGGAATCAATCACTCCGCATCAAAGTGGCACTCGATGGTGAGCCGCTCTCTCTGCCGTCGAGCAGGGATCTGTGGCCGAATGCCGATTGGTATGAACGAGAAATCTTCGACATGTTTGGCATTCGTTTCGACGGGCACCCATTTCTCCGTCGTCTCCTCATGCCTTCATGGTGGGAAGGGTATCCGCTTCGCAAAGATCATCCCTCACGTGCGACGGAAATCGGGCAATTCCAATTGCCGCCGGACAAGCTGGCCATGACCCAGGACGCCTTGCAATTCAAACCTGAGGACTGGGGCTTAGCTTGGACCCACCACGACCAGGACTCAGACTTCGACTATATGTTCATCAACCTCGGCCCGGCACATACCGGCACGCACGGTGTGCTTCGACTCGTGGCGCAAC
The DNA here is from genome assembly GCA_902500705.1 of uncultured Nitrospira sp. GTDB lineage: Bacteria > Nitrospirota > Nitrospiria > Nitrospirales > Nitrospiraceae > Nitrospira_D. The sequence continues at coordinate 31,287 of CABVRR010000016.1, forward strand.
TCGCGGGTGAGGAAATCATCCATATCGTCCCGGATATCGGCTTCCACCATCGCTCCCAAGAAAAGATTGCCGAACGGCAAACCTGGCATTCCTTCATTCCCTACACCGACCGTGTCGATTACCTTCAGGGTGTGCTGAATGAGATGCCCTATTGTCTCTCGGTCGAACGATTGGCGGAGGTGACCGTGCCGCCACGGGCACAAGTCATCCGAGTCATGATGTCCGAATTCTATCGAATCGCCAGTCATCTTGTCTGGTACGGGACCTTTGCCGGGGACATCGGTGCCTTGTCGCCGGTGTTTTACATGTTCAACGATCGCGAGCGAATTCTTTCAATTACCGAGGCCATTTGCGGCGGCCGGATGCATCCGAATTGGCTCCGGATCGGTGGGGTTGCACGGGATCTTCCCATCGGATGGGACACACTGGTCAAACAGTTCGTTGATTGGTTTCCCAGCAGACTAGATGACTATGAGCGCCTTGTGATGGACAATCCGATTCTCAAGCAACGAACCGTCGGGATCGGGGTCTTGTCCCTTGATGACGCCATCGCGTGGGGCGCCACCGGTCCGATGCTACGAGCCTGCGGCTTGCCGTGGGATTTGCGAAAAAGCCGCCCGTACTCCGGCTATGAACAGTTCGACTTTGACGTCCCGGTTGCCTCACACGGCGATTGTTATGATCGGGCACTGGTGCATGTCTTGGAGTTGCGTCAGTCGCTGCGGATTATTCGCCAATGTCTCGATGCCATGCCGTCCGGTCCCTATACATCGCTCGATCCCCTTGCCACTCCGCCGTTGAAGACGCACACGATGCAGGACATTGAAACGCTCATCAATCATTTTGTCGGAGTGAGTTGGGGCCCCGTGCTTCCACCCGGTGAAGCGGAAGTTCCCACTGAATCGTCGAAAGGGCAGACCAGTTATTACTTGACGAGTGATGGGTCGCAGCTTTCGTACCGGACCAGAATCCGCACCCCCTCGTTTGCCCACATTCAGATAGTGCCATTAATGGCCCGCGGCGAATTGCTTTCGGACCTCTTGGCCGTACTTGGCAGTGTGGACTACGTGCTTTCTGATGTGGACCGATAAGACCGTGCTTCGTGCTCAGTCCTGAATGCTGAGCACGAAGCATACACGGGCTCAGAACCCGACACTCAGGACTTACTATGCTGTCAGGCACTGAACGACAAGAACTTGAAGACGCCGTAACGCATTACCCTGACAAACGAGGGGCTGCCATCGATGCTTTGTTGATCATTCAGCGACGACGTGGCTGGATCTCGGATGAAACACTTCTCGATATTGCACAGTTTCTCGAAATCACGGCTGAGGATCTGGATAGCATCGCTACATTTTACAACCTCATTTTCAGAAAACCCGTCGGTCGGCATGTCGCCTTTGTGTGTGACAGCGTCAGTTGTTGGATCAAGGGGTCTGAGCAAGTTCAAGAGCAGATCAAGGCACTCTATGCCGCGGATCTTGGACAGACATCGCCAGACGGACGTCTGACGGTCTTGCCGATTGCGTGCTTAGGGCACTGCGAACGGGCACCGGCCGTGATGATCGATCAGGATGTGTATGGCGAGGTGATGCCTGAGAAGGTTGAATCGATTATGGAAAAGTACACATAAATCAGTTTTAAGTTTTTAGTTCTTAGCTCTCGAAAACTCAACACCATAACAGTCACAACTCAAAACTCATGAAGATGGAACGGCCACTCACTGAACATATTCATCTGGATGGCACCACGCGAACGCTACGCGAGTACGTGAAAGACGGTGGATATCGTTCGGTTCAACGGCTCGCCACTATGTTGGGTCCCAAAGATGTGCAGCGCTTGGTAACCGAATCGGGATTGCGCGGCAGAGGTGGGGGAGGCTTCCTCACCGGTACGAAGTGGGGCTTCGTTCCAATGGGTCCCAGTGCGCCCAAGCCGAAGTATATCGTCGCAAATGGCGATGAAATGGAGCCAGGCACGTTTAAGGATCGTGTGCTGATGGAGGGTGATCCTCACGGCCTCGTTGAAGGCATGATCTTAGCCGGATATGCCTTGGATGCAGAGGTCGGCTACATTTTCTTGCGTGGAGAATATCATCTGTCGGCGCAACGACTGACTCGTGCTATTGCGGAAGCCTATGAGGAAGGGTATCTCGGCAAGCCTCTTCCTGGGACGACGTTTTGTTTTGACCTCCATCTTCATGCCAGTGCCGGCCGGTACATCTGTGGCGAAGAGACGGCACTGATCAATGCGTTGGAAGGCAAACGGGCAGTTCCTCGAGCGAAACCTCCCTTTCCACAGGCGGTCGGTTTATGGGGGAAACCGACTGTCGTGCAGAACGTCGAGACCCTCTACAACATCCCACATATCGTCAATCATGGTTCTGACTGGTATCGCCGTTTGAGTCGAACTCAAGACGGGGGTACGAAGATCTATGGCATCAGCGGTCGCGTCACCAATCCTGGATGGTGGGAATTGCCGCTCGGCACCACTGCGCGGGAAGTGCTGGAACGATATGCCGGGGGGATGTCCGATGGCGTTCGCTTTCGGGGCCTGTTGCCAGGCGGCATCTCCACCGCGTTTATGACCGAAGAACACTTGGATCTCCCTATGGATTTTTCGTCGATCCCGCCTGAGGTGGGTCGGCTTGGCACCGCCACGATGATCGTACTGGACGACCACACCTGTCCCGTTGGATTCGTGCTGAATCTAGAAAAGTTTTTTGCTCGAGAGTCCTGTGGCTGGTGTACGCCTTGTCGAGAAGGGTTGCCGTGGGTGGCGAGAATTTTAACGTCGTTTGAGGAAGGACGTGCCAGCAAGGAAGATCTGGCGCTCTTGGACATGCATACGAAGTGGCTTGCTCCCGGCCATACATTCTGCGGTCTCGCCCCTGGTGCGATGGCCCCCCTGCAATCAGCCTTGAAATACTTTCGTGATGATTTCGAGCGTCACATTAGTTTGAGGCATTGTCCCTGGAGCAAGAAACCTGCGCAACTACGAGTAGTAGTCTAATTGTATGGCGACTATCATTGTCGATAACAAGTCGTACACCGTTGATGAGCGACAGAATTTGTTGTCTGCTTGTCTCGGACATGGACTGAGCGTGCCCTATTTCTGCTGGCACCCGGCCATGGGATCGGTCGGGGCATGCCGCCAGTGCGCGGTCAAACAGTTCAAAGACGATCGTGATCAGTCTGGTCGACTGGTCATGTCCTGCATGGCGCCAGCAATTAATGGCACGCGTATCTCGATTGATGACCCAGAAGCCAAAGCCTTTCGTGCGTCAGTCATCGAATGGTTGATGGTGAACCATCCACACGACTGCCCCGTCTGTGACGAAGGAGGGGAGTGCCATTTGCAAGATATGACGGTCATGACCGGGCATGTTTATCGGCGCTACCGTTTTCCGAAACGGACCCATCGTAATCAGGTTCTTGGTCCCTTCATTCGGCATGAGATGAATCGGTGTATTCAATGTTACCGCTGCGTACGCTATTACCGAGACTATGCGGGTGGGCGCGATCTCAATGTGTTCGGGTCGCATGACGCCGTCTACTTTGGCCGGGAACAGGATGGGGTCTTAGAGAATGAGTTCAGTGGCAATCTTGTCGAGGTCTGTCCGACCGGAGTCTTCACGGACAAAACCTTCTTCCATCATTATACGAGGAAATGGGATCTGCAATCCGCGCAGTCGATCTGCCCACATTGCAGTCTCGGCTGCAACACCACTGCCAGTGAGCGGTCTGGCACTCTGCGTCGGATCACCAATCGGTTTAACAGCCAGGTCAACGGCTACTTTTTATGCGATCGGGGACGATTCGGATATGAGTATGTCAATAGCCCGCATCGCATCAGACGAGCCGTTGTGCGGCAGGAGCGTCACCGGGGCCAGTCAGGAACGACGGAAGAAGTACCGCAGCCCTTCGAATTCGCAGCGGATCGGGTGCGACAGGCACGTGGGATCGTGGGCATTGGGTCGCCTCGCGCGTCGCTCGAGGCCAATGTCGCCCTTCGATCTTTGGTCGGACCGCAGCAATTTTATCAAGGGATCGATGAGCAGGAACACCAGCTTCTCTCCACGATTCTGAACATATTTCGGACCGGACCGGTACCTTCCGCGTCCATTCACGATGCAGAACAGTCAGATGCAGTTTTCGTTCTTGGAGCGGATCTCCTGAACGAAGCGCCACGCTTGGCGCTTGCTCTTCTTCAGTCGATTCGGCAACAGCCGATGGAACAGGTCGATGAATTGAAGATTCCTCGCTGGGACGAAGCGGCCGTGCGCAACGCCGTACAAAACAGACGAGGCCCCTTGTTCTTGGCGGGATATCAACGCACCTGGTTTCATGAGTACGCCACCGACACGTACTTCGCCGCGCCGGACGATATCGCGCGGTTGGGATTTGCCGTGGCTGGAACCATCGCTCAAGAATCACCGTCCGTTCCTAATCTGAATCGTGAGGCCGGAGAGCTTGCGCGGCGTATTGCCGAGGCCCTCAGTCATGCCCAACGCCCGCTGATCATTGTCGGTACGGGAAGCCGCTCTCAGGCGACGATAGAAGCAGCCGCCAATGTTGCCTGGGCCTTGCACCGCCAAGGGAAACAGCCGCGACTCAGCGTCGTGCTTCCGGAGGCCAATAGTATGGGTCTCGCATTGCTTGGTGGGAGGAGCTTGAATGACGCGTTCGACGCAATCAGTCAGGGAACGGCCGATACCGTGATTGTGTTGGAGAATGACTTGTATCGTCGCGCGGACCAGGCGAAGGTCGATGCGTTCTTTGAGAACGCGCGAACGAGTATGGTCATCGATTCCCTTGACCATCGCACGGCGGCGCACGCTGACGTGGTGCTCCCGGCAGCCACGGGTCCGGAGTCCGATGGAACATTCGTCAGCCAAGAAGGCCGCGCCCAGCGGTTCTACCAAGTGTTTGTCACGGACGGTGACGTCAAAGCGAGCTGGCAGTGGCTCAGTGACCTTGGACGTGCAACCTCACAGAAGAATGATCGTGAGTCCGGAGTGGGGACCTGGCACAATTTCGATGATGCGGTCTCCGCAACGGCGATGGTTGCTCCTGAGTTCGCTCGCATCGGAGAGATCGCACCATCGGCGAGTTTTCGTCTGGTCGGTCAAAAAGTCCCCAGACAGTCTGAGCGCTGTAGTGGGCGTACGTCACTGACTTCTCATCTGACCATGCACGAACCGCCTCCCCCAGGCGACCTTCATTCGCCGCTTGGATTTACAATGGAAGGATATCGAGGGCCGCTGCCCTCACCGCTCATTTCTCAGTTCTGGGCTCCTGGTTGGAATTCTATCCAAGCTGTGAATACGTATCAGAACGAAGTCGGCGGACCATTGCGAGATGAAATGCCTGGTGTCCGGCTCATCGAACCAGGTGCCACGAAGGTAGCCGGTTGGTTCACCGCCGTTCCACGTGCGTTTCAGCCGACCGATCAGCGTTGGTTGCTGCTTCCACTATCCGCCGTATTTGGAAGCGACGAACTCAGCAATCGATCTCCGGCGATTGTCGAACGAATCGCCCAACCGTCCCTGTCCTTGCACCCATCAGATGGAACACGGTTGGGTCTTCAGGAACACAGCGTGATTGACCTGGCGTTCCAAGGAGCGACGTATCGTCTTGCTGTGCACTTCGAGCCATCTACTCCGGTGGGTACGGTCGGCCTTTCTCTGGTGCCTGACGTATCCGGCGTCAGCGTTCCGGCGTGGGTCGATCTGTGTGCGGCGATCAAGATCGAACGAACGCGGAGGGCTGCATGATTGATTGGAGCCACACCGCATTCACCATCGCCGTCATTCTTGGCAGCTGCCTGACCTTGGCTGGGATGTTGATCTGGGTCGAACGACGACTGCTCGGTGTCTGGCAAGAACGATATGGCCCGAACCGTCTGGGGCCAGGCGGATGCCTGCAATCATTGGCTGATATGATCAAGATCTTCACGAAAGAAGACTGGATCCCACCCTTTGCGGATAAGGCGGTGTTCGTGATCACACCAGCCATCGTCGTGATCACTGCACTCATGTCGTTTGCCGTAGTGCCGATCGCACCGAGCTTCGTTGTCGCCGATCTCAATGTCGGGGTTATGTTCTTCTTGGCCATGTCGAGCCTTGCCGCCTACAGTGTCATCATCGGAGGGTGGGCATCCAACAACAAATTCGCGTTTCTCGGCAGCCTTCGGGCGATCGCGCAATTATTGAGTTATGAAGTCTTCATGGGAATATCCCTCATGGGCGCGGTGCTCTTGGCCGGGTCGTTCAACCTCAGTGATATTGTGGAGGCACAACGGCATCAATGGTTTGTGATTCCTCAATTTCTTGGGTTTCTTGGGTTTTTCATGGCGGGACTGGCTGAAGCCCATCGCACCCCGTTCGATATGCCTGAGGCGGAAGCCGAGCTCGTTGCCGGCTACCACTCGGAGTACAGTGGGATGAAATTTGGGATGTTCTTTGTCGGTGAATATCTCAGCATTCTTCTCCTTTCGGCAATGACCGTGATCCTGTTCTTCGGTGGGTGGCACGGACCCTGGTTGCCGCCGATGGTGTGGTTTGCCGTAAAGATGTTCGGCTTCATTGCCCTGATTATTCTGATTCGCGCGGCCTGGCCTCGGTTCCGTTTTGATCAACTCCTGTCATTCGGGTGGAAGGTCGTGATGCCGCTCGCGTTGGTCAATCTCTTGGTCACGGGCGGGGTGGTGTTGTGGAGAGCAGGATGACAGGCACTCACCATCTTGTAGGGAACATAGGTCGGTGCGTGTGCGAAGGGGCTTAGAACGGCTGTACGCATGATGAACACATGGATATATGCCCGTAATCTGATCGTGGGGTTATGGATTGTCTTTAAACGGACCTTCACGAAGCCGGTCACGGTTCAATATCCAGAGGAACGACCGTATTTGCCGCCACGCTGGCGTGGACGAATCGTCCTCACTAGAGATCCTGACGGGGAAGAGCGCTGTGTCGCCTGCTACCTCTGCTCTGTGGCTTGTCCGGTCGATTGTATTGCGCTTCAGGCTGCGGACAATCCGGAGGCTCACGACCGCCGCTATCCGGCATTCTTCCGGATCAATTTTTCACGCTGTATCTATTGCGGCATGTGTGAGGAAGCCTGTCCGACCAATGCGATCCAACTCATTCCAGATTTCGAACAGAGTGAATATGCTCGTCGGAATCTGGTCTACGAGAAGGAAGATCTGCTCATCAGCGGGACCGGCAAGTATCCGGACTATAACTTTTATCGAGTGGCCGGCGTGAGAACTCACGACAAAGACAAAGGAGAGGGTGAGCACGAACTCCATCCTGTAGATGTGAGGAGTTTGCTGCCTTAACAGAGAGCGTAAAGCGGTTGATGTTGTGCTTCGTGTTTCGAGCTTCTCGTTTTGGAAGCAACACAAAGCATGAAGTTCTTAGCCTGGAATCTTTGATCTGTGAGATAAAACGTCGAGGTGTGTGAGTTATGGAAACGCTATTCTACATCGCCGCCGCCGTCACACTCCTGGCGACGTTGCGCGTCATTACGCATGTACATGCGGTCCATGCGCTGCTCTACCTGGTTGTGGCACTGATCGCGTTATCGCTGATTTTCTATTTGCTCGGTGCAGAGTTCGCTGCCGCGCTCGAAATCATTATTTACGGGGGTGCCATCATGGTGCTCTTTATTTTTGTCGTCATGCTCCTGGGGCCGCTCGCCGTTGAACAGGAACGGACCTGGCTCACGCCCGGCGCATGGGTAGGACCCAGTATCCTGGCCCTGGTGCTGTTAGGGGAGGTGGGCTACCTCATTGTGGCCGGGGACCTTCCCGCTATATCTATTCAAGAACCAAGACAGAAAGCGGTCTCCATCGCCCTCTTTGGACCCTATATCATCGGGGTGGAACTGGCGTCGATGCTGTTGCTGCCTGGTTTGATCGGCGCCTATCACTTAGGGCGTCGTTTATCGAGTGAGGCTCGTTGATGTTGAGCACGCCGGCGCTCCTATTGGCCACGATGCTGTTTGGTCTTGGCTTGATCGGCTTATTGAGCCGACGGAACATTCTGTACATGCTCCTCTCGCTCGAAATCATGCTGAATGCTGCCGCGCTCGCGTTCATTGCTGGGGGAGCTCGTTGGGGACAAGTCGATGGAGAGATCATGTTCTTGTTCATCCTCACCCTGGCAGCGGCTGAAGTCTCTGTGGCGCTGGGAATCGTGCTGCAGTTGTCGTACCGGTTTAGAACATTGGATGCCGATGCATTCAGTGAGATGAGAGGTTGAGCCACGTGAACAATCCGGCAAAGGGCTGAAGGTGACTGGTTCCCAGTTTCATATGTCACAACCCGATTACTCGGCTCGAAACATGACACTCGCTATACGAAACATTCTCTAGCGGGTTCCGGGAACGACGAGAGATGAGATGATGAACTTGCTTTGGCTCATCCCCATTCTTCCGCTCGCCGGATTTCTGATACTGGCCTTGCACGGCGAGCACTTGTCTCGTCGGCTGGTCGCATGGGTTGGATGCGGTTCCGTCGGCATGTCTGCTTGTATCACTGCGCTCGTCGGCGTCGAGTTTTTCCATGGCCTTCCGGATCGTGCATCTTATCAGCAGACCATGTGGAACTGGATCGACACGTCCGAGATGACCGTCGGACTCTCCTGGCATCTGGATGCGCTCTCATTTCTCATGGTTGCGGTGATCACGGGCATCGGCTTTTTGATCCATCTGTACTCGACCGAATACTTGTCCGACGATGATGGCTACGCACGGTTTTTTGCCTACATGAATCTGTTTGTATCAGCCATGCTGACGTTGGTGTTGGCAGACAATCTGCTGCTGCTCTATCTCGGCTGGGAAGGGGTAGGGCTCTGCAGCTACCTCTTGATCGGCTTTTGGTATCACAAACCGGAATACGGCACCGCCGCACAGAAGGCCTTCATCGTGACTCGTATCGGAGACACGGCCTTTGCCGTCGGCCTGTTTATCATCTTTACGCAATTGAAGACGTTATCCATCCAGCAGGTCCAGACCCTTGCCGTTGAGGCATGGCCGGTTGGATCGAATATCGCCATGATCGTGGCCGTGCTGCTTTTGATCGGCGCCGTGGGAAAGTCGGCACAATTGCCGCTTCAAGTATGGTTGCCGGACGCGATGGCAGGTCCCACGCCGGTCAGCGCGCTGATCCATGCGGCAACAATGGTGACAGCGGGTGTCTACCTGATCGCTCGCATGCATGACCTCTTTGCCCTGGCGCCGCTGGTACAAGGGATCGTCGCAGTGGTCGGCCTGCTGACGTTGTTACTCGCAGCCTCCAGCGCCTTGGTGCAGCACGACATTAAGCGAGTGCTTGCCTATTCGACCATGAGCCAGATCGGCTATATGTTCCTTGCACTCGGTGTCGGCGCCTGGTCTGCCGCGCTCTTTCATTTTCTCACTCATTCTTGCTTCAAAGCGCTGCTGTTTTTAGCAGCCGGATCTGTCATCCATAGCCTCCACCATGAGCAAGACATTTTCCGCATGGGAGGGCTTAGACGACAGCTGCCGTGGACATTCTGGACATTTCTTATTGGGGCTGCAGCGATGTCCGGCGTCCCCTTGATCACCGCTGGGTTCTACAGTAAGGACTGGATCTTGTGGTCGGTCTGGTCTTCGCCGTTGAGCCAGCAGTGGATGTGGGTTGGTGCGTTACTTGGGGCATTCCTCACCGGTCTGTACAGTTTCCGGTTGATCTTTCGGGTCTTTTTTGGAGAGGTCCGCACTGCGGCACACGGGGAGCCAGGCCTTGCGATGCGAGTTCCTCTTGTGGTGCTGGCGGGTCTCTCTCTCTCTGTCGGTTTTCTCGAAATCCCTCACACGCTTGGCGGCCTGTCTCTGTTTGGCCCCTATTTATCCCAGGTCTTGCCGACGATGGAGGTACGGCCGGGGATGGATGACTCGAGTGAGGCGTTCGAACAGATCGCCGTCACCTGCTCGGCTTTGCTGGGGATCGGATTGGCCGCGTTCTTCTTTCTCCCACGAGTAAGTGTGGTCGACCGACTTGTAGGAACAGCAGTGGGTCGTTTCTTCGTGCCCTTCTGGCAAGGTGGATGGGGGTTTGATCGTCTCTATGAGCGTGCATTCATCCAACCCTGGTTCGCTCTGACCCGCGACGCAGGTGAGTTCCTCGACCGAGGCTACGGAGTACTCGTCACGGGAGCTGAATTCTGCCATGTACGGTTGAGTCGTACTCAAACGGGGCATATCCGTTGGTACGCGGCCACGATTGCCGTGGGCACGCTGATGTTGCTCGGTCTATTTGCGTTGTAATGCCTATGACCCTTTGGCTGCTCATATTGATCCCGATGCTGGCTGCGCCTCTCTCATGGATGGGACAGCAGTGGTCACGTCATGCTGCCCGCTGGATCGCGCTTGGCGCCTTGTCTCTTGATTTTCTTCTGGCCCTGGTGCTCTGGAGCCAAGGCCCCCCGGGCTCAGCTTCTGGTCACGGTTCGTGGCTCGTTGAAAGCCAAACCAGCTGGATTCCTCGGTGGGGTATTAGTCTGCATCTTGGTCTTGATGGTCTCAGCCTGGTGCTCATCCTCCTCACGGCGTTTCTCGGCATCATCGCCATCATCGCATCCTGGACAGACATCCAGAATCGAGTCGGGTTTTTCCATTGCAATGTCCTCCTGGCGCTCGGTGGAGTGATCGGGGTATTTCTCGCGATCGATCTCATTCTGTTTTTCTTTTTTTGGGAATTCATGCTGGTGCCGATCTATCTCCTGATCGCCGTCTGGGGGCATGCCAATCGCCGATACGCCTCGTTCAAATTCTTTTTGTTTACCCAGGCGGGGAGTCTGTTACTCCTCGTCGCGATGATCACCATGGCCTTTCTTCATCAACAGGCAACCGGGAGGCCTAGCTTCGACTATGCCGATCTCATGGGTCTGACGCTGACCCGGGAGATGGCCTGGTGGCTCGCACTCGCATTCTTCATTGCCTTTGTGGTGAAGCTGCCGGCGCCACCCTTTCATACCTGGTTGCCCGACACCTACACCGAAGCTCCGACCGGGGTCAGTATTATTCTCGCCGGGTTGCTGGCAAAAACGGGAGCCTATGGATTGCTGCGATATACGGTTCCCATGTTTCCAGAGATCATGAGCGAGTTTGCACCCTTCGCCATGGGACTTGGCGCCGCCGGCATTCTTTACGGAGCGGTCTTAGCCTGTTCTCAAACCGATTTGAAACGACTCATCGCCTACAGTAGCTTAAGCCATATGGGATTTATCTTGCTGGGTGCCTTTGCTATGACGGAATTGGCTTTGCAAGGAGTCGTCATGCAATTGGTGGCACATGGGCTGAGTACCGGTGGTCTCTTTCTGCTGGCTGGTGCCCTGTACGAACGATTTCAGACCAGAGACATGCGACAGATGGGAGGGTTGTGGAAAGTGATTCCCCGTGTCGCATCGATGGCGTTATTTTTTGCCTGTGCGTCACTCGGGCTGCCAGGTTTGGCAAATTTTATCGGCGAATTTCTCGTGCTGTTCGGGTCCTATTCTGTTCAGCCGATCATCACGATTCTGGCCTCAATCGGCATGGTCATGGCCGCGATATATTCACTCGGCATGATGCAGCGCACGTTCTTCGGCCAACTGCGTGAAACCCGTTCGATACCGGACCTCTCGAATGTTGCGTTCGGCACATTGCTGCTCATGGCGGTCCTTCAGGTCTGGCTCGGCCTCTATCCGAGACCGGTGTTGGCAACCACAAAACCGGTAGTGGACGCTCTTATCCAGTCAGCATCGTTGCCAGCCCAGGCGTCTCATTCAGTACCGGTCATGCCGTCCACTCTCTTCACTTCGCAGGCGAATACTCCATGAGCCTTCAAGACCTTATCGTGCTGACCCCCATTCTCAATCTTGGGATATTTTGTCTCGTGACCATGCTCGCCATCGCCTTTCGGAGAAACCATGCGAGAATTGCAGCCTTTGCGTTCGTGGCTTGTCTGCTCACACTGGCAACTCTGCCCTGGGTCGCCTCAGCAACGCCACGGGCGGTCACGGCGTTATTGATAGTGGATCGCTATGCCCTGTTGTACATGGGGATCGTCCTCTGCACGACCATGATGGTGATTGGGCTCTCCTATCACTATCTGCACATCCAATTTCGTGAGCGTGACGGAATTGAAGAGTATTACCTTCTGCTTCTCCTCGCGACGTTTGGGGGACTGGTGCTTACTGTCTCGGTCCACTTCGTGTCGTTTTTTCTGGGACTCGAATTGCTCGGTCTGTCTCTCTGCAGTTTGATCGGATACGTACGAACCAGACGCCATCCGATGGAAGCCGCGGTGAAATACCTGCTGCTCTCTATCTCTGCCTCGGCGATTCTGTTATTCGGCATGGCCCTCTTGTACTTTGAAAGTGGGTCCATGACATTTCGTGGGGTAGGGATGGTGGTCAAACAGGTGCAGGCCGTGCCTGGACTCTGGTTGGGAGGCGTCGTTCTGGTCTTTATCGGCATCGCATTGAAACTTGGGTTGGCGCCGTTTCATATGTGGATTCCCGATGTGTACCAAGGTGCTCCAGCCCCCATCACGGCGTATATCGCCACGGTGTCCAAGGGAGCGTTGGTCGCGTTATTGCTCCGTTTCGTGACGGATATTGGAGCGTTGGAACTTCCCTCACTGGTCCATCTGTTTAGCCTCCTGGCCGTCGTGTCGATGGTCGTGGGGAACGTGCTCGCCCTGTTTCAACAGAATGTCAAACGGCTTCTGGCGTATTCCTCGATTGCCCATCTCGGATATCTCCTTGTGGCGTTGTTGGCCGGCGGCCCCACAGCTGCTGAAGCCGTCACATTCTATGTGATCGTGTACTGTGCCATGACGCTGGGATCCTTCGGTGTGGTAACCGCGTACTCTCGTGAAGCAGGGGATGCAGAACAGTTTGAAGACTATCGCGGGTTATTTTGGACACGTCCCTGGCTCGCCGCCATGTTGGCACTGAGCCTATTATCGCTGGCTGGTATCCCGGTCACGGCTGGATTTATCGGAAAGTTTTATGCCATTGCCGCTGGCGTCGATGCTGGACTGTGGTGGCTGGTGTTGGCGTTGATTGGGAATAGTGTCGTCAGCTTGTACTATTACCTGCGACTGGTCGTGACCCTGTTCGGTGATAAGCCGGCGTCCGCCACTACTCCTCAAGGGCTCGCTATAGAATCTCCGCAAACATCAGGTTGGATGGCCATCTGCTCTCTGGGGCTTGTCGCCTCGATCATCCTCATCATAGGAATCTATCCAGAACCACTCATGGAGTTGATCCGCACTTCCGTCAGCAATCTGCTCATGGTGGCTCAGCAGAAACCATGAATGATTTTTGGCGTGAAGCAGGTGAAAGCCAATAAATTAGTTCATCGGAATGATGGTAGCCGACACTTCATTCGGTAACAGTAAGGTCGCTACCGCGCGATTCTGCTCGTCCGGTTGAATCAACGCGAACAACGGCACCGGCTGTGGCACGCCGCCCGGCGGCATGGACAACATCGCCGGAAAGTCGATCAGTGGAGAGAGCGTGGCCTGGCTGGCAATGCGAAGCCGAAAGGCCATTAGGACATCCCGCAATCGCTCCGCCTTCTCGTTTTCCGACAGCGACTCACCGGGTGCAATCCCGATCTCCCAGAGCGGTTTCGTGACCGTGACGGGAAAGGTCAGACCGAGTTTCTGCGCATCGGTTGACACATCAATCAGAAATCCGGATTGGATCGCTTGCTGACGATTCGTGATCAGCTGATTGGCCGGGGCATCGGTCCGCACCTCCAACGCATTGCCTGCATTCGTTGGGTGTTCGAGCTTCGGCTCTTCTGTCGTCAGTAACGTCGAGGCGGATTCGATCAGCACGTCACCGTTTGAGGCATCATGACCGGACGATACAACTGCCTCTTCCGGTAGCGTGGGAAGTGCTTGGACGAGACCATCGTAGACTCGTTTGGCCGATTCAGACCAAGCCGGATTAAACGGCCGACCAGAGAACGCCGCGTCGGCGGCTTTTCGTTCATCGTGTGTGAGAATCCGTGGGGTGCGTGTCGTATCCATAGCCATCAGATAAGCCTGGCTCCCTACAAGTCAAGAGCTAATCGGGTAGGCGTTGGCCCTTCGTTTCAGGAGCGAAAAAAAGCACAATAAGTCCAAGCAGATAGATCAGCGCAACGGTGCTGGCTGCTCGTCCAAACGTGCCCAAGGTTGTGACCAGCCAGCCCGTCAGGAGAGGAGCAGCTGAGGCTAAGGCGCGTCCTGCGTTGAAGCAGATTCCTGCGCCGGTCGCCCGTAGTTGTGTCGGGTACAGCTCCGGAAGATAGATCGGAAACCCGCTGAAGATTCCGTTGTTGAAAAATCCTAAGATCGGCAAGAGCATCAACACTCCGGCATAGGTCGAGGGGAGCAGATACGTGACCGGCAGCATAATGAAACTCCCAAGACACATCAGCGCGAATACCGGTCTCCTCCCGAATCGGTCGGCCAGGGGGCCGAAGCCAAGATATCCGAAGATCGCACCGGCATTGAGAGCCATGATGGCATAACTCACGTATTTGGCAAGCATGGCAGGATCTTGCCCTTTCAAATCCGGTAACTCACGGATGAGTGTCGGAGCCCAATTCGTCGATCCCCAGAGGCCGAACACCGCCACGAACGCCAGCGTTGACCCGACCAGCGTGGCTCGCCGAAGATCTCCATGAAAGATGGCCGTGAGGGGGACGGCTTGCTGCTCACGTGCATGTTTCCAGCGTTCTGGCTCTTTCACCCACCAACGAACGAACAGCGCGACGAAGGCGGGAAGAATACCGATGACGAACAACCCTCGCCAGCCGTAGGCGTCTCGTAACGTGAGATTCATCATCGCAGCTAAAAAGAATCCCACGGCCCATGCCGATTGGAGAACCCCCGCCGCTTTGGCACGTTTCTCTTCAGGCCAGGTCTCGGCCACGATTGCGGCTCCGGCCGCCCATTCACCGCCGATCCCGAGCGCAGTCAAGAAGCGGGACAGCGCGAGATGCCACCATGTTTCTGCCAGGGCGGCTGCACCGGTAAAGACGGCGTAGATAATGATCGTGGCGATCAATACCTTCGTGCGACCGAAACGGTCCGCCAGGATGCCGAAGGTAATGCCGCCGACCGCCCAGCCGACGAGAAAAATAGAAAAAATAATGCCCCCGTACCAGCCGATTTGCTCGGTGGTCGGTGGGCCGCTCGACGTCTCCAGTAAGTCGTGCAAGGCGGGATGCAAGACAATGGCATAAATCGTCGCATCCATCGCATCGAAGACCCAGCCTAACCAGGCCACGAATAAGACCAGCCACTGATAAGGGGTGACACCTGATCGCCAAGAGGAGGAGGTCATGCCGTAGCTCTGTTCATCTGCTGGATGGGTGATCGCATGTCCGATGAGATAGCTGCGTGACCATGCGCTACGATGTGCGCAAGGCTAAGTAGGTTCTTAGCCCCTGTCAAGGTGAAGCGAGTGGAACCGCATGCTATAGTCGGTCGCATGGCGCAAGCGAACTACTATCAGGTGCTTGGGGTTTCGCGAGATGCGTCCGATGAAGACATCAAGAAGGCCTATCGACGACTGGTCTTTGAGCACCATCCCGACCGGAATCCTCACAGGGCGGATGCAGACGAGCGGATCAGAGAGATCAACGTCGCGTATGAGATCGTCGGTGACCCTGAGAAACGCAAGACTTACGACCGATTGTCCTGGGGAGACGAGCCGCGTGCTGCGGCAACCGATCCGGGGCGCATACGTGAGGAGATCGAACAGAAGTTGTTCGATGAGGGGCGGAAAGAAATGTTTGCGGTCTTCATGAAAAACGTCGCGCGTGTACGGGCGGAATTGAGCGTGATTCGAGAGCGAACGATCCGAGAACAGGGGTACGATTCGTTCCTGGAATCGGTCGTTGCGGCACGAGCGTCTGAAATTATGGACGATGTTGTGACGGACGAGATGAATCAGCGGAAACGGCGGCTGATCGAGGTTGCCACGGACATGCTGGTGTCTCAGGGACTCGCGAAGCGAAGCGACGAAGGTAGGATCCGTTCACTCCGTTCTCGTCTGGACGAACATTTCCGCAACGGTCGTATCCACGGCATTGCCTCGGCGTTGGAGTTATTTTATGAAAGACGGTAAGTGTGATCGGTAAACCTGGAAAGGGTGGCGTGACTGGTTCATTGTTTGCCTTTTGCCAGCGGCCCAGCTACAAACCTCCCGGCTTTCATCACGCCCACAATCTTGTCCCGGTCTCGTAGCACTTCGATTCGCCGAAGTGGGTTCCCATTCAGGATCACAAGGTCCGCTTCCATCCCTTTTCTCAGGACACCGACCGTATCCTGAATGCCGATGAGTCGGGCTGCCGTCGCGGTCGAGGCGATGATGGCCTCCATCGGCGTCATGCCGAACGCCACCATTCGCTCAAGCTCTTGCGCATTGTCCCCATGGTAATTGAAAGGGGTTCCGGCGTCGGTCCCCATGGCAATAGCAATGCCGCTCTGATGCGCAGATTTGAAGCTGGCCTGATGCCGCTTCGTCATGGACCGTGCTTTTGCCAAAGCAGTCTCCGGAATGCCGCAACCTGGTCTACCGGCTGCCGTTGTTGCCAGGGCCGATAGGGTCGGAACCATGTAGACCCCGTGCCGCTTCATCAGTGCGCCCGACTCGTCATCCAGCAAGGTGGCGTGCTCGATTGA
The DNA here is from genome assembly GCA_902500705.1 of uncultured Nitrospira sp. GTDB lineage: Bacteria > Nitrospirota > Nitrospiria > Nitrospirales > Nitrospiraceae > Nitrospira_D. The sequence goes on from CABVRR010000016.1 coordinate 47,988, forward strand.
GCGTACCCCGGCATGGATCGCATTCTTCATTCCGGCGGCGCCGTGAGCATGGGCCGCGACTCGTTTCCCGGCTTGCTGCGCGGCCTCGACCGCTGCGGTCAACTCCTTCATCGTCATTTGGGCCTCATCCGGCGAGGTGCCGGGTGTCAGCACTCCCCCCGAAGCAATGAGCTTGATGACTCCCGCACCGGCGGCCACCTGCTCAGCGACAACTCGTCTGACCTGCGCCGGGCCCTCCACTTCTTGGCCGATGAACCGTGCATGGCCGCCGATCATGCAGATGGCGCGTCCTGCACCGACGATGCG
>CABVRR010000016.1:48393-49474 GCA_902500705.1 uncultured Nitrospira sp.
CGACCGTCGATACGCACAGCCCCTTTGGGGATTTTGATTTCTTGGCTGGATCCGACAGCTCGAATCTTTGTGCCGTGCACAAGGAGTGTCGTGCGATCTCTAACGGTTCCTGTCCCATCGATAAGGCGTACGTGCTGAATGGCAATCGTCACAACTAGCGTCCTCCACTATAAATCTGCGTCGCTGCTTGCAGCGCGGCGCCGGGAGTTGAAACCCAACCACTTCGCATTCCGATTTCCTCCAGGGCATTCAACAGCGTCAGGACATTGGCTTCTGTCGACGATTCTCCCATCAAGCCGATTCTCCAGACTTTGCCCTTGAGTGGGCCGAGCCCTCCGCCGATTTCGATGCCGAATCGATCCAGCAACTGGGACCGGACGGCCGCTTCATCGATGTGACCTGGGATCGCCACGCAGATGAGCGTTGGGAGTTGTCGACCCGGAGGCGACAACGGGTCGAGGCCGAGAGCCATCAGTCCTGCGAGTAGCGCTCGGCTGTTCAGCTGATGACGGGCAAATCTGGCAGGCAGGCCTTCTTCCTCGATCAGGCGCAATGCTTCCCGCAGGGCATACAGCATCGAGATCGGGGCCGTGTGGTGATAGGCACGGGTCTGCTCTGCCCAGTAATCGGCGATGAGCGACAGGTCAAGATACCAGCTTTGACAGGGCGAACGGCGAGTTCTCATAACGGACAGCGCACGCTCACTGAATGTGAAAGGTGCCAAGCCGGGTGGGCAACTGAGACATTTTTGCGTGGCGCTGTAGCAGACATCGATACCCCACCGATCGACTTCCACTGGGATGCCACCGAGTGAGGTGACGGCATCGACGATCAGCAGTGCGTTGTGTTCACGACATAGGGCGCTGATCGGTTCGAGTGGTTGCCAGGCTCCCGTTGATGTTTCAGCATGCACCAGTGCAACGGCCTTCACCGGACTTGATCGTTGGAGCCATGCAGCAACTGCGTCAGGTTCGATCACGTGCCCCCACGGAACGTCGACTCGAATCGCCTTTCCTCCGCAACGTTCAACGATTGTCGCAAGTCTGGTTCCGAACACCCCGTTGATGCCCACGATTACGGT
>CABVRR010000017.1:0-5269 GCA_902500705.1 uncultured Nitrospira sp.
GAGGGGCGTGTGGCGAAAGCCGTGCGGGTTCAAGTCCCGCCTTCGGCACCATCGATCCGTCTAGTTTATACGTATGTCCAATTAAAGACTCCGGGCCATTTGGATCTAGACTTTCACCTATTCCCATAGGACACTAGCCCCCCGTGGGGTCTTTTCTTAGGAATCAGCGGCCCGCGCGGCAGGCGCAGCGCTTTTCTCTAAGGAACGTCACCCTGCATGATCGTTTGCGACGAGAGCGGATCACTCTATTCGGCTGAACCAGCCTTTGGAGGAACTGTCGATGTCGCTCGGCAAGGAGCTCCCTTATGAGTCCGGCAAGCCACCGTCCTGAACTGGATCTGCTGCGCAGGCAAGTTGCGGATCTCACACGCGAACTTACCGAGCGGGATCGAGAGCTGCACGAACGGACTCGTCACCTCTATGTGGCACAAGCTCTGGCTCATTTGGGGAGTTGGAGTTGGAACATCGTAAGCGGCGAAGTGGAATGGTCGGATGAGCTCTATCGGATTTTCGGCTATGAGCCTCGATCACGAGCGGTCACTTTCGACAGCTTTATATCGGCGGTACTTCCGGATGATCATGACGGTGTCTTGGCGTCGATCGATGGCGCACTGGTGGGGACCGTCGCCTACGATATCGAATGTCGAATCGTCCGTCCTGACGGCGACGTGCGGACCATTCACTGTTGCGGTGAGGTCATGCGAGATGGCAGCGGTCAGCCCCTTCGCATGTCCGGAACGGCCTTGGACATTACTGAACGCAAACAGGCGGATCTTGCCCTGCAGCAACGCGAAGCACATTTTCGTGCGCTTATTGAGCATTCCTCTGATGTGATTACGGTTCTGGATGTAGACGGCATCATCCGATTTGAAAGTCCGTCGGTCGAGCGATTGCTTGGATACGCCCAGCACGAGCTCAATGGGCGTAGTGCATTTGAGTTTGTTCACCACGAAGATTTGCCTGTGGTGACCGAAACATTTCAACGGCTTCTCCGAAGCCCAGGGATGCCCCAACTCGCCGAGTTTCGCTTTCGTCACCAGGACGGCTCGTGGAGGAACTTCGAGGGAATCGGGCGGGCCGTTCGCGATCCCGATGGCTCCTGCCGCGTCATCGTGAATTCTCGTGACATTACCGAGAGGAAACGCGCGGAGGCGATGCTGCGGACTTCGCAGGAAAAGCTTCAACAAGCCCTCCATGCGTCGGGTACGGGGCTATGGGATTGGAACACGAACACGAACGAAGTGGTCTTTTCCGAAGAATGGAAACACCAGCTAGGGTATGAGCCAGCGGAGATTGCAGATGCGTTTGAGACATGGACGACGCTGTTGCATCCGGATGATCGGGAGACGGCGATTGCGTATGCACGGAACTACGTGTCTCATCGAGAGGGAGACTATCGACAGGAATTTCGGTTCAAACACAAGGACGGCGGGTATCGATGGCTTGAAGCGCGGGCCTCGTTTGTGACCGAAGCAGATGGTCGAAGCATCCGGCTTCTCGGTTCACACACCGATGTGACCGATCGCAAACGAATGGAAGAGTCGGTGCGGGAGAGCGAAGAGTGGTACAGGACGTTGGTTGAACTGTCGCCATCCGGGGTGTTTGTCTTCAGTGAAGGACGAACCGTCTACGTCAACCACACGGGTGCTGTCCTCATAGGGGCGAGAGAGGTTCAGGATATTCTCGACCGACCGACGTTTGAGTTCATCCATCCGGACTATCATCAAGAAGTCCGTGAGAACCTGAAACGACTGCTGAGCGGCGGCGTGTCCGTCCATAGTGCGGAGCGAGTGTATCTGAAGATGGATGGAACGCCGATCCCGGTCCAGGTCGAGGCGGCCCGGATTACGTGGAACGGAAAGCCGGCCGTTCTCGGCTTGTTTTCCGATATCACCGAGCGCAAGCAGGGTGAAGACCGTGTACGAGAAATGAACCTGGCCTTAGCCCAAGCCATGCCGGGCATTTCCCGAGTTGACCTAGATGGTCGCTACTTGGAGGTGAACCAGTCCTACGCTGCGATGTTGGGGTATGAGCCATCCGAGTTGCTTGGACGGCCATGGGAGCCGACCGTGCATCCGGAGGATTTCTGCATCGCTCAACATGCGTATGAGCAGTTGCTGGAAAAAGGAAAAGCGGAGTTCGAGTGTCGAGCCGTGCGGAAAGACGGCTCGCTCTTCTTTACGCAAGTCTTGATGGTCAGGACCAAACCGTCCGTCGGTGGTGTCCTCGGCCATCATTGTTTCATGCGGGATATTACTGAACGGAAGCAGACGGAAAACACGTTGTCCGATCTGAACGCCACGTTAGAGAAGCAGGTCTACGATCGGACGAAGGCCCTGCGCCAGAGCGAGGAGCGGTTTCGACAATTTTTCGACAACGCACCGAATGTGACCGCTCTGAAAGATCATCACGGGCGATATGTCTATACGAATCGACAGTTTGAGAAGGTGTTCAGACTGTCCGCCGGCACCGCCATCGGCAAAACGGACGAAGACTTGTTCTCCCCCGAGCAGGCGGCTCGGTTTCGATCGCACGATCGAGAGGTGCTACTCAACGGCCGGGGACAAGAGTTCGAAGAAGTGACGCAACAGGAGGACGGGTCTCATACCAGTATTGTGGTGAAATTTCCCGTCACGGATCCGTTAGGTCGTCTGTCCGCCCTGGGCCTCATTGCCACCGATATTACAGAGCGGAAACGAACGCAGGAACAACTGCGGCTGTACCAGGAAATCTTCACACACTCCATAGACGGTATCGTGGCCATTGATCCTCAGGGTCAGTATCTCCTGCAAAATCGAGCCCATGAGCGGATCCTCGGCTACTCCACAGATGAACTGAAGGGCAAGACCCCGGCGATTCATATCGGCGATGAGGCATTCGCTCACATGATGAGCACATTGGCGGCGACCGGCAGCTATCGAGGAGAGGTGAACAGCCGCACCAGCAGTGGAACGGCTGTTTCGTTGGACCTCACCGTATTTGCCGTGAGAGATGTCGAGGATCGACCGGTCTGTTATGTCGGGATAGAACGTGATGTGACCGAGCGTCATCGTGCTGAGGAGGCGTTGCGCGAGAGCGAAGCTCGATTCCAACAGTTCGCAGAGTCCGTAAGTTCTGCATTTTGGATCGCGGATCTCACGCCGGACAGTGAGACGATCGTGTATGCCAATTCCGCGTTTACCCGGATCTGGGGAGTCGCCCGGGAAGAATTCTGTCACAGCGTGTCGCAATGGTTTGAGTCGATTCACCCCGACGATCGGATGCGAGTGGAAGTCAGTCGCACACGATTTATCTCAGGAGGGTTGAAGGCGGAGTTTAACTGCGAGTATCGGATTCTGGATCGAGATGGACGTATCCGCTGGATTTCTGACCGTCGGGTCAAAGTGATCGGCTGGGGGCATCGGGTCGCCGGCATTGCAGAAGATATTACCGATCATCGACAACAGCTGGCCCTCTTGGCCCAAACAGAAGCCATCGGAAAAATCGGAGGATGGGAAATCGATTTCCTGACGAATCATCTCTGGTGGAGCGACGAAACATACCGGCTGCACGACACGACGCCGGAGCTGTACAGCCCGACGGTGGACATGGCGGTGAATTTCTACACGGCGGAGAGTCGGCCCGTGATTGCCGTTGCGCTTCAAAACGGGGTGGAACGGGGTGAGGCCTGGGACCTCGAGCTCGAACTGATCACGGCGAACGCGCGTCGGATTGCCGTGCGTGTCGTCGGCAAGGTCGATGTTGTGAACGGACGGACGGTGCGGGCATACGGTACGTTTCAAGACATCACCGAGCGCAAGCGGGCTGAAGAAGCGCTTCGAAAAATCCACGATGAGTTGGAGCGTAAAGTCGCTGAACGGACGGCTGAGTTGCAGACCAGCGAAGAACGGTATGCGTGCGCGACCGCCGTCGGCAAGGTAGGCGTGTGGGAGTTCGATGTTGTGAGTGGTCGATACTACGGAGATACCAATCTCAAAGGGCTTTTCGGCTATATTCCTGAAGAACTATCGACTGATCCCTTTATCTGGTTGAGTTTGGTCCATCCTGACGATCAGCCCATCGCCATGAAAAACTGGGAATTGGTGCGTAGTGGAACAGTCGACCATTGTCACTATGAGCTTCGTATGGTGAAGAAAGATGGCTCGATCATCTGGACTGATGTCCGAGGCGATAGCCTGCGTGATGCTGATGGACGCTTGATTCGTCTGTTTGGTGCCACGGTTGACATTACCGAACGAAAGGAAGCGGAGGAGGCGCTTCGTGAGAGTGAGGAGCGGTTTGCCAAGGCCTTTCGAGCAAGTCCGCACCCGGTCGGCATCACGGAGATGGCAACGGGCCGTTGTATTGAAGTCAACGACGCCTGCTTGCAGCTGTTCGGTTTTAATCGAGAAGAAGTGATCGGCAAGACCACGCTGATGTTGGGGATTTGGCCTGATCAAGAGGATAGGGTGAGGCTTGTCGGGCGGTTGAAAGCCGGCGAGTCGGTCCGCGATCTTGAGGTGACCGTCAAAACAAAACCCGGCGATTTACGCCAAGTCCTAGTGTCTGCGGAAGTGGCCGAGCTCAACGGCACGCTGTGTCTGATCACCGTGGGAAACGACATTACTGAGCGTAAGCGGGCGACTGAGGCGCTGCGCATCAGTGAGGAGCGGTTTGCCAAGGCGTTTCAGGCCAGTCTACATCCGATCATCATCAGCGAGCTGGATACTGGCCGTGTCGTGGACGCCAACGATGCGGCGTATCAGATGTTCGGATATCGCAAGGAAGAAGTCGCGGGACAGACCACATTACAGATGGGGCTCTGGCCTTCGGCGGAGGAGCGGACTCGCTTTGTCGATCGGTTGAAGCGTGTCGGGTCGATTCGGAACGTGGAAATCACACTACGAAGTAGGAACGGCGACATCCGTCAGTGCCTGGTGTCTTCGGAGCTGATCGAGCTGAACGGCAAGCAATGTAGCGTGTCGGTCGGAGACGATATCACGGAGCGGAAACGGGCGGAAGCCGAACTGCACCGCTCGCATACGTTTTTGCGACAGGTCATCGACACGGACCCCGACCTCATCTTTGCCAAGGATCGAGACGGACGTTTCGCCATGGCCAACAAAGCCGTGGCCGATTGGTACGGCACGACGGTGGAAGACCTCATCGGACGATCGGACGCCGACTTTAATGCCAATGTAGCGGAAGTAGAATATTTTCGGCGGAGCGATCTTGAGGTGATCAATTCCGGGCGAGATCAATTCATCCCGGAGGAGAGGATCACCGATTC
>CABVRR010000017.1:5369-22037 GCA_902500705.1 uncultured Nitrospira sp.
AGGTGATCAATTCCGGGCGAGATCAATTCATCCCGGAGGAGAGGATCACCGATTCTATGGGAAGGACACGCTGGCTACAGACGGTCAAGCGGCCGATTCTCGATGATCAGGGACAGGTTCATATGGTGCTCGGAGCCGCGACCGATATTACTGAGCGGAAGCGAATGGAGGAGATCCTGCTGCAGCGCGAGCGGGACTTAAGCGCGGCCCTTCAAGAGCGGGAACGGATCAGTCAAGACCTCCATGACGGCATTCTTCAATCTTTGTATGCCGTCGGGCTCGGGTTAGAAGCCTGTAAGCCACTGGTCAAGAGACAGCCTGATCAGGTGGCGGAGAAATTCGTGACGATACTGGATCAAGCCATTGGGCAGCTCAATCAAGTCATGACGGAGGTCCGGAATTTCATTGCCGGACTCGAATCTCAGGTGATGCAGGGTGGGGACTTTTCGACCGCCCTCCGAGCCATGGTCGAAGCGATGGCCGCTTCCTCGTCTGCGAGGTGTCGAGTAAAGATCGACGACGGAGCCGCACAGAGACTTTCCACCGAGCAGGCACTCCATATCATCAACATCGTACGGGAAGGGGTGAGTAATGCGTTGCGCCACAGCCACGCGAAGCAGATCACAGTCTCGCTCCGTGAGCTCATCCGCTCAGATCGTCTTGCTGTGACGGATGACGGCGTCGGATTCGATACACGCTCGGCTCAGGGAGTTGGTCATGGGTTAGTCAATATGGCGGCGCGGGCTCAAAAGGTCCGCGGCTTGTTCGCCATTCAATCGAAACCTGACAAGGGTACGAGGATCTCACTCGATCTTCCAAAGGATACGCACTATGCTCACAACTAAAACTCAAACCATTCGAGTTTTGCTCGTCGATGATCATGAAGTCATTCGCGTCGGATTGCGGACGGTGCTCGGCCAAACTCAAGGTGTCACGGTCGTCGGAGAAGCGGGAACCATGGCGGATGCGGTTCAAGAAGCGCAGAAATCGAAGCCTGACGTGATCTTGATGGATGTCCGTCTGCCGGATGGGTCCGGTGTCGATGCCTGTCGCGAGATTCTCGGAGCGCTGCCGGGAACACGAGTTATTTTCTTGACGTCCTACGCCGACGACGACTCCGTGCTCGCTGCCGTGCTTGCCGGTGCTCATGGCTATGTCCTCAAGGAGATCGATTCCCCTGCCTTGCTCGATGCCATCCGCTCCGTTGCCAAGGGCCAATCGATCTTGGACTCCAATGTGACCGAACGGGCGTTGCGGTGGTTGAGAGGGTTGCACGATTTGCCGGCGACTCCCGGCACGGATCAACTCTCTTCTCAAGAAGAACGAGTCGTTGCACTCGTTGCCGAGGGAAAGACGAATAAGGAAATCGCCGCTGCGCTCGGACTTAGCGACAAAACAGTCAAGAACTACTTGGCCAATGTCTTTCAAAAGCTTCGCATCACGCGGCGCGCGCAAGCAGCCGCTTTCTTCGTGAAGCGCCAAGGATGAACGGCCAACATTCGGCTCTAGTGCGTTTAGATGCATAAATCTTACGTTATAGCTACCTTTCACCCCTGGGCGTTCTTCTTGCATTTCAGGTAGATTCTCTCGCGTAATTCGTATTCTTACATCACCCCGCGTGCACACACCGAAAGGCTGTTCCGCATGACGGCTGGTCTTTTTCTCGGGTTGCTCCTGTCGCTCAGTCTGTTACTTTGGATCGTGATTCGGCAGCGTCAAGAGAACATTCTGAACTCAACCGTCATCGCGGCGACCAATTGCAGCGTGCTGGTAACGGATGCGACGGTGCCGCATCATCCCATCATCTATGCCAATCCAGCCTTTCTGTTACTGACCGGCCATGCTGAACAGGAGGTTGTCGGGCAAACGATGTCGATCTTGACCGGTCCGGATACTGACCGTGCCTCGATAGAAAAGCTCGCGATGGCTGTCCAGGATGGATGGGCGTGTCGTGTGCGGCTGTGCCAGTACCGCAAGAACGGCACATCATTTTTGAGCGACGTCTCGCTGTCACCGGTGAAAGATCGTCTGGGTCGAATGACGTCGGTCGTGTGGACGATGAGCGAAATGCCTCAGCTGGGGCAGGATTCAGACGAGCCTGATCAGATCCCGTCCGAAGGCAGTGCCGATTGTCGACGGGCTGAGCCGGCGTTGTGGGATAGTGAAACACGACTAGATCTTGCCGTGGAGGCAGGCCAAGTCGGATTTTTTGAACATGATCAAGGGACAGCCTCCCTCGTCTGGTCTCCGACCCTACGGAGCATCTACGGGGTCGGTGCTGATGAGCCGGCTTCATGGCAGCGCTACCTGGAACTCGTTCACCCTGATGATCTGGATCGGATGGTCTGTACAGTCGGACGAATCTGCACTACGACAGGCGGCAGCCTGTATGAGATTGAACATCGCCTCGTCAGACCAAACGGTTCCATGCGACACATCCGCCTTCGTTCTCTGACGTTGTTTGACGGTGAGGGCTCCTTGATGCAGCCGCTCCGCACGCTCGGAACCGTCGTCGATGTGACCGATCGTAAGCACGTCGAGACCCGTCGTCGCGAAACAGCGAGGATAGAAGCGATCGGTACTTTTGCTGGAGGTATCGCCCACGAATTGAATAACGGTTTCACGGCTGTTCTCGGGTTCAGTGAGTTGGCGCTTCCATTGATTCCGGTTGAGAGCAAAGCGCATCGCCATATCAGACAAGTTATCGTGGCGGCGAAAAAATCCAGAGAGTTGATCCAACAGCTGATGGCCTTCAGCGGGCAACACGATCAAGGCCGATGTCCGCTGGTCCTTCATTCCTTAGCGAAAGAATCCCTCCGGTTCCTTCGTCCGACGATTCCCTTATGGGTTGAACTCAAAACACAGATCGCCCACGCGACCAACCCGATTTCAGCGAATGCCGTGCAAATGCATGAGATGATTTTCAACCTGGTCGATCACGCCCTTCGCGCAATGGAGAAGACTGGAGGAACGCTTGATGTTCAGCTTCAGAACCGGGAGTTTCTCGAAGATCAGACCATGCCTCTAGGTCGACTCTCTGCCGGACAGTATGTCCGCTTGAGTGTTCGGGCTGTCGGTGACGGCATGGGCCAGGAGGGCCTCAACAGATTAGTCGACTCGTTTGTAAGGCCCAAGATCGTCGGCGAGGCGCAGGATGTGGGACTGGCAGCCGTCTATGACATCGTCACGGCGCATGGCGGTACCCTAACGGTTGAAAGCCACATTGGGATTGGCACGACGGTATCGGTGTACCTTCCGGCCATCTCGTCTTGCGCTCCTTCGATGATGCAAAAGGACGATACACCTCCCCACGGACACGAATGTATCTTATTCGTTGACGACGAAGATGCTGTGGTTCGTTTCGGGAGAGAGGTGTTGGAATCCCTCGGCTATTATCCGGTGGTCTGTCGGACGGCTGCGGAAGCACTAGAGGTCTTTCAAGCTGATCCCAAGCGGTTCGACTTGCTGATTACCGATCGGACGATGCCAGGTATGAGCGGGGATCGTCTTGCCCAAGTATGTCGGGAACTTCGACCGGATCTTTCCGTCATTGTCTGCAGTGGGTCACTAAGTGTACCTGGTCTGAACGCCGACTACTCACAGGGAGTAAGTGAGTGTCTGCTAAAACCGCTTACATTAAACGAATTGGCGCATGCCATTCGTCGGGCGTTAAATCAGTCTCCCGTCTATTCAGAATCGATGGGTGCGCAGACCAACTCCGGCCCAGAACCATCAAGAATCTCGATTGAGGTGTCGAATGCCGTCGGTCCTCGTGGTTGATGATCAGGACCAAGTTCGCCACCTCATCCGTGAAATGCTGGAACAAGCCGGCTACGCGGTCATAGAAGCACGCGATGGAAAAGAGGGAGTTGAACAATATCGGGCGGCAGCACCGGATCTTGTTATCATGGATATTCTCATGCCGGACCAGGATGGGCTCGAGGCCATCACGACGCTCCGACGGGAGTTTCCTGATGTTCGTGTGATTGCGATGACGGGAGGAAGTGGGGCGATCGGCATCCTCAATTTCTTGGACGTCGCAAAAATGTTTGGAGCGAGACGGACGCTTCAAAAGCCATTTGAACTGAAAGTTCTGCTCGATGCGGTTGCGGCTGAGCTGACTGCCTAGGCTACTCACCACGCTCACGCACCATTCTTCGGATTGACATCACGGCACGGTCCCGTCAGACTTCGCGGCATGATGTCTGGATCATGCCGCTCATGATATTCCTGAATGTGTCTCTGGGGACCCTGGTTACTGCAGTCGGGTTCTGGCTTATCTGGGGTGCAACGGTCTCGCCGATCATCGTGGCTGGCTGGGCGCTAGCGGTGGGGCTGTTCCTGTGGTTTATGGCGGAGTCGATCACGGAGCTATGGGCATGGTCGACCTTGCTGCTTGGCCTGGAAAGCTTTGCTTGGCCGTTGGTGCTGATGATTCAACTGAAGGGTCAGGCAGAGGCACCTCCAGAGTCAGAGATGGGAACGATTCTTTCAGCCGTGGTGCTGGGCCTCTTCTCGTCCGTCTTTTGGATTTCGTTTTCCTACGGCCTGTTCAAACGAGCAGGGAAGCTGAGCTTTGGTCAATCAAAGGAGCAGGCTGCGGCGGTACCGATTTCCCGGGCACACAAAAAGAAGAAAGGCCGTTAGTCTTACCCGTTGTCGATCGGGTCGATGTCGACGACAAATTTGATCCGTCTGGTGCGATAGTCCCGCTCCATTGTCTGAACGGAATCGTGGATTCGTCGGCTGAGGACGGGGAGAACCGTTCCTTTTACCAAGATGCGATGCTGCAGATGGCCTGTAGGACGCCTGCGGGTGGCCAGCACTGGTCCAAAAACAAGTACAGGTTCCTGGTCGCAGATGTGCTGTTGAAGGTCTGCAACCCATCGTGTGGCGGCTTCTTCGACCATGTTCGGGTCGCTCCCGGTTACTGAGAGATCAGCTAAGTGGCAGACGGGTGGATACTGAAGAAGTCGGCGGGCGGCGAATTCTTCCTGGTAGAAATGTTGCGGGTCTCCTGAAACGAGGGCCTGCACTGTATGGTGTGTAGGCAAGCGTGTCTGGATTATGACTCGGCCTCCGGCGGATGCCGGGCGTGCCGAACTTGTCGCATCAACCAGCAGGTGGTAGGTCCGTTCCGCGGCTCGAAAGTCCGAGACGTGCAACCCCGAATCGGCCTGTAGAATTCCCACTAAATCGTGCGGCGGAAGCGGTTCTCGACGAAACAGGGCTTGAGTCCCAATGAGGACATCCCAGGTGCCCGATCTGGCGCCTTCCCACAGTGCGTGCGCAGAGGCTGAATGTCGGAGCGTGTCGCCGTCGAGTCGGGCGATTTTAGCCTGCGGGAATAGGCGATGAACCTCGACTTCAGCTTTCTCGGTGCCATCCCCGACGGGATTCATATGGGGAGCGCGGCACGTACGACAGAGATCCGGCAACCGATCCGTTTTCCCACAGTAGCGGCAAGTCAACCTGCCGGCCTCACGATAATAGGCCAGTGGCACAATGCAGGAATCGCAACGAGGGACCCATCCACAGTCTGAACAGATCAAGGTCCCGGCGTATCCTTTCCTATTGAGAAAGAGCAGGATCTTGGCTCGTCTTTGTAGCGCGTCGTGCATGGCTCGGATGAGGGTATGGCTGAAGAGGGTTCCGGCTGACTCGTTGCGGAGGTCAACGAGCTCAATCGTAGGTTGATGCGCAAGGTCTTGTGCCACGTAATGGATCTCCGCAGTGGCATCAAACCTTGCTTCAAGCGACGGATGAGCCGAAGCTAGGACGACAAGCGCCTGCTCGGTCTCGGCTCTCAAGCGTGCTACCTCTCTGGCATGATACCGAGGCTCCTGAGGTTCTTTCAGGGCGGGATCCTCTTCTCCGTCCACCCAGATCAACCCGATTGATGTCACCGGTGAAAATATGGCCGAACGGGTTCCTACGACGATCACGGGAGTCTGGTCCCGACTCTGTTGCCATAGACCTGATCCTGAAGAAGGGTGTGCGAGGATAATCGGGAGACTTGTGAGTGCTGAGAGCAGGTGTTGCAACCATGAGGCTCGTGCGATCTCGCCGGTGAGAATGATGCTGGATTTCTTCATCGAGTGCGTTTGGTGAATGGCATCGACAAGCCTGCTGAGTCGATGTTCCCATGGGGCATGCAGCACGAGTTTTTTCATCTGATTGCTGTCCAGGCAACGGGCGACGAGCGTTTTCCATGAGGCGTCGATTTCTGGAAGCGTGTCAGCGGGCAGACGGTCATTCACCGGCTTTTGACGAGCAGATTCACCGAACGGAAGTTTCCCACGCGGTTTTTTGAGTGCGGTGTCGGGGTTCGTTGAAGGATTGAGGGTGATCCACGATTTGTTCATCAGTACGTCAATTCCCGGGATGGAGCTTCCCCGGCGCGTAGGCCGTAGTGTCGAGGCCAGAATTCCAGAAGTTCGTCGGGCAATTCTTTCGAGAGTCGGCTTCAGAGAGTCAGGGCACAGACCGGCTTCCAAGGCGGCACGACCGTGCGCAGTGGCGACGTAGCGGATCGAGGAGGTTGTTCGGGTTTCCACTGGAGGCATGATGAGCCGAAGGCACTGACCCCAGGGAGCAACATAATAGGCCGCGACCTTTCGAGAAAGGTCAAACAGCTGAGGAGGCAGGGTCGAAGATTGCATATCATGGGACAGGGAGATGATCTCTCGAAAGAAGTGATGTTGTATCTCAGGTGCAAGATGATTATTCAGCGAGATGACGACGCCTTCCAGCACTGTGCGCCCAAACGGGACAAGGACACGGTGCCCGACGGTCATATTCTGAGCTAAAGAAGGAGGGACAAGGTACGTGAAGGCCTTCGCGATATGGCGGGGCACGATCACATCTGCATAGAGTGTCTCCGTTCGCTGAGGAAGGGCTGAAGTTCCGGAGGTTCCAGCGGAAACCATGTCGCATTCTAACAGGCTGGAAAAGCGAAGAACACCGATTACGCCGGTGTTGTTGACAAGGAAGATCGTCGAGGAAGGGACTTCACATAGCGGTGTACCCTTGCGCGGGTCCGATCCTATTCTGTCGAGTTTCCGGTGGTCGGTTGCTGAGGGGGAGTCTCCTGTTTGTTAGCGGCTGTCGGAGTTGCGCCACCGGCATCGGAGTTATTGGTGGTGTCTGATCCGTCCTTTGTGGAAGCTTGTGACGGATCGGCGACTGATGAAGTCCCTCGACCAGATGAACCAGCGGTGTCTGTCGCAGCAGTCGGCAAGGGCGGTTGTTCGTTATTTTCACGTGCATTTAAGGTCGAAGGATTGGATTCGAGTCTTTGCACGTGAGTCTGCATGTCTGGCTTGCCGGCCGGAGCGTCAGTTTCAGAGGCATACAGAAGAATCTCCACGCGCCGATTCTTTGTGCGACCTTCTTCCACCGTGTTGGTGGTGGTTGGTTTGGTGTCGCCGAGTCCTATCGCACTGATCCGTTCCGGTTGCACGCCACCTTTTTCTACGAGGTAACGAAGGACACCGTTCGCGCGCACGTTGGACAACTCCAAATTATTTGGATACCGCGCCTTGAGCGAAGGACCAATCTCGACATTATCTGTATGACCTTCGACTCGAATCATCCGCATATCACCGCTGGTGCGCAGGTACTCAATCAGTTGGTCGAGCACCTTGTAGTTTTCCGGCTTAATCGCTGCATCCCCTGAGTCGTAGTGCAAGAACTTCGCGACGTCTCCGAGGTTGAGGCGGCTTTGTCCTGACGCATCCTGCATTTTCAGCTTGCTGGATACGAGATCGGCTGGAACCGATTGACCGACTTGAGCCGTCGGTGAATCCGGGCTTGTTCCTGCAGACTGAGTGAGGGGTGCGGTGTATTCGACGAGCTTGAATCGGTCTCCTTTGATGACTCGCGTGTTGGCCTTCAGGACAATGGCGGAGGCGGTGTGAGCTTCCATCGACAAGACTTTGAGTTGACCGATCTTTCGTGGCGGAAGTCCGGCACTGTGGCGATGAATGTCGAGGAGATCACCGGTTTTCAGCCCATCCTCTTTCCCTCGATCCAGATACACAACATTTGACTGTGACACCAGCGTCATCGTCCGATCGGCTTGGAGTTCAACAATCATGCCTTCTAGGTCAGAGACCGTCGATGAGAGGTCTGTCCCGGTGTCTGGAGTCGGAGCTACGAAACGCATAACGGGATCCCCAGGGGCGATCGGTCCGTAGCTGAGCACGGTTTCTACTGTCGTGAGCGCATGGTCGGCAGCAGTCACTTTAACCACTGCTGAGCGATTCATCACAAAACCGAGGTATTCCTTTGTCACAGGATGGAACACCTTACGAACTCGCCGGTAGACGGTGAAAAGATCGCCGACTGTGACATCGGCAGGACTATTCAATTTAAGGTAGAGCGAATCTCGTTTGCCGAGAAGCATTCGATTCCCCGTCGACTGATTATCACCTGTGATCAAATTTACGATTCCGTCGATCGGCGTTGTCTTCTGGATGGCACCGTTTGAGAAGGTGAGGGCAGCCTCTGCGACCCGAACGGAATCAAGCTCCGGCGTCTGTGCCAGCGTTTGATCAACAGACATACCGATTCCTGAACACAGGACGAAGGTAAAGGCCGCCAAGGTTCTCATAAGATTAGGTCCTTTTCTAGGGTGATACTTGAAAAAGATAGCAAAAACCCCTCTCTTGTCAAGAATTTGTGCCGGATTGGGAGAAGTTTGACGAGTCGTTTATTTCGGTGATACCGTGAGCCTCGTAAGGCCTTGTCAGATCAGTCCGGGGATGGTGACCGATTGATGGATGGTAAAAAAAAGGAAGAGCGTCGTCTTTCCGAAGGATTCGATAAGAAGAAGCGAATCGATACACAGATCCACCGGCGACGAACGGTCAAGGCATTGTCTCCTCTAGAATCGGACTGGGAGAGTTCGTCACCTGAGTCGGCCTCTTGCGACGTGACGAATAAAGCGAGAGAGATTACGCGCTAGTTATACGTGACACGAGTCGTAGTAGTTGTAGTAAGAGTACTCTCCGAACCAACCCTCCCACTCTCAGGTCGTCATGTCTAGGGCTTTCGGGTCGCCCGGATTTAGGTCCTTTGTTCGCTTGCTATCCAAAAGACCGGGGCACTAAGATTTCTCCCGTAATACATACAATACCCTTTCCAGGTCAATGCTTTGTGAGAGAAAACTAAATGGCCGGAACCGAAGTTCTTGTTGAATATTTGACGAAGTTTTTTCCGGTCTTTCTCTTTATCGTGGTGACGTTGGCCTTTGGAGTGGTGACCCTGTGCATCAGTTATTTTGTGCAGCCAAGGTATCCAGAGCCGGAAAAGTTGTCGACATACGAATGCGGAGCTGAGCCGTTTTCTGACGCTCGTATGCCGTTCCCTGTGCGGTATTACATTTTTGCGATGTTGTTCGTCATTTTTGACATTGAGGTGATCTTCCTCTATCCCTGGGCCGTTGTCTTTACCAAGATCGGGGTAATTGGATTGATCGAGATGCTGATTTTCATAGGATTGTTTATCGTGGCCTACGTGTATGCCTGGCGAAAAGGCGCGTTGGAGTGGGATTGAGGGGGATATGGGACTGATCCAGCTAGGACGGCATGAGAAAGACGGAGCTCCGGACGTCATTACAGGGTCTCTTGAAAAAGCCGTGAATTGGGCGAGAAAAGGCTCACTCTGGCCGATGACCTTCGGGCTTGCCTGCTGCGCCATTGAAATGATGGCGGCCGTTTCTTCCCGGTACGACATGGATCGATTCGGGGCCGGAGTGTTTCGTGGTTCACCTCGGCAATCGGACTTGATGATCGTCGCCGGAACCGTGTGCCGACGGATGGCGCCGGTGATTCGAAAGATTTACGATCAGATGCCTGAACCTAAGTACGTGATTTCAATGGGGTCTTGTGCTACTTCAGGGAATATCTATGACAGTTACAGTGTCGTGCAGGGAGTCGACCGGTTTATTCCTGTCGATATTTATGTGCCCGGCTGCCCTCCGACTCCGGAGGCGCTCTTGGATGGGATTCTCAAGCTGCAAGAGCGCATCATGCAAAAGCGTGTGTTTGTGACGCAGCCGGAGCAGGTCAAGGCCGCGCTGAAGGTCTGACGCGTATTATGCACCCACTTCTCCAGCGAATTCAGCAGACGTTTTCGGTTGGGGTCACCGGTTCGTGTGAGTGGCGAGGCGATTTGGCAGTCACGGTCTCGCGAGACCAGCTTCATGATATTGCTCAATTTCTGCGCGACGATCCGGGGATGAATTTTGATTATATTGTGCACGTGAGCTCCGTGGATTGGCCTGATGATGAAGAGCGTTTTGAGGTGGTGTGGGAGTTCTACTCGATTCGAAAACGGCACCGCATGCGACTCAAGACGCGGGTGCCTGAATCGGATTGTATCGTTGATTCCTTGACGGACCTTTGGCAGGGGGCTGATTTCATGGAGCGAGAAGTTTTCGACATGATGGGCATCCGGTTTCGCAATCATCCCGATCTTCGCCGGATCTTGATGCCGGATGACTACACCGAAGGGTACCCGTTGCGTAAGGATTTTCCGCTTCGCGGCAAAGGTTGGCGAGACACGTTTGATTTTTTGGATGAAGTCCCACGACGATAGGATGCGCTACCGGCATGGCATTCGAAGATCAACGAACTACTGTTTATAAGATCAACCCGGAACATCCGGAAAGTGAGACACTTCCAACCCTACGGACGGAGGAACTCTTGCTCAACATGGGGCCGCAGCACCCAAGCACCCATGGGGTTCTCAAGGTGATCTTAGAGCTGGAAGGTGAACGGTTGGTCAAATCGACGCCGGTGATGGGGTACCTCCACCGGGGAGTCGAGAAGCTGGCAGAAGACGGTACGTATCATCAGTTCATTCCTCATACGGACCGACTCGACTATGTCTGTGCGATGTATAACAACTTTGCGTACTGCCGAGCCGTTGAAAAACTCCTGAATTTACAGGTGCCGGAACGGGCAGAATATTTGCGGACGATCATCGCGGAAGTTCAGCGCATCATCGGGCATCAATTTTGGCTGAGCGCCCAGGCGCTGGACATTGGAGCCATGACCGTCTTTTTTTATTGTTTTCGGGATCGTGAAATTCTCCTGGATTGGTTCGATGAGCTGTGCGGGGCTCGTCTGACGACCAGTTGGTATCGGATCGGTGGAGTTGAGCGAGATTTGACGCCTTCGTTGATCGACAAACTCAAGCAGTTTCTCGACTATTTCCCACCGAAGATCGATGAATATCAGGTGTTTCTTGAGAAAAACCGTATTTGGCTCGGACGGACCAAGGGAGTTGCCGTGATTTCCGCTGAGGATGCGGTCAATTTCGGGTTGAGTGGTCCGGTCCTTCGCGGATCCGGCGTGGACTACGATCTTCGTAAGTACGAGCCGTACAGCGCCTATCCAAAGTGCGAGTTCAGCGTGCCGGTCGGAAAGAACGGGGATACGTACGATCGTTACTGGATTCGAGTGATGGAGCTCTACGAGAGCGTCAAGATTATCCGGCAATGTCTGGAGCAGATGCAGGAGGGGCCCATCATGGCGGATGCCCCAAGTGTGACGCTCCCGCCGAAAGAACGAGTCTTTACCAACCTTGAGGCGATGATTCAGCAGTTTAAGCTTTTTTCACAGGGATTTGATGCCCCGCCGGGAGAAATCTACTGTGGGACCGAGGCACACAAAGGGGAACTGGGTTTTTACATCGTCAGCACGGGAGGCGGAAAGCCCTATCGACTGAAGATTCGTGCCCCTTCGTTCATTCATATGGGTGCCTTTGATCATATGGCCAGAGGCTACATGATCTCCGATGCTTGTACAATTTTCGGAACCTACGATGTCGTGATGGGTGAGTGCGATAGGTGAGCGTGAAGTGTGAGATAGGAAAGGTGAAAGAGAGCATCGCGGGTTCGATTGGCGGTCCGCATGTCCCCTTTCACGGAGAAGAACCATGGGTTTGAAGCCGGCAACGAATCCAGACGTTGAAGCGACACCGATCGAGTTGAGCATCGACGGAAAATCCGTCACGGCCAAAGACGGTGTGTCCTTGTATGACGTCATCTCAATGACGGGCAAGATCATTCCGGCCATGTGCTATCACTACACGTTCGACCCGTTCGGTTCTTGCGGGATGTGTCTGGTGATGCAAGAGGGGAAAAAGGCCCCGGTTCGATCATGTACCGCCAAGGCGACGGCAGGTATGGTGATTCGAACGGAAGGAGAGGACCTCTTTCTCGCTCGGAAGAAAGCGGTTGAGAAACATCTGTCCGTGCATCCGTTGGACTGCCCGGTGTGCGATGCGGACGGCCATTGCGAGCTTCAAGATATGGCCTTTCAGCATGGGGTGACGAATCTGGCCAATGCCAAGCAGAAATTTATCCCTGAAGATACGCGTAGTCCTGTGCTCGACTTCAACATGAACCGCTGCATTGCGTGCGCCGAATGCATCAATGTCTGCAAGGATGTGTTGATGATCGACGCCTTGCAGTTCATGAAGAAGGGCGGGTTCAACCAAGTTGTGGCCAAGGGCGACCTGGCCCTTAATTGCGAGTTTTGCGGGGACTGTTTAGCGGTCTGTCCGGTCGGCGCGATCACGAACAAGTTTTCCAAGTATCTGTACAAACCCTGGCAGATGAAAAAAACGGCGACGACCTGCAACTACTGCGGCGATGGTTGCCAACTCTACCTGGAAACGAAGGATGAAGAGGTGGTTCGAGTCACTTCCTCGCTGTCGTGGAAGAACAAGTGGGGCGATCGGTCGGAAACCGCCAAGGGGCATGGGGGGCTCTGCGTACGGGGGCGATTTGGGTTTGAGTATTTGGACAGTAAGAGCCGGCTTACGCAGCCCCTCGTTCGTGAAAATGGTCAGCTAGTGCAGAGGCCATGGTTGGAAACCATGCATCTGCTCGTAGACCGGTTTACCAACATCAAGCAGAAATACGGTGCTGATGCCGTCGCTGGTCTTGTGACGGCCCGCTGCACGAATGAAGAGCTGTATGTGTTTCAAAAGCTCATGCGCATCGGTTTTGGGACCAACCAGCTCGATAGCAGTGCCCGCTACGGCCACATGAACTTTGTATTGGCATCGAGACATGCCGTTGGGCTTGGGAGAACACCGAATGACTGGGAAGATCTGACGAAGGCGAAGGCCATCATTTTGATCGGTTCGAATATTACCGAGACGAACCCGTTGACGGCGGTACGGGTGAAAGAAGCTATACAGGTCTACAAGGCGCAGGTGGTGACGCTCGACAGTGCCATCACGAATATGGCCAAGTTGGCTTCGCATCCGTTTGTGATCAAGCCTGGAACTGAGGGTCTGGTGATCGACGGGTTAGTCAAGGCGACCATCGACCAGGATTTAGTAGATGAAGAAGTTGTCGGGAAGCATCTTCAAGCGTTTGAGGCGCTCAAGGGTGCGGTAGCGGAGGTTTCGTTAGAGCGGCTCGAGGCTCAGACGGGTCTTCCCGTAAAAGCCTTCCGAGAAGTTGCGGCTATTTTTGCAGAATCGCCCAGATCCATCATTCTGTGCGCGGAAGGGATTGTGAGGCGCACAAACGGCTATCAGAACGTCTTAAAACTGATGGATCTTGCCTGGATCACGGGCAAGCTTGGGCGAACAGGGTGCGGTGTGAACACGGTGACGGAAGAGCCAAACGAACAAGGTGCCGTTGATATGGGTGTGGCTCCCGAGTTTTTGCCAGGACAAGCTCGGTTTGATGATCCTATGGCTCGGGACCGCTTCGCTAAGGCTTGGGGGGGGCCGCTTCCTCCGGCCGCATCAAGTGCTCATCTTATTGAAATTTTGAAGCGATGCAAGAGCGGCCGGATTAAAGCGCTGTACGTGCTGGGAGAAAATCCGCTCGCAACGTTGCCAGCCTCGATGGAAGTGCGAGCTGCGTTGGAGCGGCTTGAGTTGTTGGTTGTGCAAGATTCTTTCTTGACTGACACAGCGAAGTTGGCTCATTTTGTCCTCCCGGCCTGCACCTATGCGGAAAAGGAAGGCACCTTCACGAACCTTGAAGGTCGTGTGCTTCGCGTTCGTCAAGCGATGGATCCGTTGGGAGAGAGTCTCCCGGACTGGCACATCATGACCGCTCTCGCCAACGCCATGGGATGTGGATGGGAATATCAGTCACCCAATGACATTCAGGCTGAGATCATGAAATTGTTGCCCGGGTACTATAATCTCGGCCAACCACGAAAAGTGACGCCTGCCCCGGATCACTATTTGTCCGGTGGGTATGCGGCTGAGGTCAAAGCTCGTTATCGATCACCCGCATCCTTATCCGTGGCGGAGCCCAAGCGACCCTTTGCGTTGGTCATGGGGCAGTTGCTCATGCACTCGGGAAAGCTCTCGACGCAGGCGCCAGGGTTGATCAAAATCGCTCCGAACAGCGAAAAACTGCGGATGAATATACGAGACATGGAACGTCTTGGGCTTCAAGACGGTGCGAAGGTGCGTCTGACCTCCGATCGTGGCTCTCTTCAGCTCGGCGTGCAGCCTGATCAGTCCGTCGCGCCCGGCATGTGCTTTTTCCCTGAGCATTTTAATGAGCCTCCGGTGAAGGACTTGATGACCGTATCGGTTGACGAGACAACCGGTGTCCCGTCGTTTAAACAGATTTGGGTCAGCGTCGAGCCGGCCTAAGCAGATGTGCCAGGTCGTTCGTTCGTGACGAGGAGCCTAACAATGAGTGTCGCCGCCCTGACGAAAAAAATTCTCCAGGCTGCGCTGTTCTATGAGATTTGGGATGCCATGAAAGTCACGTTTCGACATATGCTCCATCGACCCATGACGTTTCAGTATCCACGGGAACACCGAACGATCCCGGATGCGCATCGAGGTGCGCTGGGCTTGCTTCGCTACGACGATGGGCAAGAACGGTGCGTCGGGTGTGATCTCTGTGAGGTCGCTTGCCCATCGCATTGTATCAAGGTGATTAGCGCGGAGGACATGACCCGCCCACTTCAACGCTACGCCAGTGAGTTTTATATCGATATCACGAAATGTGTCTTCTGCGGCTATTGCGTTGAAGCCTGTCCGGTCAACGCCCTGGCGATGACCAAGATGTATGAATATTCGACCCACGACAAGCGCAGCCTGCTGTTCGACAAAAAGAGGCTGTACGACATCGGCGAACGCCATCTCGATGATGGGAAGAAATATTTGTACGCGCACAACCAGGAGAAAAATGTCGAGCAGACCCGTGAGTACCGCTATTATTTTCCGCAGTCGGTACAGCAGTCGACTCAACCTCAACCCAAGCATCTCAGCTGAGTCGCACGCATGGCTGGAATATTTTTCACGTATTTCGCATTGGTCAGTATGGCCGCCGGAGTATTGACGGTCACGTTACGGCATCCGGTTCACTGTGCCCTGTCTCTATTGGCGTTGCTCATGCACGTCTCCGGTCTGTTCATCCTCCTGAACGCGGAGTTTCTTTGGGCCGTGCAGGTCATCGTCTACGTTGGGGCTATTCTGGTGCTCTATTTATTTGTATTGATGTTGATGAATCTCAAAACGGATGAACGATATTTTCATTCCTCGGCTTTATATATTCTCGGTCCTGCGGTGTTGGGGGCCGGCTACGTTCTGTATCTGCTTCTGCGGTCTCCGTTTGATGGGGCAAAGGGGGATACTCCGGCCACTGCGGTGTTGCAAGACGGAGATACGTACGCCGTGGGGATTAAGATGTTCAGTGATCATCTCTTACAATTTGAGATTGTCGGCATTTTTCTGTTGGGTGCCATCATCGGCGCGATCGTCCTGGCTAAGACTCCAAAGGCGCTGGATGCGGAGCGAGAACGGCTATGATCCCACTGTCTGCCTATACAGCCGTCAGCGCCGTCCTTTTTATGACTGGCCTGTTGGGCGTGCTGGTGAGGCGGAACTTCATCATCGTGCTGATGTCGGTTGAAATCATGATGAATGCGGCCAACATCAATCTAGTGGCCTTTTCACATTATTTGGAATCGATGGCGGGGCAGCTTGTGGCCCTGTTCATCATCGCCATTGCGGCGGGCGAAGCAGCCGTCGGTTTGGCTATCATCATTGTCGTGTTCAGAAGCAAGATTTCCACGAATGTGGATGAAATGAACTTGTTGAAGTGGTAGCAGGATGTGGACAGCCACATCCAACGGTGCAGTCGGCGGCTCGTACCCCTCAACGTACCTCCTCAGCGTACGCTTTAGGATCCGGCTCCGTGCAGCATGGTTGGCTGGCTGAGCATCCGCAGAATGGCATGAGACCGTGTCGGACTTGACTGATCTTCTCATCAAACTGATTCCTGTGTTCCCGCTGTTGGCGGTCCTTGTGAACGGACTGTTCGGGCACCGCTACGCGCATGACATCGCGCATCGGTTGGCCTGGGGGTCGGTTGGTCTGTCGTTTCTCTGCACGGTCGGTGTCTTCACCGATGTGATGCGCACGGGAACGTCCCATGAAGTCATTGTCTATCAATGGATCTTCGGGGGCGATCTTGCGGTGAATTTAGCCTACCTGGTGGATCCTCTGACCTGTGCGTGGCTGCTGGTCGTCACGGGCGTCGGGTTCCTTATTCACGTATATTCCGTCGGCTACATGCACGGCGAAGCAGGATTCACGCGCTTCTTTACCTACATGAATCTTTTCATGGTCTCCATGCTGCTGCTTGTCATGGGGAACAACTAT
>CABVRR010000017.1:22137-49255 GCA_902500705.1 uncultured Nitrospira sp.
CTACATGAATCTTTTCATGGTCTCCATGCTGCTGCTTGTCATGGGGAACAACTATGTCGTGCTGTTTATCGGGTGGGAAGGTGTCGGGCTGTGTTCGTACCTGTTGATCGGGTATTACTACGACAAGGTGTCGGCTGCGCAGGCGGCATCCAAAGCGTTCATCGTGAATCGGATCGGTGATGCGGGATTTCTCGTCGCCATCTTTCTTATCTTTATCAACTTTAAAACACTCGACTACACAAAGGTCTTTACCCAAGTCGGACAATTGTCTCCGGACATGGCCACTGCCATTGCGCTGTGCCTGCTCGTTGGCGCGATCGGGAAGTCCGCGCAGCTCCCTCTCCATACCTGGTTGCCTGATGCGATGGAAGGTCCGACTCCGGTGAGCGCGTTGATCCATGCGGCGACGATGGTGACGGCCGGTGTGTACATGATCGTCCGGAATCACGCCATCTTCGATCTTTCTCCGTTTGCGATGTCGATGGTCGCGTTCGTCGGTGGAGGCACCGCCTTGTTTGCGGCGACCATCGGACTCGTCCAGACCGACATCAAGCGGGTCTTAGCCTATTCCACCGTCAGCCAGCTCGGATATATGTTTCTCGGTTGCGGGATCGGCGCTTACACGGCGTCTGTGTTTCATGTCATGACTCATGCGTTTTTCAAAGCGTTGTTGTTCTTGTCGGCAGGATCGGTGATCCATGCATTGTCGGGGGAGCAGGATATTCGAAAAATGGGCGGATTGAGTAGCCGTATTCCATGGACGCACCGTCTGTTTCTGATCGGTACGATTGCGATCGCCGGGCTTCCTCCTTTAGCGGGCTTCTGGAGTAAAGATGAAATCATGGCCCATGCGTTTACCCACCATCACTATCTTCTGTATAGCATGGCGGCCGTCGGGGCACTGATGACGTCTTTTTATATGTTCCGTCTTACGTACTTAACGTTTTACGGTTCTTCACGGATGGACGCACATACCGCTGAACATGTGCATGAATCTCCGATGATCATGATCGGCCCCTTAATGGTTCTTGCTTTTCTCTCGATCGTGGGTGGGTTGGTTTTGGGGTTTCCTCCGGAGGCTGGCTGGCTGCACGGATTTTTGAGTCCAGTCGTTGGGAGCATGGGGGAACATGAGGCCAGTGTCGGCATGGTGGTCCTGCTGATGGGCGTCGCGATCGTGATTGCCTTGCTGGGCTGGGGGCTTGCCCACTTTCTCTATGCCGTGAGTCCGGCGACTCCGGAAAGATGGGCGGAGAGATTTTCCGGTGTGTATCGAGTCTTATTGAACAAGTACTATGTTGATGAACTCTACGATGTCCTGTTTGTTGAGCCGCTTAAGCGACTAGGTGCCCTGCTTGACTGGTTCGATCGTACGATCATTGATGGGATCGTGCGTGGAGTAGGGCGGCTGACTGATTGGGGCGCCTCCGGTTCAACGTGGATCGAAAAGTACATCGTCTATGCCGGGCTGAACGTAATCGGCTACGGCAACCATCTCGCGGCTCGTGAAGGTCGAAAGATGCAAAGCGGGATGGTCCACCATTATGCCGCCATCATTGTGGCAGGGATTTTTCTTCTGGTGTTTATCGTTCAATTATTTGCCTGACGTAGGTCATAGCCAGGTCCGAGTATCGTTATGCTGGAAGAGCTCACAGCCGGATTTCCTATTTTATCCTGCATTTTATTCCTCCCACTTGTCGGAGCAGTGGTCCTCTGGCTGTTCGACGAAGAGGATATGGTGCGGACCTCAGCGCTCACCATTGCGCTGGTGGAGCTGGCACTCTCCGTCTTTGTGCTGCTGCGTTTCGTACCGGAATCAGCCGCCATGCAGTTTGCCGAACGTGTTCAATGGATCCCGGCGTTGGGCATCAGCTATCACCTGGCTGTCGATGGAATCAGCGTCTTGTTTGTCGGCCTGACGGCCTTTCTGACGGTGTTGGTGGTGGTGTACTCGTGGGATACGATTCGTCATCAAGTCAAGCTGTACATGATGTGTCTGTTGGCGCTTGAGACGACGACGATGGGCGTGTTCGTATCGCTGGATTTGATTCTGTTCTTCGTGTTCTGGGAACTGATGCTGATCCCCAGCTATTTCCTGATCAAACTGTGGGGCGGCGGGGCCGAGCGTCACTATGCTGCGTTGAAGTTCGTTCTTTATACGCTCTTGGGCAGCGTCTTCATGCTGGTCGGCATCGCGTTGCTGAATATCAATTACCACGAATGGGCGTCGCTGCATCACACGGATCAGGCCTATTCGTTTGATCTACTGGAACTTCTGACGGTACCGATTCCGATCAGTCAGCAACTCATCATCTTTTGGCTCATGTTCTTGGGGTTTGCGTTCAAGGCGCCGGTGTTTCCCTTCCATACTTGGCTCCCGGATGCGCTGTTGGAGGGGCCGATCGGGATGGCCGTGGTCTTGGCAGGCCTGAAACTAGGTACCTTCGGTTTTATCCGTTTCAGCATTCCTCTGCTCCCGGATGCATCGAAAAGTGAGACGGTTGTCATGGTGGTGGTCGTGCTAGGACTCTGTGCGATCCTGTACGGAGCTTGGATGGCTTTGGTTCAAGTCGATTTTCGACGTTTACTGGCCTACAGCAGCGTCAGCCATCTTGGCTTTGTCGTCGTTGGGCTGTTTGCCTTGAATTATCAAGGTCTGCAAGGCAGCTTGCTCACGATGATCAATCTGGGCTTCAGCACGGCGGGCCTCTTCTTTATCGCCGGGTTTCTCTATGCTCGGCAACAGACGACTCAGCTGTCGGCATTCGGTGGAATGGCGAAGCAAGTGCCGCTTCTGGCGACCTTCTTTCTCATTATCGGGCTGGCGTCCATCGGACTTCCCGGCACCAACGGCTTTGTCGGCGAGTTTCTGATCCTCTTGGGGGCGTTCAAAGCCAAATGGTGGTTTGGGGCCATCGCCGTGCTGGGCGTGATTTTCGGCGCCGCCTATTTTCTATGGTACTACGAGCGTTCGATGTTAGGCCCATTGGGGGCTGCGGTGAAAGGGACGATGATCGATTTGCAGCCGCGGGAGAAGATCATTGCGGTGTCCCTGTCCATCATGATTCTTTGGATCGGGCTCTATCCGTCTCCGTTCTTGCGGATCATGAACGGATCGGTCCAAGCGCTCGTTGATCGTGTTCAACAGGAGACAAAAGTGTCGTTGCAAGATAACCGAGTCGGAAGAGAGCAGTAGGTCACGCCATGGGAGAGTACGCACTGCTCTATATCCTGTTTGCGCCGTTTGCGGGAGCCCTGGCGCTGATCTTTATTTCCAACCGTCAACCGCTGCTCGTTCGAAGTGTTGCGGCCGGTTCGGCGTTTGTATCGCTGCTGGCGTCGATCTATCTTTTTTATGCCTATGATCCGGTCAAAGGCGGGTTTCAGTTCGTCCAGAAATACGAGTGGTCGAAGCAGCTCGGTATTTCATTGCACCTTGGCGTGGACGGGATCGGGACGCCTCTCGTGCTGGCTTCGTCCATCTTGTTGTTTGCCGGCATCTTCGTGTCCTGGCACATCAAGGACCGTGCGAAAGAGTTTTACATCTGGCTGTTGATCTTGGCTGCCGCCACGATCGGCGTATTCATGTCCCTCGACCTGTTCTTCCTCTATTTTTTCTACGAGATGTCCGTCATCCCGATGTACTTATTGCTGGGGATGTGGGGTAGCCACACCAAAAAATACCTGGAGATGACGGATTCCGAAGGCCTGAAACAGCGGGACTCAGTCGGGTTCATCTTCAATTTTGGCTCGAACAGCAAAGAGTATGCAGCGATGAAGCTCGTGCTCTTTCTATCGGCGTTTGCCGTCGCAGCGTTGATGGGCATCTTACTCATCTATAAGTATGCCGGCCTGAATACGTTCGACATTCTGGTTCTCCGTGAGCAGGCCAATCTCATGAATATCCCGGTGCTCGGCACGACATTGGACAAAATCATCTGGGTGTTGGTCTTCTTCGGCTTTGCGTCCATCGCTCCGCTGTGGCCCTTGCACTCGTGGTCCCCGGTCGGTCACGCCGCAGCGCCGGCGGCAACCAGCATGCTCCATGCGGGCGTCTTGATGAAACTGGGGCATTTTTCCATCATTCGTGTAGCCTTTGAAATTCTCCCCGAAACGACCAGAGAGCTGATGCCGATCGCCGCCGTACTGTGCATGTTCAGCATTATTTACGGTGGCTTCGTCGCGTTTTATGCCAAAGACACCAAGTATGTCATCGGCTATTCCAGTTCCAGCCACATGGGTTATGTGTTCCTCGGTATGGCGGCGTTGAATTACATTAGTTTGAGCGGCGCTGTGATCTACATGTTCGCCCATGCGATGGCGACCGGTATGCTCTTCGCCATGGCCGGGTGGGTCTATGACCAGACCCATACACGGGATATCCCCTCGTTGGGAGGTCTCTCGAATAAAATGCCCTTTATCTCAGCCTGTTTTGTCGTGGCCTGTATGGCGTCGATCGGAATGCCCGGCACGATCAATTTCATTGCAGAAATCATGATCGTCGTCGGAAGCTGGAACAAGTATCCGCTCCAAGTCATCGTCGCCATGCTCGGGATCGTTCTGACCTTAGCGTACCTGTTTAAAATGATGCGCAGCCTTTTTTACGGCCCGATGAATCAGAAGTACAGCCATGCACACGATGCGATTTCAACGGTCGACCGCTTGCCCCTGTTGATCATGATCTCGATCAGCATCGGGTTCGGGATCTTCCCGATGCATTTGTATGATGTCGTGCGGTCCGGGGTGGATCCGCTGATTGCGAGGATTACACACGTGGTTCCAGTCGCCGAGCTCGACGATGAGTCAGGCGCGAAGCGCAGGGGGGGAATCCTAGAAACAACCGTCTCGGTCACTGCCGAAAGGCTCTCGCGTCTTTCGCCCGAAGTCCCGGAGAAAGGGCGCGAATGACTTTCTCGCTGAACATGTCTTTTTCAGACCTTCTGCTGTTATTGCCGGAGATCCTTCTGACGTGCTGGCTTTGTGTCGTCCTCATCGCGGATTTTTCTCTTCCTCGACTACCCAAGGAGCGGTTGGCCTATCTTAGTATCGCCGGCCTTGTCGTGACACTCGGGTGTTTGGCCTGGTTCGATGTCCATCGTATTTCCGGCACGCTGTTCGGCAATATGTTTGTGCTGGATCGCATGGCGATTTTTTTTAAAGCCATTATTCTCGTCGCGACAATACTCGTGATCCTTGCGTCAATCGAGTATGTCAATCGCTTTACCCTTTTCAGGGGGGAGTATTATTGTCTCGTGGTCATGTCGGCGATCGGCATGATGTTCATGGCGTCCGCCAATGATCTGTTATCGGTCTTCGTCAGTCTGGAGTTCGCCACGCTTGGCTTCTACGTGCTGGTGTCTTATTTGCGCGATGATGTGGCGTCGAATGAAGGGGGGCTCAAGTTTTTCATCTTGGGCGTCTTCGCCGCCGGGCTGCTCGCGTACGGAATCAGTTTGGTCTATGGTGAGACCGGCAAGCTGGTCTTTTCAGAGATGGTGTCTGCCAAGCCGACGCCTGGTTTGATCATCGGGTTTCTCCTGATTTTTGCCTCCCTTGGTTTCAAGATCGGCGCCGTTCCATTCCATGCATGGATTCCCGATACCTATCATGGAGCTCCGACTCCGGTAACGACTTTTTTGTCGATTGCCCCCAAGGCTGCAGCCTTTGCAATCTTACTCCGCATTTTCCTGGTGGCACTGGGAACATTCAAACCGCTATGGGTGTCTCTCTTAGTGGCGGTCTCTATCCTGTCTATGACCTATGGCAATATCGTGGCGATTGCCCAACGCAACATCAAGCGGTTGTTGGCGTATTCGGGTATCGCCCAAGTGGGGAATGTGTTGATCGGGCTTGCGGCGGGAACCAAAATGGGCAACGATGCCATTTTGTTTTATATCCTGGCGTATTTATTTGCCAACATCGGGGCTTTTGCCGTAGTGATCGCGGTCAGCCAGGCTATCGGACGGGATGAAATCGAAGACTACCGTGGGCTAAACAGGCGGTCGCCGTTTCTCGCGTTCTCGATGTTA
Organism: uncultured Nitrospira sp.; assembly: GCA_902500705.1. Lineage (GTDB taxonomy): Bacteria > Nitrospirota > Nitrospiria > Nitrospirales > Nitrospiraceae > Nitrospira_D. The sequence continues at coordinate 28,167 of CABVRR010000017.1, forward strand.
TTGTTCCTGCTGTCGCTGGCCGGTGTGCCGCCTCTGGCGGGATTTATCGGAAAACTGTACATCTTCGTGGCGGCCATCAAAGAGGGGCTCTACACATTGATCGTGGTCGGGCTGATCAACATCGTGATCTCAATGTACTATTACCTCATTGTCGTGAAACAGATGTATATCAATGAGCCGCTGGACCCCTCGCCCATCTCGATTTCTGGTCCGATGAAGGCCGTGATTTATGTGGGATTAGCCGGAACATTGGTGATCGGCATTTACCCGCAACCGTTCACAGACTGGGTAGTCGATGCGACACTTATGTTTGCGAATTTTATTGGTCCTTCGGCGACGGTCGTCCCGCCGGTTCCCCCGCTAGGCGGGTAGGTTTCTGCTTTTCCCTCTTACGCGTTCTGCTACAATTAGTCTAGAGTTTTGATCTCGCTGCGTGGCGTCCGTGCGATCACCGAAGTGTTTTGATACGCGTCATCTTGATCGATGGAATCAGCCTCCAACCAGCACTCGCAGGCTTCCCCCGTAGAGGCTGAGAGACCTCAACCCGCTGTCATTATTCCTGAGGGCTCATCCGGAGCCCATCGCGCGTTCGTCGCGTGGTTTTACAAGCTGACTATCGAACAACGGGTTTTGACGGGCTTCAGCCTAGTGTTCGTCGGGATTCTTATCGTCAGCGCGATTTCATATTACAATACGAACATTCTGCTGACGAACAGTGGGTTGGATGGTCGCAGTCACGATCTTATCCAACTCCTGAACACCATGGATGATGCGATGAGTGAGGCAGAGGATGTCCATCGACGGTATCTGGTGACGGGAGAAGCGTCCTATCTTGAGGCCCATAAGAAGGTCGTGAGGCAGAAGCCGACATTCACCGCGTATCTCAATGATTTGATCCGTGAGTCTCCGGAGCAGCAGCAACGGGCCGGACTCCTCGATCGGATGATGGATCGTCAGCTGAGCGCCGAATCAAAAGCCACTGCCCAGTTTCAAGAAGGAGGCTTCCGAGCCGTGAAGAAAATAGCTTTTGAGGGAGCCGGCAAACGCGAACTCGGCGTGATTCATCAGATCATCATGGAAATGGATGCGCATGAGCGGCAGGCCGTCGGACGGCGTGTCGTAGCGTCCGCAGCCGGGACACGGACGACCGTCGCGCTTCTCGGTATCGGGGCATTACTCCAGCTGGTGTTGCTGGCATGGGTGTACTACTTCATTCGACACGATATCACGGAGCGGCGACGTGTGGCTGGGGAGCTCCAACGCCGAGGAGAACTCTTGGAGGCCGCAAACAAGGAGTTAGAAGCGTTCAGCTATTCCGTTTCTCACGATCTACGGGCGCCGTTGCGACACATCGACGGCTATGCCGCTCTCTTACGAAAATCGGTCGAACAGTCGCTGAACGAGAAGGCTGCTCGGTATTTACAAACGATTTCTGATTCCGCCACACAGATGGGACAGCTGATCGACGATCTGTTGGTGTTTTCCCGTATGGGGCGGCAAGAAATGCTTCACACGACCATCCACTTGGATCAGTTGATCAAGCACATTCTGTCCGATCTCCGCTTGGACTTGCAAGGACGAGAGATATCGTGGACAATCGCCGCACTGCCTGCAGTACAGGGCGATCCGAGCATGCTCCGACAGGTCTTCATGAACTTGATCGCCAATGCCGTCAAGTTTACGAGCACCAGGCCGATCGCCAGAATTGAGATTGGTGTCGTAGAGGATTCCGGCTCTAGAGAAATCGTGCTGTTTGTCCGAGACAATGGCGTGGGATTCGACATGCAGTACGCTCCTAAACTGTTTGGTGTATTCCAGAGACTGCACCGAGCTGATGAGTTCGAAGGAACGGGGATCGGCCTTGCGAACGTCCGCCGGATTGTTCATCGTCATGGTGGACGTGCCTGGGCCGAGAGTGTACCGGACAAGGGAGCGACGTTCTACGTGGCGCTTCCAAGAAGGGGGCATGGCGTATGACAGCTACTAAGCCGATTCTCCTTGCGGAGGATAATCCGCGAGACGCCGAACTGGCATTGGCCGCGATGGAAGCAGAGCATATCTCCGACAAGGTGGTTCTGTGCCGCGACGGAGCCGAAGTGTTGGACTATTTGTATTGTCGTGGACAATTCAAGGCACGACCGAGGGGAAATCCTGCGGTGGTGTTTCTCGACCTGAAAATGCCGAAAGTGAACGGATTGGAAGTCTTGCGCACTATTAAGGCCGACGTGAAGCTTCGTCCGATTCCTGTCGTGATGCTGACCTCCTCACGAGAAGAGCGTGATCTGACCGAGAGCTATGCCCTGGGGGCCAACGCCTACGTCGTTAAACCTGTGGAGTTTAATAAGTTTTTGTCTGCGGTTAAGGAGTTGGGAACATTTTGGGGTGTCATCAATGAACCCCCCCCGGAAGGTTGCCGTTCTACCCATTGATCCTGCCATGACGATTCTGCCGCGAGTGCTGCATCTAGAGGTTGACCTACATGATGCCGGCTGTATCGAGGCTTTGTTGAAGGATGAAGGCCTTTCATGCGAGATACGACGTGTAGAAACTCGCCGCGCCTATACAGCAGCGCTGAATAAGGGTCAAGTAGATCTCATCCTGGCTGAATTCTCCCATCCTGAATTTGAAGGCGAAAGTGCTCTGGAGTTGGCTCAACAGGTGGCGCCAGACGCCTCATTTATCTATGTCGCATCGGCATGTGATGAGGAGCGATGCATCAAAGAGATGCATCGTGGAGCCACGGATTGCATCTCGAAAGAGAAACTGGGACGACTGGTTCCGTCAGTGCGCCGGGTCCTGCGTGAGCGACAAGTTCTGGAGGCACGGAGGCAGGCCGAGGAAGCCTTGCTGCAGAGCCATACACAACTTCGGCAGTTACAGAAACTGGAGGCCGTCGGCCGTTTGGCGGGAGGACTCGCGCACGATTTCAATAATGTACTGACGGTCATCATGGGCCATAGCCAGGTTCTGCTTGGCGAAATGGGTTCAGATCATCCGCTGCGAAGTCGGATAGAAGAAATGCAGAAAGCGAGTGATCGTGCAAAGATCCTCATTCGCCAGTTGCTCACATTCAGCAAAAAGCATCCTTCCGGGGCGAAGGCGCTGAGCCTCAATACCATTCTCGGTAATTTCGAGACCATGCTTCGAAGATTGATTGGAACGGATATTCAGCTCACGCTGAAACTGAGCACAGACGATCTGCGCATCAAAGCCGATCCCGCCTTCGTCGAACAGATTGTGATGAATTTGGCTGTCAACGCTCGGGATGCGATGCCGGACGGCGGCAAACTGATAATTGAAACTGCTTCGGCCGATCTCGACCACACGCCGCACTATCACGTGAATCCGATGGCTCCAGGTGAGTATGTGAGGCTTTCGGTATCCGATACAGGCTGTGGGATGTCTCCTGAGTTACAGGCACATATCTTCGAACCTTTTTTTACGACGAAAGAGGAAGGAAAGGGAACCGGGATTGGGTTATCAACCGTGTACGGTATCGTCACTGAAGGCGGCGGGGGGTTGGATGTAACTAGCGAGATGGGAGCCGGGACCCGGTTTGATGTGTACCTCCCGCGTGTCACAAGCGAGATCGAGGTATCGACGGATGAGACTGTACTTGTCCAATCAGTGAAGGGTCACGAGACCATTCTTCTCGTAGAAGATGACCAGGATGTTCGTATGCTTATTCGGGACGAGCTCCGCACACTTGGATATCGTGTCGTCGAAGCGAGAAACGGCGTGGAAGCTTGCCTGGTGGCTACTCCTCATATTGGGAAACTCAAATTGTTGCTCACGGATATCGTGATGCCAGGGATGAGCGGGACTGAACTGGCGAGGCATCTTCGCGTGATCAAGCCTGAATTGAAGCTTCTTTTTATTTCCGGGTATGCGGATGACGTTGGTATCGGAGTCGGAGACCCCGCCAGTACCTATCTGCAGAAGCCGTTTATCCAAGGGGCTTTGGCAAGCGCCGTGCGCCAGCTTTTGGATCTGAAGCCGTCGAGTCCGACGAAGGGCCATCACCAACCGGAAGTCCTCGCACCGTCACGGAGGGGCAAGTGATTATGGCTCATGAGCGGGTATGCTCCATCAGTTCGCGCCATCTGATCTCTACAGGGAGTGTCATGAAGAAACGCCGGCGGTTCAAAAGAACCGGATGTGTCGTGCGCATTCTCCTGCTGAGTGTGGTTCTGCTGCCCAGTCTCTGTCCTGCCCAAATTATCTCCTGGGAGCGCCTTTCCCCGGGCCTTGCGGTCTCGGTGTGGAATCCGGGCGACATCTGTCCGATGGTTCCAACCATGCTGATCGTCGATCTGGATCCGGAACGGACGAAGTTCTCCGTTCACCATTACGCACAAGAAGGGCTTTCAGAACCTCCTAGAATCGATGAATGGCAAAAACGGACAGGTCATCATCTGCTGTTCAATGCGGGGCTGTTCCGAGAAAACTTTGCCTATCTCGGTCTTCTCTTTAAGGAGGGGCGCGCGTTAGGAAGCCGACGCCATGTCTCGTGGCAGGGGTTGTTCGTCGCGGAACCGTCAGACTCAAAATTAAAGAAGGCACGGATCCTCGATCTGGCTGCAGAGAGCTTCGATGAAGCACAACCGCGCTACCGTGAAGCGGCACAGGCTTTGATGCTGTTGGATCTGACGGGCAAGATCCGCGTCCGCGAGAGCGGGAAACATGCGTATCAGACGATTGTCGCTGAAACGGAGACCGGACACATTCTCGTTTTCAAGAGTCTCGGCGCCGTTCGTTTATACGACATCGGGCAGTGTTTCAAGGATGCGTTTCCCGCTGTGCGCCAAGCAATGGCCATGGATGGAGGGTCTTCTTCCGAGATCCGCATCTTGGAGTCGTTATGGGAACGAGATCTACAGATACAAGAACATGGTGCCTGGAAGGGGCTGTTCAGCGGAAGCGTTGGTTCTCATATTCCGTTGCCTACCGTGATTGGAGCCAGTCCCAGGTAATGAGCAGATCTTGGTTGAGAACAGCGGCGATAGTGGCCTGTCTAGGAGTGGGGGGGTGTGCGGATGGGGCCAAGATCGTTCAGCAACACGACGCCGGTGGGGTCGTCATCTATCCGTTTAAAGAGGAGCAAGGCCCTATGCTCTCTTCCTTCCGCAAGGATGCCCTTGATCTTATGAAGGAGAAATGCCGCGGAGGATCCTATAGCATCGTTCGCGAGGGAGAAACCAAAGGGCGTACTCGAGTCGTGAGTCCACTTGACGGGGCGCAAGAGCTGGTTGAGGAACGGCGGTGGGGAATTCAGTTTGAGTGTAAATGAGTGGGCATACGGGAAAAGCCCCGTTCAGACTGGAGGCGCTAGTGCTTCTTCATCGTGCGCATGAGATCTTGAATGGTTAAGAGGCTGATCAGCCGAACCTTCTCTCGTTCTACGCGTGCCCTTCCATCCTGCTCTTGACGGTCCACGATCACCAATGCCTGATCAACCTGAAGACCGGCCTCTCGTGCGACGCCGATCGCTTTCAGTACGGACCCGCCGCTGGTGAGCACATCGTCCACGATCAGTGCTCGATCGTTGGGGTGGAGGCTGCCTTCAATCAACTTTCCCAGTCCGTGATCTTTGGGTTGCTTGCGAACGACGAATGTCCGCCATAAACGCTGAGGCGAAGTTGCGCAGGCAAAATCGGAAATAGTAATGGCAATCGGGATAGCTCCGAGTTCGAGGCCGCCCAGGCAATCGAATTCAACGTCAGCGAGGGCCTCATAGGCCAGTTGGGAGACCAACCGACGCGCTTCAGGATGCGCCATGAGGGCACGACAATCGATGTAGAACGGGCTGATCTCCCCGGAGGCGAGCTTGAATCCCTTCTCACGATCCCACTTAAAGGACTGTGTGTCATGGAATGCATTGGCCAGTTGTTCCTGAAGCGTCACGACTTGCCCTCCCTTGTGTCAGCAGCCGAGTGGTCGCGGCATTCTACACCGCTAAGTCGGCTGCTGACAGATGTATTCCGACACGTTTTAGAAAGCTGCATGTGAGAACCGCCGTAGCTGCTCCGTCAGCGCTTTTGCAATGAGCTGTAAATCGAATGGCCAAGCATAACGCAAGTCGACGTTGGGATACTTCGGCCGTAATTGATCGAGAATCTCTGGAATCTCGATTTCGGAATGGGAACCTCCAGGTGTGAACATCGTGGTCAATACAGTGATAGATGTCGCGCCCTTGTGAATCAGTTCCTCCACGGCTTCCTCCAACGTCGGTGTGCAGAATTCGTTATAGGCCAGGGCAAACAAGTCACCGTTGAGATGAGGGCGCAAGGCGGTGCCTACGGCTTCTAATCCGGATTGATACGGATCCGTCTCCGGAGTTCTCGGCCAGTGACGGATTTTTGTATCTAATTCCATTTCTTCGGAAGAAGGCGGCAGTGTTGCAGCTCGCCGCTGAGCCTCTAGCCGTTTCAGCTTTGTCACCAATTCCGGCGGACATCCTTTCGGAATGCCCCCGTGGCCGACCAGAATTACTCCTCGTACCCTGGTTGTCATGTTCTCTCTCCTTTTCGTCATGAAAATGGCATCCATATGTCATTGCTTCGAGTGCGTCGTGGTATCAAGATACTCTGACAGATTGGTCTTCCCATAGCGACTCCCAGGGTACACGGTTCGAATAAAGGCCGCTACGAGAGCCATCACTTTTTTGACTGCAGGGGTTTTTTCAGGATCTGTGGCCGGCAACAGCCGAACGGTGATCGCTCTTTCATGCAATTTGAGCTGGACAAAGAAATTGCATGCTGCACCCTGTTTGATCGCCACTGACTCTAACAGCGCGTCCTTGCCGATCCTGGACAGGTAGAAGTCTTGAACCTTGAGGATCTCATCTTCTGTCCGCTGAATGATCGGTGTGAATGCATCGTACAACGTCTGAAGATCCCCGGCTTCTTCTATGACGACATGCGGCATCGCGGTTCCTTTCTACGCATTATTGCGCCACGTCGGTTTCTTCGGATGTGGAGTGACATAGACATGATCATGGATGTGACGATTGATGCGTATGAGTGAAACAGTCAAGGGGCTAGTGTGTGCACCCTATCGATCAATTGTCCGATACGTATTGCATAGAGGAAAAGATTGCTCGTGTGTCCGGTGTCTTCAGTTTTTTGAGCGCCTCACCCTCAATCTGCCGAATACGTTCTCGACTCAGATGTAATTGCGTGCCCACTTCTTGGAGCGTCAGGGCATTGTCGTACCCAATGCCAAATCGCATACGGATGACTGCTGTCTCTCGTGAGGTGAGTGGGCGCAACATCCGCTCGAGCTGCTCCCGGCGCTCTTGGCAATGGATGTAGTGGTCCGGGGAAGGAGTCTGATGATCGCGAAGGAAAGCTCCAACAGTAGTATCGCCATCACCAACCGGCGCTTCCAGGTGGACCGTTTCCTGAAAGGCTTGCACCGTTTTACGGACACGGTCAGGGCGGAGTCGTAAGGCGTGGGCGATTTCTTCGATCCGTGGGCGACGACCGAGCTGTTGTTCGAGTTGTTTCACGGTGCGGGCAATACGACTGGAGGCTTCGGATTGATGGACCGGCACTCGAATGGTCCGGGATTGTTCAGCAAGCGCTCGTGTGATGCCTTGTCTCACCCACCAAGTGGCATAGGTGCTGAACTTGAACCCTCTGCGATATTGGTAACGCTCTGTGGCTCGCATGAGACCGATGTTGCCTTCTTGAATGAGATCAAGCAGCGTGAGGCCTCGGTTCGTGTAGCGTCTTGCAACATTGATCACCAAGCGTAGGTTCCGCCGCACGAGTTCCTCTTTACTTTCTTCCAGTAGGCGGCGCGCCGCTCGGATTTCAATGAGCAGAGTGTGAAGTCTTTGATGGTCATGCGGCGGTAGCATTCCGTATTGGACAACCACTTCCAGGGAACGAGACAGGAGTGTGTCGGCCTGGTCTAACGCCACGGCAGAGAGCCCGCTCAAGCGTTTAATGGTGTGGAGCTCCTGGATAATTGTTCGTATCGATTCCGCTTGATTGTGTCTCAGCAATGTTGTCATTGCCTGCTTCAGGGATAGTCTGATGCCTCGAGTCCCTTCATCGATGTGCTTAGCGAGAGTGAGTTCCTCGGTGGGGGTTAAGAGCGCCACGCCGCGGAACGATCGGAAATAGAGAGATTCAAGATTGTAGCGATTCTTCGCATTTGGACGATCGGTAGGAGGTCGGTCGGAGCAGTCTGCTGAAGAGTGGAAATTCTGCTCATGAACAATCTGGCTCCCTTGCTCTCCGGCTGACGACTCATCAGTATCTTGTTGATCCATGTCACCTATCGTTCCGGAAGGGGCTGCTCTACGCTCGGTCTGTGGATTGTTGGCCAACATAAGCCTCTCCTTTTATGGAACTGTCTTTAGATGGCGACAGTTGTATCAATATGTACAATGTTTGTCAAATAAAGTATGGACAAACAATTGACGCCATGATACTTTCAGCGCTAATTACTGGCGGTTAAACCCAGGAAGGAGACACTTGTCATGACGCTCTATTCAAAAGCCTTCTTTTTCCTATCCGGTCTTGCCTTATTCGGAGTGGGGCTCTCTCCGCTCACGGAGTCAGACGTCAATGCAAGGGAGAAACAATTGAATGTGCCGTCGCGTGCTGGTGCCTCGATGGCGCCTCTCTATGGATTTCGTCTTCCAGACATCGATGGCCGTCCCGTTGATCTCAAGACGTTCAAGGGCAAGGTGCTGTTAATTGTGAATACCGCGAGCATGTGCGGCAATACGCCTCAATATGCCGGCCTTCAGGAAATGTATGAGCGGTATCAAGAACGGGGATTCGAAATCTTGGCGTTTCCGGCTAATGATTTTGGGCAGCAGGAGCCGGGTACGAATGAAGACATCAAAGGATTCTGTTACACAAAATACAGCATCAGTTTCCCCCTGTTCTCCAAAATCAGTGTTGTCGGAAAAGAGACGCATCCCCTCTATCGGTATTTAACCGAACAGAGTGCGTTTCCTGGCCGTGTGACGTGGAATTTTCAGAAGTACCTGGTGGATCGCTCCGGTAACGTGATCGGGAAATATGATCCCGGGATGAATCCCTTGTCGCCCGCCATCCTGGCCGATGTGGAAAAAGCTTTGGCGGCCAGCTGAACCCGCGTGTCGAAATGTGGATCCTTCGAGTCAGCAGTATGATGGCAATTGTAGGGCTTCTTCTGTGTAGCAGCCAGGGTGCCAGCTTGGCTGCGGCCGAGTGGGTACGAGTCGGAGGTACTCATAAGTACGACCGCTATGCGGATGTCACCACCATTGGGGTCTCGGGACTAAATGCGACACTTTGGACGCTCCGGGACTTTCGTGTCGAGCGAGCCATTCCACGCGGCCCCTATCGGTCACTGACGATCAAGCGCCAGTACGATTGTCGCCAAAGGAAAAGCCGACCGCTCCACATTCGGTACTATCCGAAAGTTATGGCACAAGGTCCTGTGTTGTATGCCGCGCCGGCAACACGCCAGTGGTCGCGTGTGGTTCCCGGTAGCGATGACGATGCTGAGATGAAGGTTGCCTGTCGGCAGTTACGTAGGGGTTGAGTGACGGATAGCAGGGGGGTGATATGCCGCGCCTATTCACATTGCTGATGCTGGGTTGTGTGGGGATCATCGCCTGTACCGGAGGTGAGACGCCATCTGGCCAGACGACGATCTCCGCAGCTGACTGGTCTAAAGTTGGCGAGACGGAGGTATACGTCTACTACGCCGACCGCGGGAGTATTCGGAAAGCGGACGAGACGGTCACAATGTCCGATTTGTTCGATTATACGAGGGCACAGGCAGAAGGTGGCATTCCGGCACTATCAAAAATCACCGTGCGAGAATACGACTGTCAGAATCAAATGAGCCAGCCAGTAAAAACGACGTGGTATGCCGACCACATGGGTTTCGGGGTAGCAGAACGCATCCCTGCCGCCGCAAGCCGGCTCACAACCTCCGCCCCTGGCACGGCCACTGCGGCACTCATGACAATTGCTTGTGGGCGTTGAAGCATCCCATGACCTGGATACTTCGATCAGAGTTTTGCAAATAATCAGGCACGTGATGTAACGAATTGAGGGAACACCAACGGTTGTGGGTCACAACAACCTATAGTCAGACAGGATCGACTCGGCTGCTTTTCGGCCTGACCGCAGCGCCCCATCAAGAGTACCGCTTTCCCGATAGTCACCACACAGGTACAGACCCTCATCTACGCGTGGTGTTGCTGTGCGGTTCTCGGGCGAAAGCAAAGCGATGGAGGGCAGTGTGCGGGGAATGTGATCGGTTCTCAGATGGCGCCACTCGTCGACCTGCGAGCCGAACCACGATCGAAGCGACAGCCGTACCATCTGTGGAAAACTCTCGCGAGCTCCGATTTGTTCAGTGACGGTCACCGAGATTAAGGCTCGACCTGAAGGCGCGTACGAAGGCGCTGCCTCGCTCAGCACGCAGACAGTCCGGACCAACTCCTCACCTTCTCCGTTCACCATCAACCACGGTCCAGGTTGCGGAGCAGCCGGCGCATCAAAATAGAGAGTAATCGATTCACGCGCTGATGCGCGTTGTACATAGTCTCCGCATAAGCGGGACGCAGTTGCATCATCTGTTGCCACCACGAGCGCATCGCTCGTGAGCTGTTCTCCGGATTCCAGCACAATGCGTGAGCCTTGAACCTGTCGCACGGCTTGGTTCAGACGAATTGTCCTTGGGGGTAGGGGATCCGCAAGTTGTCGTGCGATGGCGCCCATGCCGTCTCGCGGTAAGGCGGTTGCTCCCCGACAGAAGGCGCTCCAGACAAGCTCAAAAACCCAGCTGGGCGTTGTCAACTCTGTCTCCAAAAACACGCCGGAGAGGAATGGTTGAAAGAACCGTGTCAGCATGACATCCGAAAACGCATAGTCTGCCAAGACGTCGCGCGTTGGACGCGCAGGGTTTTTCATCGTAGAGCAGAGGCGTTGCTGTAAGGTGTCTCGTCGTAGACGCAACAGCCGGAACTTGTCGGCGAACGAGCCGATGGGGCTGAGCAACGTTTGGAGAAGATCTTGCGGCCGACGAAACAGATCGCTCATCAGATGAAAGCGGCCGGCATAACGAATAAGCGCTCCCGGGTGAAACGGCATCAGATCCAGCTCGGCATAGTTGAGTATCTTGCGTGCCTCCGGATAGCCGCTGAGAAGAATCTGGAATCCGCGATCGAGCTGAAAGCCCTCCACATGGTCCGTACGGACACGCCCACCGATGTCGTCGGAAGCTTCAAGGATCGTGCAGCGAAGGCCGGCCTTTGTCAGCCGATGCGCACAGGCCAACCCGGCGAGACCGGCACCGATAATGAGCACGTTGGGAGTCGCAACCATGGTGAGTCCTTCAGTCTCTTAAAAATTAGAAGAGATGAACTCTTCTGCACTGTCACACGTTGCCGGTTTCGTAGTATCAGGCCATGTCACGATGATCTCCGTAGCTGTTCGGCTAAGGTCTTTGCGATAAGCTGCAAGTCGAACGGCCAGGCATAGCGAAGTTCGACGTCTGGATAGTGGGGGCGTAAGTGATCAAGAATCTCTGGAATTTCTATTTCCGAGTGGGACCCACCCGGTGTGAACATTGTCGTCAACACGGTGATGGAGGTTGCGCCCTGACGGATCACGTCTGCCACGGCTTCTTCCAACGTGGGGGTGCAGAATTCGTTGTAAGCCAGCGCAAACAAGACGCCATCCAAATAGGGGCGCAACACCGCTCCCACCGCTTCCAGTCCCGACTGATAGGGGTCGGTCGCTTGTGTTCTCGGCCACCGGCGGATCTTCTGATCGAGGTCGATTTCTTCTACGGACGGTGGCTGTTTAGCCGCGCGCCGTAGTGCCTCCAATCTTTTCAGTTTGGTCACCAGCTCCTGAGGACAATCTCTAGGGATGCCGCCATGACCTACCAGAATAACCCCTTGTTTCTCTGTCGCCATGAATCCTCCTACACATGGTTTCGCAGCATCAATTCCTTCGGATGCGGATTGAGATAGACTTGGTCTCTGATGTACTCCACGTCGAATACTCGAACGTAATGGTTGATCAGTGTCAGCGGAACGATTAAGGGGGTGAGCCCTCGATGATAATCGTCGATCACGCCTAACAGTTCGGATTTTTCTTCGGTTTGTAATCGATTCTTGAAATGGCCCACCATATGATGCAGCACGTTGACGTGTTTACGGACGGACGTTTTTACGGCCAGTGTTTTCATAAAGAGGTCACTGTACTTCGTGGTCAATGCCTTGAGGCGATACTGCTCTGCCTGACTGACCAGCCGACCCATCGTGTTGTAATGCTGTGGACTATGAGACAGGAGGAGATATTTATGGATCGTATGAAACCGGATCAGGCTCTGGCTGGTGAGCCCATTCTGTAAAAGATCCTGCAGCCGATGGTAACAGAATACACGCTCGATAAAGTTTTCCCGAAGCGATGGGTCGCAGAGACGGCCTTCCTCCTCAGTGGGCACTAAGGGAAACGTGTCGCGAAAGGCCTTCGCAAAGATTCCGGCGCCGCTGTGACTCGGCATCCCTTGTGAGGTGTACACACGCACCCGCTCAGTACCGCAACTGGGCGATCCTCTTTTGAAGATAAACCCGCTCAGGCTCAATATGCGGAGAGCATCGAGGCGCCCTTCGATCATGGCCTCTAAGGCCTGAGTGTGATCGTGCTGACTGCCGATCGTCATCAGCCGAGGGTGTTGCGGGTTGCCGACCAGTCGCATCGCTTCACGCGGGACACCGAGTCCCGCTTCGACTTCTGGGCAGACCGGAACCCACTCGATGTAGCGCCCTAACGTATCGGTCAAAAAGGGATCGTGTTTGTGCCCACCATCAAAGCGCACTTCCTCTCCGAGGAGACAGCGGCTGATACCGAGGCGGATCGGTGCAGTCGTCATCGGTCCACCTGCTTACCTAGATCTAAATATTCTTGACGCGCCCGACGATGGTCTACGATGGGAGCAGGATAGCCGGTCCCGATATGACAACCATACCGAGCCTGTTCGTCGGAGGACAGAAGATGCGGCTCATGAATTTTATTTGCCGGTAGCCCGGAAAGCTCAGGGACGTACAGGCGTATATAGGTCCCATCCGGATCGAATTTCTTGCTCTGGAGCGTGGGGTTGAAGATCCGATACCCCCGCATGGCATCTGTGCCGGTGGAGGCACACCATTGCCAGTTTCCGTTGTTGGCGGCCAGATCCGCATCAAGGAGGTGACGCAAGAAATATCGTTCACCGCTTTGCCAGTCGATCCGAAGATCTTTGATCAAGAAGGAAGCCACGATCATGCGGACGCGATTATGCATCCAACCGGTCTGGTTCAGTTGCCGCATCCCGGCGTCGACGATCGGATAGCCTGTCTGTCCACTGCACCAGGCTTGGAACAACGCATCTCGTTCCGGGCCTAGCTCACGCGGCGGCGGTACAGCCACATGACGGAATGGTCCTTCCGCAACGTGCGGGAATGAAGCCAGCACGTGTTGGAAGAACTCTCGCCAAATCAATTCATCGATCCAGGTCAAGACATCGGGGCGAGAGACATGCCCACGTTTGGATAGACTTCCTAATGCCGCAAGAACCGCCTCTCGCGGAGACAACGTCCCGAATCGAAAATGGGGCGACAGCATGGAACTGCCGTCGATCGCCGGAAGATTCCGTCCATCGGCATACCGGTGAATCGGACCGTCCAGAAAGCGCTGCAATTGTATCCTGGCATGACGCTCTCCTGGTTCGACCCATGGCGTCATGCTGGCGTATCCTAACTCGTCCGCCGTTGGAAGCGAGAAGGAAGACAGCTGTTCAGATAGATGTGCAGATTTCATCGGTTGTGGGACCGGTACTGTGATCGGCTTGGTCGCATACCAGTGCGACCACCAGCGTGTGCGGTACGCGCTGTAGCGTTGGAACGGTTCGCCGCTCACGCTGGTCACCTCTCCCGCTTCGAACACGACCTGATCTTTGTAGGTCTGTGCGGCGATTCCTAGGTCTTCCAGTCGTTGCTGTATGCGACGGTCTCGATCGATGGCTCTCGGCTCGCAGTCGCGATTCCAATAGACGCGATCGGCTTTCCACTCGCGTGCAGCGTGAACCACTTCCTCGACTTGGTCTCCACGTCGCCACTGAAGCGGGATTCCCAATTCATTCAAGGAAGAGCGCAGATTCTCCAAACAGCCAAGCATGAAATTGACGCAGGCGGATCCGAATTCATGTGACTGTAACAATGGCTCATCAAATACGAAGAGGGGAATGATCTCGTCGCATTCCGCGCAGGCGGCGGTGAGCGCTGACTGGTCATGTAATCGGAGATCGCGCCTGAACCAGATAATTCCTCGCACGGGCTGCTCACTTTCGCAACGTGTTAAGGTGCCTGGTTCCCATGTGATCCGGCCGGTCCTTTGGGAAGCTTGTCTCCGGCGACGCGGGTGATGGATAGTTCTCGCAGGCCTTGTTCTGTTTTGACTCCCAATTTCACAGTGGTTCCTGCTTCACCTCGGATCATATGGACCACCTGCTCATAGCTCTTTCCTGTCACGGCCGCGCCATCGACGCTCACGACCTCATTCCCATGGCGAAGTCCTGCGAGATGAGCAGGGCCTTGTGGATGGACCATACCGACATACAGGACAGCCGGATCGCCGATATGTTCGGCTCCGATCTGGAGAGAGATCCCGATGACACCGTTGGGAAGTTTGGTTTCTTCTCCATGCCCGTAAGGAGCCTGACCCGTGGAGGGATCGCACAGCGCTGAACCGGCCATGAGAATGATCGTGAGTACTCCTACTGTAAGATGAATTCCTAAGATTCTCATAACAACACCTCCTTTGAACTAGCTGCAACTTCCCAATCCCAGTAAACAAAGTGCCGCAACCGCTAAAAGGCCTGTTAATAATCCTGATGCAACATAGATGGCGGATATGTTCACGCGGTTACCTCCTTGCGGTCTGCATGGGACCTGCCGCTTTGTCATCTGTCTACAGCTCATGCTGCTTGTGAGATATCTGGTGCTCCGATAAGAATGGCTTGCAGGGCCGAGTCCAGGGTTGGATAACGAAAGCGATAGCCTCCTGCGAGGGCTTTTTCAGGAATGACTCGCTGTCCGGTTGTCAGTAATGTTCCCAACTCACCGAGTAGCAGACTCAATGCCATGCGTGGAACGGGAATCCACGACGGCCGGTGAAGGACTCGCCCAAGAATTTCACAGAACAGTTTCATCTGGACCGGCTCGGGGGCTACGGCATTGACGGGACCGGACACCGTGGCTGTGGTGAGCGCCCATTGAATGAGGCCGATGTGATCACGGCGGTGAATCCAGGAGACCCACTGGTTTCCCGGCATGATCGGGCCACCTGCAAAGAGGCGAAAGGGTACCACCATCTTGGGCAAGGCCCCCCCATCCTGTTCGAGCACCATGCCTGTTCGTAGCATGACAACACGCGTGCCATACTCTGCCGCTCGAAGGGCCTCTGCTTCCCATTCGAGGCACAGATCGGCTAAGAAGCCCTGACCACGAGTCGCTCCTTCATCCAGAGGACGATCATCGCGTGCGCCGTAATACCCGATGCCGGACGCGCTGATGAGCGTAGCGGGCTTAGAAGAGCGTCGTGATAGCGCGGTGACCAGCAAGCGGGTGCTGGAGATACGGCTGTCGGTGATCAGTTGCTTGCGTTCTTTCGTCCAGCGTGCGTCGGCGATCGGTGCTCCGGCGAGATGGATGACCGCGTCTACTCCTTCGAGCGCCTGTTCCCAGGGGCCCGTGTCTTGACCATTCCATTGAACCAGCGTCATGGTATTTCCATAAGTCTGCGAGATTGCGTCTGCATGTCTCGTGAGGAGAGTTATGCGATGGCCGTCCCGAGACAGCGTTGTGCATAGTGCTCGACCAATGAATCCGGTTCCGCCGGTGATCATGATGTTCATACGCGTATCTCCTGAAAGAGCCATCGACAGGTCAGCTGATATGCGAAGCAGGGCAACGGTTTCTTACCTGTGAGTCGTGCGTTCCTGTGTCCGCTGTCGTGTGACAACAGCTGGGATGCGCTGCAAGAGCCCAGTCACTCTGGTACAAGCCAGGAGTATCATCGCAATCAACAAGATGAAGCTCATATCCTTCCGTTCTCCTTTTCTATAGTCGATAGTGGCTGCCGGTCGCTAGAGATTATACCGATCGCTAAGGAGACAGGCTCCTCTCTCACGAGGAGGCCTGCCTGCCTCAGCGGGTGACGCCGTGCGGAGTTTCGGCGCCACCTGGATCCGTAAGGCCAGTTTGCAGAAGGTTGTGTATCGCACGATTCACTCGAAGTCTCGTACTGACATGATATTGCGAGGGACTTTCTCATGGGAGATCCCGAACGCAGCGAAATCCTGTGCCATGGGTCTGCAACGCAAACCCTCCTCGACCACGCGCTGATGTTGTGATATCGGATATTGGACTATGCCAAGATCCTCCGCGAATCGAACGAACGATTCCCTTCTTATCAGGCCCCTGAGGATTACGCGTTGGCCCATTTTTATAGAAATCGGCGTCATACCAGTCAGAAACCCATTCCCTGGCATTGCCGGCCATGTCCTGCACTCCATAGGGAGAGTCTCCATCGGGAAGCGATCCGACGGCGTGCAAGGTATGTTCGTCTTCCCACTCTCGATCAAAGTTTGCTCGCTTTACAGTCGGTGGGTCATTCCCCCAGGGATAGAGACGGCCGTCGGTCCCACGAGCTGCCTTCTCCCATTCCGCTTCCGTCGGCAGCCGTTTCTTGACCCAGCTGCAATAGGCTTTCGCGTCGTACCAGGTTGTTTGAACGACAGGAAGTTGCTCAAGCCCCTTGATGGATAGAAGAGGGCCTGTGCCATAGGGGTTGGGTGGGCTTCTGTGCCCTGTCGTTTTGACAAAGTCCATATAGCGTTGATTCGTCACCTCAAATTGATCAATGAGAAATGCATGCAGGTAGACGGATCGTTGGGGCCATTCATCGGCTCGTCCTGTTCCCACCGGACTGCCCATCAAGAATTCACCGGACGGAATCGTCACCATCGGAACGGGGTCAATCTCACTTAACTCCGTCGATGCATCTGCCATGATCGATTGCGTGATCGCGAGGATTGCAACCAGCGCTCTCATCACTCTGCTGAATCGAGTTGAACTATGTCGCAATCCCATCATCATCTCTTCTGCTCTTTGCTTCCCTCACGCGCTCGTGCCGTATGAAATTGTGCCTGCTTGATCAAGTGTCCCAGTCGGTATTCGTCTCCATGTTCGGCTGCTTCTTGGGCCTGAGCGATCAGGGTTCTGGCCTCATGCAGATGTTCCTCGATTTCAGCCTGTAGCGAAGGTGACGCTACGGTACCCCCTAGTGCTACCCGGTGATATGTCTCCCAAGCGTGGTCCACGTCATGTTCGGCTTCGTGCACTACGCTCATGCTTTGGTGATGCGGATGGTTGGCGCTCTCCAGCGGGCCGGCGATTAACGAGAGTGGGGCGATGAGTGAAAGGAGCAGGAGTCCTGGAATCAGAAATGCGCCCTGCCTCATGTGTTGTACCTCCATCACGATCAGCCATTCGCCAAGTCGACTGGGAGCCTTTGGGGATTCGTTGAGTGCATGAACGGCTTCTCTATTTTTTCTTTAGGTTCTTCGCGATCAATTCGCGTGTGGCCAAATACTCTCGGTTGTCGGGATCTGTCGCCAATGCTTTTTCGATGGCAACCATCGCATCAGCGTGCTTTTCACCACCCATAGCGACGAGGGATTGTATGAAAGCCTGACGTCCTTCTTGAACAGCGTCATCGCTTATCAACGCCCCAGACTTGGCGCACCGAAATCCCAGCCCTACTCCATATGAGTTATTGTCCAGCTGGTTCCAGAATCGGTGGCTTGTGTGAAGGGAAGTTTCCGGAGCAAGCCACGAGCCTCCACGGAGCACCTTGACCGGCCCTTGGTTCGCAAAGTTGTAACCCTGGTCCGCACCTTTAGGGTTGAGCGCAATGCTGTGTTTGTAGAACATCGGGTCATACCAATCGTCCACCCATTCGAAGACATTGCCGGCCATGTTATAGACACCGTAGCCGCTCACCCCATCGGGATAGGAGTCGACAGGCGTGGTGTGTCCGACATTTTGGCCGTAGTTGGCTTTCCTGGGATCAATTGTGTGTCCCCAGGGGTAATGGGAATCCCCGGCTGGTCCTTTGGCTGCCCGTTCCCACTCGGCCTCTGTCGGGAGACGTTTCCCATCCCA
This sequence comes from uncultured Nitrospira sp., assembly GCA_902500705.1. Lineage (GTDB taxonomy): Bacteria > Nitrospirota > Nitrospiria > Nitrospirales > Nitrospiraceae > Nitrospira_D. Next base: position 46,402 of record CABVRR010000017.1, read on the forward strand.
CTTGCAGAAGGCGTTGGCATCTGTCCAGCTGACCCCGACCACGGGTTGATTCGGCTTACTCAGGCGTGGATCATCCCAGTAGGCAGGCGCGGGGTGACTGGTGGCTTTCATGAATTCCTTGTAGCGTGCGTTGGAGGCTTCATATTTGTCCATCCAATAGGAATCAAGCACGACCTGATGCTTGGTTTCATCCCCATGCTCGTTGCTGCCCATGCTGAACTCGCCTTTGTGTATGAACACCATGTCTTTCGGGGCGCTCGTCAAGTCTGCTGCGGTTGCGAATGATATGGCACCTGCCGTAATTGCTGCTCCTGCCAGAACGTTGATAATGGTTTGCCTCCGCATATAGCGACCTCCTTCTCTGTCAGAGTGCAATGTGCACAGATGAGTCATGGATGTTTTGCTACGATGCCAGCCGAAGATCCGCTGGCCGTTTTTATTCTGTTGGTAGATGGAATTGCCGTTGATTCCTGATAGATGTGGCGATTGCGCAAGATGACCACATCGACGAGGTCGCCACATTGCACGCATCGGCTTGCGGTGGACTCCAACTCGCTGGTGTTATTCGCCGGATCGATGCAGACTTCTCTGACCATAAACCCGCCACATCTGGTGCAGGCCGTTGGAGGCCATAGCATTGCAGGGGCGGGTCGTTTGAGTAGCTCATCGAAACTTTCGTTCTTCTGCGGCGCCAGTATGTGCATGGTTGTCTCTCATGGGATTTTGTACGTCCAATGAACGTACACTGTATGTCCAATGTATAGCTTATATTGTCCAATGTGTCAAGTGTTTAATTTAAAATATTTGACAAACATTGGACATCATATATACTGTCAAATCATATGAATAATCATAGAATTCATAGAGTTGCTAAATTGACCGGACTGTCAAAAGATGTAATCAGAGTCTGGGAACGGCGGTATGGACTTGTCGAACCTTTAAGGAGTGCCAATCGCTATAGAGAGTACACTGATGAAGACGTAGCCTTGCTCCGATTCCTGAAAGAAGAACTAGACCAAGGCCAGACCATCGGGGCACTTGCGGTTGAAGGGCGCAACTCGCTGCTTCAACGAATGCGAATGACGTCGATGTCGAGGCAGCAAGACGTATCGCCGCATCACTCGCTGCTGGATGAACTGATCTCCCGTCTCGATCCACTGGACAAGAGCAGGTTCGAACAACAACTCAATGCAGCAGTCGCGGTCATTCCTTTTGAAGAGGCTGTACAACGTATCCTTCTCCCGTTGCAGCGCCGGGTCGGTGAGTTGTGGCATGAAGGGCGAGTGAACATTGCGGTTGAGCACTATGTGACAAAGGTCATCCAGCAGAAATTGTTTTCGGTGATGAATCAGCTGCCCGTTAACGAATTCGGGCCTCGAGTGCTCGTTGCCTGTCCGGAAGGGGAGTTTCATGAAATTGGTGCGCAGGCGGTCGCGTATCTTGCCGCTGCACGTGGCTGTCACGTCTACTATCTTGGGCCGAATCTGCCCATCTCTGATTTGATGACCTTGGGCGACAGCGTGAATCCGGACATGGTTCTCCTCTCCCTGACGGACAAGAAGTCGGATACGGAAACGTATCAACTGTTACAGGATTTGAAGGTGCTCTCGATGCGGTGGTCGGTTGGGGTTGGTGGTCAAGGCACGGGAGCTATCGAGCATCTCTTGCGGGGTAGCGGGATCGAGGTTCTTGATGATCTTGCAGTGTTGAACAACCGCCTTGCGAACCTGCTTTCAACGCGTTTACGCGTTACGCATTCGTAAGCACGTTGCTTTCTTGGGAGAGAGAGCCAATTGTGATTGGCACGAGAACGAGAAATAGAAGAACATTGCGAAATGTGAGGACTACGGAACCCTCAAGGTTCGTCCGACTTGATCGGCCCACGCACGCACCAGACTGGGTACGTATATACCTTAATGAGGCTGAGCACGTTCCCAAGAAAAGCATCCACGTAACGCGCATATGATGGTTGATTGGCGTCCGGGACCACGGTCCAATACGACGTCGGCTGAATGTTTGTGAATGGATGCCCCGGCGGAATATTGGGAATGGGAGAGTCAACCGCCGGCCCGACAAGGCTGCGCATTTCGGCTGGTGCAGGCAAGCGCCAGCCTTTTTGACCGCCGGTTGTTCGAGACACGCATGTGGTGCGAGCTTCGTTCCATGTCACAGACGTCGGGGTTGGGGAGCGTTCCCAGATGAGGCTGGTATCGTTGTCGAGGACTGCATCGTTGTTGAAGTCGTCCAAAATCACAAACCGATGATTTGCTGGATGCGCTTGTTGCCAGTTTTTGATAATGGTGGCAATGACTTCTTCTCTTTCATGTGTCTGAGGCGTGACCTGTGCGTAAATCAACAGGCTCGCTATACCTATGACGACTAGGGTGACAACAATTCCGCGTGAGCTGGTCCATAGAGGTCGTTTCATGCTGTTTTCTCTCCAAGCAGGATCCTACGCTGCAACGGGTACAAGGTTCAATGTTTCATGAACGTTGCCTGAGATGTACCTGCCGAGCCACTGGACAGGTAGAGATTAGATACAACAAGAACCTTCGCCGTCATCCATAAGCAATGGAAATAATGAGCAAATAGTAAAGTTAAGATGAGAGTGAAAATTATCGGTTGGCATTAACTTATCGATTTGGAGTAGAATTGCAGGGTTGTTAAGTAAGTGAGTATGAGGCGGAGAGATTGGGGAGGCGAACAGTAAGGAGCAGTCGCTCGAAGCAATGTGTTACGTAGGTGAGTTTTTTCTTTATCAGAGTGGAGGGAGGTCATACTATGGCCAACGATAGAGGGTACGATATTTCCCAGTGGCACGATTCGAAGCCAGTGAAGTTGGGCTGGCTGGCGA
>CABVRR010000018.1:0-13113 GCA_902500705.1 uncultured Nitrospira sp.
CGTTCATCAGGCGCCAGGGCGAGCCGAGTGGGAAGACCAGGAACGGGCACATGAGTGAGCACCTGTAACATCTGAAGATCGGCAATCGCCACGGCTGGCTCTTCGGCCAGCCCGACAAAGAGCTTGGCATCATCCGATGTTTTGATCCAATCGAACCCCCTGCCTTTTAATTTGAGTGAACTGTACAGGCTGGTTCGGCCGGCAAAGCTGACTGAAGGATCGAGCACCGACACACTTGGCTCGGCATCCAACGTCAAAACATAGTAGCCGGTGAGGTCGAGAAGTGGACGTTGCAAGAGATCGCCACCAAGATAGCCCGCAACGCGTTGACCACAAGCCGGCATGGCACCGGATGCCGCCGACATCGCGTGATCCAGCCAGGCCCCAACGTTCCAGTTATTCAACGGGTGGCCATCCGCCTGGCGCGTGACTGCCATGCGGATTCTGATCAGCTGATCAGCGTGGATTCTCGCAGGGGCGCTCTGCTCCGCGACCGAGTCAATCGAAAACTGAACCCGCAGACCTTCTTGTTCGATGATCTTATTGAGATAACTGGCGTGAGAAACAGCCGGCCCTGCTCCGAAGAACAGGGCCAAGGAAAGAACATAGACTAACTTTGGATGCTGCATCCGCACACTACGGGACGTATTTACAAGGCGTTCGAAGCTCATGCTTTTGAATAGAAGTTTCGGGGGCGACAACTCTCACCAGACTCCATAAGCCACTGGTTATTCCAAATCCCCCATGATCCTGCCAGAGATAGTCTCCAGCCACCGCATGCTTTCCACCCGCTGACTTGAGGATCAGATCGAAGTGGGCCATCGGTGTAAGACTTTCTTGGCCACCCATTCCCATCTGTGTTGCGCTGTACCCGATACATTTCGCTGGCACACCCCACTCAGCTGGTCGACCTCCTACAGAATGCTCCCCATGGTCAGGAGCCACGCTCCACGTGTGCTCGGCAAGGTACGGGTCCCGTGGCCAATTGTGACCATGAAGTGAAAAGGTCGTTGCTCGTCCAACCCCAGTGGGTAACAAAGCACGAATTCTCAACTCTGACCCCGCGTACGCAGTTGCAATGGGGGTATAGGGTTCCCCTACATTCGGCTTCGCATACGGAGCCACAACCATATCAGGGGCACAACATCCATTACTGAATGCCTGATAGGCATGGATAACTCCGCCAAAGCCACCTTTCCCGAATACGCTATCTGGAGATAAACCGAACCTGAACCACATAGGCTCAGTGCCATAGTTGATGGCCATATGTCCTGAGTCATGCGCGTCTTCCGGTGCAGTATTTGTCTCGATTGCCTTTTCTTTTTCCGCCGCAAGATTGGCGACAGCAGAGCCATCCTTGTACCGAAGATTCAATCCCTTCTGGTGTACAAGCACAGACTCGCGAAACTCAGCACAGCGTTGTTCGGGTTTAAGTTCTGGATCGTTACACTTTGGTCTCGATTTTCCCTCTCCCTGTATCGTTACTGGATACTTTACGGTTGCTGTTGCTCGACTCTTTCGGGTCTGACCAGGCTTCTGCCGATCCGTTGTCAGATCGTCCACAGGCTTATCTGTCCACTCATAACTCCATCTAGATCGCTCTGGTTCAATGACAAGTGCTCCCACTGCTCCTTTTTGGCCTTGTTTAATGCGATCCGGCGGCGTCAGATTACTCCCACCGAATTCGACCCCCTCATACCGGCAGAATTTGCGATCCAACTTAATTAGTCGAGTCGTGTCTGGACCAAGAGTAGGGTACTGTGTTTGACGCCAGGCATAGGTGTCTTTCTCGGTCTTTCCAGGATCAATTCCTTCAACATCCATAGAAAGAAGTTCGGAAAGTATTCCTGATACAAACTTCTCTGTTACCATTTTCGCCACGTCAGGCGTGACCAAGGAAACCCATTCGTTTAAGGAGAGCCCCGTTTTTGCCCTAGCCTTTTCTAGCTGAATGAGGAATATCCCCGGCAATTCCCCTTGTTGGCTCCTGCAATCTACCCGTTGCTTCAATATGTTTAGTTTGTGCGCCGGATCAAGCAAGGACACCACACTGGAACGATCAAACGACTGCTTCTGAGTTGGCCGCGCATCAGGGGTTGTATCCGGTTCGTCATTGCCTGCTCCCGTAGGGAATATACCGCCTAGAGCACCGTACCCCATCAAACACTTGCTCCAAGTTTCATTTTTTCCTAGCCCAGAGACAAGTATTTCAGTCAATGCGCTCATTTCCTCGGCTAATTTAGCCCCTATCTTTGGCGACAACTGTATGTCATCTGCCTTGATCTGTGCTGCTGCACCTTCCCGCTTTCGAAACTCACGAATTTGCGTATCAAGATCTCTCACTCCAGCCGATATTTGCACTGTAGCCCGCTGCCTCGGTGCCTTCATTTTTGAGATCACGGCAAACGGTTTAGGGTCAGGCACAAGTATTTCAGTTTGCGGCTTATCTCCCAGTAGCTGCTTGATTCTTTGTTCAAAGATTGACTCTTTCAATATGTCAGCGACCAAGAGCTTAACCACCGGGAGACTTACAAATTCGCTCAGAGGTTGAAATCCTGGCAACTGGGCAAATTTATTCAGCTCATCAAATGTCGCCCCCCGCACCTCATCGGGGCAGAATTTATTATCCAGAGGAGCCTCTATCACTCCGGCATACCATTGATAGGCCTTACTCTTACCAGGCCTAACTGTGCCAATCTTGTTCACCCCAACATTATTCCCATCGAAGCCTTGCACATCGTACTGCACCATTTGTGGATGAAGACCAATACGATTGGATGGACGTACTAAATTGTTATTGAATGAGGTCATCTTCGAGCTGGGAGAACCTGCGTCACGGCGAATCACACCGGAGACCGTCGTGTAACCATCTAAATCAGGCATCATCTGGCGATCCCTTGGCAAAAGATTGTGTAAGACCACTTCGATACACTCTCCTGCCGCAGCGCGTAAAACGATTGGCTCTACTGGACTCTCAGCCCTGATTTTTCCTCTTTTATCCAAATCTCTAAAACGTACGAACAAGATTGCCGTCGGGTCGTGCAAAGGACCCGCATTATATTTTGTTTTTGTAACCTCACCAGACGGCTGTACGAGCTGAATTTCAATCTCTGCAAGACGAGGATTATAGATCAGCGTACCGCCATTGGAAATCAATGTGGCTTGCGGCGCTGCGTGAGGAATTTTGATACCCAAGGAATTGTCAGGAGCTTCAAGGGCTCTATTGGCTAAAACCGCTGCAACATGATAATGACGAACCCTCACATCCTTAGGACATGCATTATCGAAATGCTGTCCTTCATTCGGCGCAAGTAAGGTCGGTTTAGGGTTACTTGGTAGCGGAACCAACCGATCTACCTTGGGGTCTGGGTCTCGTCGATTCATACTTCGCAACAAACCCCACACGCCGTTCCACATTCCGTCTTGACTACTATCTACCGTATATAGTCTATCGTTCAGATGGGTCGGCGACTCGTAGTCAATTAGGCTTGCAGATAAGGTAAATTGTTCCGACAGCCCAATATTTTGCCCATTCCGCCAGCCCGAATAAGGCGCTTGCCCGAAGCCTGCCCCACCCTGCATCCAAGCTAATCCATTGATTGCACCATTGTGCTCATGTTCATGCGAGCCAGCCTGGATTTTGACTCGTACTAAATCACCAGCATAGGCTCGCATGATGGGAGTAAAGGGATCCCCCTGAAATACACTGAACGTCAATGCAGGGTATGGTGTGGCTCCGAGCTCAGTATTCAGCTCAGGAATTTTCCGGTCCGTTCTGGTCTGCAAGGCAAACGTAAGGTCACCAGAGAAACCTGCTGCTTGATCTCCCTTCTTACCATCCTTAGTATGAGGTGCGTCTTTATTCGGATCGTATACACGCGCACCGATCGGTTCATTCCGATAATTCACCACCATCATGCCGACATCATCAGCTGAAATGGCTTCAGGGCAGGGGCGCCATGGCTGCCCTGAGATTGGATCATAGAGTGCCGGATTGCTGAAATCTGTGGCAGTTAAATAGACTGAACCGGGCAGCAAATCATTCAAATGAACGTGTCTCCCACCAGGGCACGTCCGCTCGAACGCTAAAATATCAGGAAACACCGGACTCAATGGCTTCCGTAACGAGGGATTGATGGCTTGCCGGAAACTCTCCCGTGTCGGCTCAGCATTCTGTGGAACACGATCCTTGTTCACACCAACGTACACACCTTTTTGAGAGGCGTGTTGGAAATCCCCAAATTGCAAAAAGAACTCGCGGTGTGAATCATCACCACCATCTTTATCAACATCAATTCTCGATGGTTTCCCTTCCTTGTCCCTCTCCCCAGCAATCACAGCCTGCCAGGTCGTAGGGCCACCATCAGCACGCGTATACAAGGGAACTCCTGTCTCGTTGTGTACCCACTTGGAGTTCGGTGGCTCTGTCAACATAGTGGCATAGAGCCCAAGCTGTTGGTGAGTTGATGGTCCCAGGTGGTCATGAGTAAAAGTGATTCCAAGACCTCGGTGGACCAAAAACCTATTTACAATAGGGTCAGAAAACCACCGTTGAATGGTTGTGCGTGCCCCAAGCCAATCACATTTTCCCGCAACACCAGAATTTTGCTCAAACTCCTTAAAATTTTCTGGCGTTACGCTTTCCCAATCCTTTTGACCCCAGGCACTCAGACAGGCATTCTCTGTAAGTTGCAACATGGATCCACTTTGAAAGATAGGATCCTTCCCAAAGTACGGGTGCGCTGTCCGGACGACTATGTTTTGGTAGCCTGCTGTCGGTGAGACCCGAGTGGTGCTGTGTCTATTCCATTCATTGATGGCATGAATCCGTTCGCGTACCGCCCCAGGCGCAAACGTCCCATCTTCATAGTTGAACCCATTCGCCCCCCCGTCAGCTGAGGTGAGATCCCATTTGGGAAGATGGATATGCTGGCCGATCACATCGGTAGGGGTCGTGATTTGATAATCGTCAAGATAGAATTCCTTGGGCACGAGATTCGTGTGTTCATACTTTGCGCAATCATAGGTGTTCATCCGCAAAACAAGTGGCTCCGGTGGACGCTGGTAGCGCAATAATGCGGGTACATCTTCCCAGAGAGTGAGTATCCGCTGTTGCGGGTAATGATAGCCAACCTTATTGAACACCACATCCAGTTGCAGATTAGCCCCTTTATAGACACGGGGGATGTCACCACCAAATTCTAAGCCAGTGGAGGAAAAGAACTCGTCATAATGTCCAGCAAAAAAATCCCCCTGGCCTCCCGTCGTCAGACGATGTCCGCTGTCATCAATGCAAGGATCATTGAAGGGCGCACCTGCTATAGCTGGAGCACCGTTCGTAATAAACTTGGCAGACGATGCCACTTGATTCATATCGACCTTGCTGGTCGGATGCTCACGTTCCGCGTGAAACTTCATCGCCACCAGCTCAAGCGGAGTTCCACCCTCATCGTAATATACCGGCTTGGCCGATGTGACATGTTTGGCGGCCGAGAGCCTAGTGATTTCAGAATGATCATGCCCCCCTGCTGAATAACCAGCTAGGGCATGCCGAGGAAGGCCTCCGTCGTGTCCACCGGCTAATGAGTCCATATCCAAGGGTGGAGTCGTCGGTCGGGAGCCCATCGAGATGAGATCCTCAGCAGCATGCCCATCTCGCTGTGAGACTCCCGCTACCCAAAATGGAAATCCAGGATTGTCGTGTGAACTCAATTTCTTTTCTTCTTGGCACTTCCCTGTCGCACTATCGATAGACCCAAGACATACTTTTGCGAAAGATCCATGCACCCCACCATCATCTCCTTTACGCGGCTCAACCGTCACTGGCAATGGCATCGGAGCCATCCCCTTCCCAGGCAGCGGCACAATAGCAGGAATAGGCGTACCTGCGACGATTTCTCCATCCGGTAAGGCTCGCGCCTTTTCAGATGGCTTGCCATGCATTAACCCAAATTGCTCGGTGTGATAACCGGTCCTCGTATCGCTGACTGCCAAGTGCGTGCCGGCTTCAAAAACATCGTGATTGCGCCACATGTACCACATACCTTGCGCGAAATGCGGATAGAAGTGGCAATGAAAAATGGCATCCCCAACGGTCTTGTTACGATTACCCGAGCCACCAAAGGCAATCTCATAGGTGTAACCAGATCCCGGACCAAGCCCTTGCGCATCGATATAGTTGGAATTGTCGTCGTTTGGATTAAACAGCCACTGATGATTATGCAGATGGAAGATGTGCTGTTCTTTCCCCGAATGTACATTCCGGAATTTGACGAAATCGCCGATATAGCTGTGATGGAGGTTTGCTGGATCGTGTGGGTAATAGGCCTCAGTCGCCCATTTTTCCTGTACGCACTTTGCCTTGAAATTGTTTTCCATATCGGAGCTCGTCCATTTACCGTCCTGATTCGGAAGGAACTCCGGCTGACATTGGTGCGTCACCATATTGGCTGGATAATCCACAATCATGGCGGCATCACCTACCGCAAACGAGCTCAAGAAGAATTCTTCGTATGCACAGTCCAGGCAATCGTGCATGGGACCTGAATGAAGCCGGTTTGCAATGATCTCAGCCCCAATGCCTCCTGAGCCGTAATTAATCATGAAGGCATCGCGTACCCCATGCAGCGTATGCCCCAGTTCTGGATGATCGAAGAAATAAGGATACGATTGAGTCGCCGCGTTCTCATCATGAAAGACCGATACAAATTCCCGAAAAGGTTCTAACCGATTAGGGAGGGTTGGGTTACGCGCTACCCTGAGATTGGGAATCACGTCTTTTTCAATCGGGTAGGTTTCACGTGGAAACGACCCATCGGGATTCGGCCCCACAATAATGGCATTAATATCTCCATGAATGATCCGATCGTTCTGAACCATATTCAAAATTGGGAAACCTGACTTACCCTCGTCCGACCACGGCAATTTATTCTCATAAATGGCATCATAGACGATGACTGGTTGGCCGCTTGGAGCTATAATCGGTGTACCGTCTGGTTTTTTCCGAGTCGCCAAACGGAGCTCTTCCTCGGTGACCTGCGCACGATAAAACTGAGCTCCCTTTGGTTGCACAGCTACAACCCCAAATAACCCGACGCCACTATTGCCAGCCGTCCCTTCCCCACCGAACACGGCTCCGTCATTACTGACGAGATAGGCTCCTTCTTTTGGAGCAAAGAAGCAATACTCCGTTGATCGCCCCGGCTCAACCATGCTACCCGCTTTAGCATTGGGACTATTAAGAGCGCTATCAGGATTCTTGCCAACATTCGAGGAATCGCTGTGAATCCCTGATAGACCATCAATAGGAACTAATTCCAAGCCTTGTGGGTGAAAACCAACCACTCGACTTGCGACTTGATCATCAATGTGATTCAATTTTCTATCAGGTACAAGAGGATCATCCTTGGCTGCGTGCTCCATCGGATGATCGATATTAGGCAAAGGGTCTGGAAAAGAGTTGAATGGATTCCCTGGTGTGTCCTCCGGCTTCACAACCGGCCGTACCTCTAAGAGATTGGTAAACACAACCTTGAGATAGCCTCCCTCAGCCACTCGCAAGACCAACGGCCTTGGGCGCAGATCAGGGCGCAACGCAATGTCTCGACTTGTGGTACGCTTCACAACCTCGCCAAATAATTCTTTCCCTTTCGTCGAATAATCCAAGGATTTATTAGTTTTTAAATCAATGACATCATGCCGCAGCGCATACATCATCCAATTAACGTTCTGTGCGCCAAGACGATTGAACACTATCGGATGGTCAATCGCCACGACATCGGCTCGAAGGGCGTTGGCTGGGCAAGACCTGATAGGGAGAGTGAGCTCGGGCTTGACCGTCGTTAAATCGGGCTTATTGTGGATGGCGTTTTGGGGAGGAACGACATGAGTTGCCTTAACTCGTTCCTGTTTCACCGCCGGAGATTTCGCCTGTGGTTGGGCGACAGCCAATCCTGTGAATGTGAGTATGGTCAGAATCGCAACGCCCAATACCATTTGCTTACGCCCTGTCATACCAACCCTCCTCAGTGCACAGATCAATCCAACTCAATCATCTCATTACGCGCGTAACCTTATAGATCTCATGCAATTACATTTCCAACCAATCACGAATCCAGGCCTTTAAATTCTTACAGCTTTTCATTGCATACACACCTACTCATTACCCTTTGCTGACGAGAGCATCTTTAAGTATTCTTACGTGAGGAGTCAAGAAAGGTTTCCACATCAATTGCGTTGCAGTTCAACGAGTGCCTGTGTTCACACCCATTGCTACGTAGCTCTACTAGCAAAGAGTGGGCCGAGCGAAAACAAAGAAAAATAACTTGGATTGTGAACAATTGCGCGGTTGTCTAGAAATTCCAATTCAATCGAGGTGAATCCTTTTCGATTCACCAGTATCTAAATAGATTCAGTGCGGTAGTACTGAGGAAATGGTCGTTACGGATCGAGGCTCAGTGCCTCTTACAATCGTTAATCTGTAAAAGTTGTCTGATGCCTTTCTATCTTTGCTTTGTTTTTCCACAGACCATTTCCAGCTCATATTCAGCAATCCGGTAAAAACCTCGCGAGGTATTTCCCATATCTGATACAGTGTCAGTCAAGCACTTACTACCACTTCAACTGCGCACACTAGAAGGATGCGCCCACAACTCCAACAAGCCTACGAGACGGAAACATCAGCAGCACTCTCGCAATACAATGCTGACATCATGGATCAAGCATTTATCCACCTAGAACGAGCGCACATCTTAGGTCAGCAATATCCCCTCGCTCATGCGAGAACCCATTGGTGGATGCTCAAAGTAGGGTGGAGACGGCGAGATGTCGTGGAGATGATCGGACAAATGCCTCGAATCGTGGGTGCTCTGCTCTTTTCACGACTCTGGGTTCCGATCGGCAATACGGGCGGCGCTCGAGTGCCTCCGTTCAAGTCCATGCCGATCCCGGAAGACCTTCACGCCTTGTTGATGAGGTACGGACGAGACTCCAAGACCTGACGAACACTAGGCCTCTACTCTTCTCGCAACCCATCAATCACCGGTTGCCGTGCTGCCCAACGGGCCGGGAAGTATCCCGCGACAAAGATGCCAACCACGGCAAGAGCGACCGCCTGCGCCAGCGCGCCGACGGGAACGATCATCTGAATCGTCCACCCGAACGACTGTTTATTGATGACCTTGATCAGTAAGAGTGAAAGAAGTCCACCGCCGATCAGACCCAAGACGATCCCGACCAGACCGAGATAGGCAGCTTCCCAGAGGACGAGCTGCCGTATTTGTTCCGAACTTCCTCCGATAGCCCGAAGAGTGGCAAATTCCCGACGTCGTTCAAGAACCGAGGTCACCAGCGTGTTGACAATGCCGAGCATGGCAATCACGACGGCGATGGCTTCCAGCACGTAGGTGAGCAGAAAGGTCCGATCAAAGATCTCAAGGATCTCTTTCCGCAACTCGATGTTGCTGATCACAAGCGGTGGAAGCCCTCCGTCGGCGGCGCTGCCCAGTTGTTCGATGATCCGCGCTCTCACACGATCGATGCTTGATTCTGCGTTCAAATACACTGGGAACACCGTGACCAGATCATCGTGCCAGAGCGACTGGTAGAGGGCTCGATCCATGAGCAACTTGCCTCCGTCCGTCGAATAGTCATAGAACACGGCCACGATCGGAAATTGCGCGGGACCGTTCGGCGTCATCACGTCAAGGGTCGATCCTTCTTCCACTCCGAGCCGATCGGCTAATACCTCAGAGACGAGGACTCCGTGCGTCTCAACCGCTCGTCTGAGCTGTTCCGAAGAATCGCCCTTGCGCACAAGATACCGGCTCCATTCGGCATGGAGTCGCAGATCCCGTGACACAATAGCCACTCGTTGACCGTTTACCTCCACGCGTACGTCACGATAGCTGTCGACCGCCTCCACGTTAGGGATAGAAGACAAGACGTTCAACCATGTGGGCGGAAGACTCCGGCCGGCCCCTCCGATCTCCGTGCCCCGCAGCCACATGGAGGGGGCCACGACCAGATCAGCCAAAACGGTATCGGTGACCCAGAGTTCGACCGTATGCCTAAAGCTTCGCACCATCACCAGCACACCGATCATAATCGCTAATCCCACCATCAACGCCGAGACGGTGACTCCGTTTCGTCCGGGACTGCGGGATGCATGCTCGACGGCAATCCCCCTCATGGCTCCTCGTGCTCCCCCTTCACGTCCCACGTATGAACGCCGGCGAGACCATCCGGTGATACAGATCGGCGCCACACAGGCCAACCCAGCCAACAGCGAGAGCGTCGCCAGATATCCCAAGAGAGGAACTCCGCCGATGGGACCCGGTAGACTTAAGAGTCCGGTGACAAGAAGTAAGCACACTCCCACCACGGCGAGCAGCCCTACGCGTAGTTGTTGACTGGCTTCATAGTCGCCGGGAGCCAGTGCCTGCACCGTCGCTGTGCGGCTGGCATCCAGGCTCGGACCGATGGCACCGATCATGGACACGGCGCATCCGATGGCAATTCCTTCGAGCATGATGCTCCAGAAGCGGCTGCCCCAGAGTAGCCCTCCCTCTCCTGCACTGACTGGAGCATATAGGTCAGAAATTGTTCGACTGAGCAGCGTCACCAGCTCTTGAGCAAGCGCCACTCCTGCAACGCTCCCGACGATGCCGCCCACAAACCCAAATACCCCTGCCTCCATCAAGAACAAAACCGCTACCCGAGACTGAGTCATCCCGATAGCGCGATAAATTCCGATTTCTCGTCGCCGTTGCGCAACGGCGAACGCCATCGTGTTATAGATCAGGAACATTCCGACCAGCAGCCCAACCCAGCTTAGTACTGTGAGATTGAGACGGAACGCGCGCACCATTTGCTCAACCTGTCTTGTCCGATTGACCGGTCGCTCCACTTTCATATAGGGCGGCACAACAGCCTGTAGAGCCTGTGCAACATCTTCGACGGTCATTTTTTCGTCGGTCACGATATCGATGCGATCCACTTTACCGACCATATCAAACGTGATCTGCGCAGCCGCAATATCCATGACGGCCATGCGCTCCCACGAGGCGGTTCGGTCCGACTCATGGCCAAGAATCCCCGCAACCCGACAAGTGAGACGCCTGGGCCCGATCAGCAAATCGACATGGTCATCGACCGATAGTTTCCACTCCGTAGCTAATGTCGCTCCCAAGAACACCGCCTGCGGTTGGATCATCCCCATCAGCTGACCTTCCGTTGCCGGTTGGGTCATACGGAACCCGCGCGTATTGAACTCGGCCAGAAGATCCAGCCCTACGACTTGTACCGCTTGATCCGCATGTTCTCCTTTCATGTGAACCGCTGTCTGTAAGATGACCGGTGATGCGGACGTGACACCCTCAACCGTTCGAACTCGTGTGATGAGTTGCTCATCAAACCCGGTCTCCCCTGCTGACACCTCTAAGGTGGTGGGACCGGCTACCGTCAGGACCGCCTGTTCAAAGGACCGCAGGACATCGACATTGGCGGTCCGCACGGCGACGGAAGCCGAGACGCCGAGAGCCACGCCAATGATCGTCAGCAACGTGCGCAACGGCCATTGCCGGACATGCGAGACAAGAAGAAGGAGAATGACCCTTAACAAGGCAGGCATATTACGTAAGAAAGTGCTACAACTCGGAGCGACGGCATCGGTCCCTGTTTGCGTATCCGCACGTTCGGCGTATATCCGTCGTTTCGTTTACACATTTTAGGTCCTTTGCTAGACTGACCGCAGAACTTTTGAGAGGAGGACAGATGGCAAGAAACAAACGCGCCGCCGTGCTTTCAGTTCAACGAGTGGAACACCGGGCCAAATCGTCTCCACAGATTACGCCTCGTCAACGCGAGATTCTCCGATTGGTCGCGCTGGGTCACACGAATCGTGAGATCGCCGCATCCCTGGACATCAGCGTCCGAACGGTCGAAGTCCATCGGTTCAATTTGATGCGCCGACTGAATGTTCGGAACGTCGCCCAACTCCTGCGGCAATCGCTCCAACACAACTTGCTGCCTCGCAACTTTGGCAGCAAGTAGGCTCATAATTCCTGGAGTCGTCCCCGACATTCCTGGATCGACCGGTATCCTTTTCCCATCAAGATCGCGGTCAACTCCGCTTCCAGTCGGTCGAACACCTCAAGCCCTTCCTCCACCAAGACCGTCCCGACTTGAATCGCTGACGCGCCGCAGAGGATATGTTCGAATACATCGCTCCCTTCGACAATTCCTCCGGTTCCGATGATCGGAATCTTGCCAGCAAACAATTTATAGAAGGCCCGGACATTCGCTAAGGCCACCGGCTTGATCAGCCGTCCACCCAACCCGCCAAAGCCGCCTTTCGGTTTAATCACGACGGTTTCCCGCTCCAGGTCTACCACTAGGCCGTTACCCACTGAATTGATCATATTGAGAAAGTCGACTCCACAGCGTCCGAGTACCTTCCCCATGATCTCATGATGCGCCGGATCAAAATACGGCGGGAGCTTCACTCCCATCGGCACTGAAATTTTTGGACGCACATTCTTGAGAACTCGTTCGGACGTTTCCGGATCGTAGCCGATTTGAGGTTTGCCAGGAATATTCGGGCAAGACAGATTCACTTCGATAAGATCCGGTTGGGCGGCGTTGATCACTTCCGCAATGATGGGAAAGTCTTCCTCCCCCAGTCCGGCGACGCTGGCAATCACGGGTTTTCCGAATCGTTTGAGATGAGGAATCATCTCTGCGTACGCCCGATAGCCGAGATTGGGAAGCCCCATCGAATTGATCGAGCCCCCTGGAAATCCGTGATACCGAGGCACAGGGTTGCCTTGTCGTGGTTCCACCGTCATCGACTTCGTGACGATGGCTCCCGCACCGGACTTTCCCAGGGCTTCAAGCTCGTCTTGTGTGACACACAGTGCGCCCGACGCATTCATGAAACAACTGGGAAACCTCACACCGGCTATCGTGGTGGAAAGATCAATCACCGCGTCACCAGCTCCGGCTTACATTCAGTGCGTGAGACAAGCTGGCCGTCCCGCATGGTCCACACATAGTCGGCGGCTTGCGCAGCCTGCACGCTGTGTGTCACCAGGAGTACCGTCTGCCCTCCGGATA